>NZ_JAOQNS010000004.1:0-300000 GCF_025961475.1 Rhodobium gokarnense | reverse complement strand
GCGCGGTGGCGGCGTCCTCACCGTCGTCGTTCTTCTTAGTGTCGCCATCGGCATCGGTATCGCCCTGCAGATGGGTCTCGCCCGCCTGCCCTTCGGCGATTTCGCCATCGGCCTTCTGGCTTCGATCCTGATCGCCCAGCGCGGGCTCTACGAGCACGTCGCCATCGTCCGAGACGCACTTTTGAAGGACGGGCTCAAGGGCGGCCGCGAGGCCGTCGCCAAGGTCGTCGGCCGCGACCCGGACCGGCTGAACGAGGCCGGTGTCGTGCGCGCGGCGACCGAATCGCTAGCCGAGAACTTCTCCGATGCCGTCGTCGCGCCGGCCTTCTGGTTCGCGATCTTCGGCCTGCCGGGGCTGCTTGTCTACAAGGCCCTCAACACGGCCGATTCCATGATCGGCCACCGCAACGCGCGCTATTCGGAGTTCGGCTGGGCCGCTGCCCGCCTCGACGATCTTGCCAACCTCGTCCCGGCCCGGCTTTCCGCCCTCGTCATTGCCGGCGCGACCTTCCTTGCCGACCGCGCAGCCGCCAGGAAGGCGCTCCGCACCGCGCTCCGCGATGCCAGGAAACACCGCTCGCCAAATGCCGGATGGCCGGAGGCCGCCTTTGCCGGGGCCCTCGACATCGCCCTTGCCGGCCCGCGGGTCTATGCCGGCGTCGTCATCGACGACGACTTCGTCAACGACGGCGGCAAGAAGGAATTGGCGGAAGGCGACCTCGACCGGGCCCTGGGGCTTTTTGCCGCCGCCGGCGTCTTCCATGCCGGCATCTATGCGGTGCTGATGATCGGTGCCCTTTCTCTCGGCGCCACCGTGCTCATCGCGCCCTGAGGCGGCAATTCCCTCAGGAGCCGTTTTCCCGCGAAGTCCAGCGGCCCTTCTCCGTCTCGCCGTTGCGCCGCCGTCGCCGCTTTTCCCACCACACCTCGACGCGCCGCCGGAGCCTGCGGACCGGCGCCAGGTCGATGGAAAGCACCAGAATACCGAGCGGCAACATCCAGAAGCCGACGACCGGCAGGAAGCCGAGGACGCCGCCGACGACGAGAAGCACGCCGATGACGATCCGGGCAATGCGCGATCCCGGCAGCGAGACGCTGCGATTGCCGAGCCGGACCTTCGTCATAGAGAGACCTTTGCACAGCATCCCGCCCGGCCGGAAAACCCGTGGAGGCAACGTCCGCGGTCCTTGCGGGTGGAAAACGTTTCGGTGCGAAAAAACATGGCGATTTGGCTCTTGGCAATTGCGACAGGGATTTGATATAGGACGGGCCTCGGTCGTTCGCGACCGTCTGTTCCCCGGTAGCTCAGTTGGTAGAGCAAGCGGCTGTTAACCGCTGGGTCGCTGGTTCGAGTCCGGCCCGGGGAGCCACCTTTTCTCCCAGACATTCCAGACACCTTTGCGCCGCCGGTCGTTCCGCGCGTGATGCGCATGCGCCTAGTCCGTGGCGTCGTAGCGCGCCTGCGCGGCCTCGATCCGGGACATATTGCGGAACGCCCAGGTGCCGACGGCCTCGATCGGCCCGGCGAGCGAATGGCCGAGATCCGTCAGCTCGTAGTCGACGCGCGGCGGGATCGACGGCGTCACCGTCCGCGTGACGAGGCCGTCGCGCTCCAGGTTGCGCAGGGTCAGGGTCAGCATGCGCTGGGATATGCCCTCGATGCCGCGCTTCAGTTCGCTGAACCGCAAAGGGTGCGCCCTGAGCAGCATGATGACGAGCACACTCCACTTGCCGGCAATGCGCGACAGCACCTGGGAGGCCTTCATGCAGTCGGCCGTGTGGCGGATGGGAAGGTCGGTTCCGTCCATGTGACCCCGGTAACACTGTTGTGCCGTCTTGCGGCGCCTGATCGGAGCCTACTATCTATGCCGGATTACGAAAAGGAACCAGGTGCCGATCCGGAACAAATACTTGTCGTTCCGCCTCAG
This sequence comes from Rhodobium gokarnense, assembly GCF_025961475.1. Classification (NCBI taxonomy): domain Bacteria; kingdom Pseudomonadati; phylum Pseudomonadota; class Alphaproteobacteria; order Hyphomicrobiales; family Rhodobiaceae; genus Rhodobium; species Rhodobium gokarnense. Next base: position 298,072 of record NZ_JAOQNS010000004.1, on the reverse strand, counting down.
GCGCGCTCCCACAAAAACGTTCAGGACGAGGCAAGACATGACCGACACGAAGAAGATCGTCGTTCTCGCAGGCGCAACGGGTGATTTGGGCTCGTTGATCGCAAAAGAGCTTCTGGCAAAGCCGGAGGTGACGCTGCGCGTCCTCGTCCGTCCCGAAAGCGTCGCCAAGGTCGCAAGCCTCAGCGAGCGGGGCGTCGAGGTCGTCGAGGTCGACCTGGCGAGCGAGGACCAGGGCGGCGTGCTGGACGGGGCGATGGCCGGTGCCTTCTCGGTCGTCTCGGCGGTCCAGGGCGGCCCTGATATCATCGTCGGCGCCCAGCTTCGCCTGCTTGAGGCCGCGCGCAAGGCCGGCGTGCGCCGGTTCATCCCCTCCAACTTCTCCTACAACATCTTCGGCCTTGATGACGGCGACAACATCAACTCCGACGACCGCCGCGCCTTTGCGCGCGCCGCAGATGACGCAAGCGGCGATGTGGAGGTCGTCCAGATTCAGATCGGCGCATTCAACGACAAGAGGGTCACCTTCGGCTTCCTCGGCGCATTCGACCTCGGCGAAGGACGCGCCTTCCTGTGGGGCAACGGCAACAAGGACATGGACTTCACGACCTATGCCGACGCCGCCCGCTACACCGCCGAGGCGGCCGTCGACGACGAGCCCCTGCCGCCGCTCTTCGAAGTGGCCGGCGAAACCGTGGATTTCCATGGGCTGGTAAAGGCCTATGAGGCGGGCTCAGGCAAATCCATCACGGTCAGCAATATGGGCACCCTCGCCGATCTCGACGCCGAGCTTGAGCGCCGCCGGCTGGCGGAGCCCGGCAACATGTACGCCTGGCTGCCGCTGATGTACTGGCGCGCAATGCTGTCCGGGAAAGCCAAGCTGCAATCGATCGCCAACGACCGCTATCCGCACATCAGGCCGACCGGCATCGCGGAATATGTGCGCAGCGAAGGCCTGTGAGACGGCGGAGCGCATCGTCCGCACCCACCCCATCCGTCGCCGCGGCAAAGCTCGGCTCTCGCAGCCGTCCTGTGACGACAACGCCTAGATCGCCCTCAACCGAACCCTGTTTCCCCAGGGGTCTTCGACGTCTATCCCTCCGGCGATGGACCTGAACGGGACGCCGGCGCTGCGCAGGCGGGCCTTTCGATCGTCCAGCGCCGGCCGATCTGCTATCGCGACCGAAAACCACGATAACCCGAGGTCCGTCTCGCCGCGCCGGCCCGCGCCCGCGCTCTCCCAGACGTTCACGGCCACATGGTGGTGATATTTGCCGGAGGACAGGAACACGACGCCGGATGCGCGCCGGGTCACGTCGAAGCCGAGCAGGTCGGAATAGAACCGCTCGGCGGCAGCGAGGTCCCCGACCCGCAGATGGATATGGCCGATGCGCATCGCCGCCGGCGCGCCGGCATAGGCCTCCTCGCTCCGGTCGACCAGTTTCAACAGCGGATCAAGATCGAGGTCGAAGACACCCATGGCGACCTGGCCACCCGTCCACATCCATTCCGCCTCCGGCCGGGAGGCGTAGACCTCGATCCCGTTGCCCTCCGGATCGTCGAGATAGACGGATTCGGTCACGCGATGGTCGGCGAGGCCCGACACCGGAATGCGATGCCGAGCGGCATGGACGATCCAGCGCGCAAGATCCGGCCGTGTCGGCATCTCAAAGGCGAGATGGTAGAGGCCCGCGGCCCCCACCGGAGCGGGCGCCGCACCGGGGTCGCGCTCCAGTTCCAGGAACCCCGCACCGCCGGCGCCGAGGAGCGCACCATGCTCGGTCCGACTGAGGACCTCCAGCCCGATGACCTGCCGGTAGAAAAGGATCGTTCCCTCCAGATTGCGCACCCGCAGACCGGCGCGGTCGATGAACATCGACCGCCGGTGGGCGGGGATGCGACCCGCCCCGCCCGCCAGCGCCCTGCCCGTCCCATGGACTCCGGTCAGGACGCCCGCCCAGAGGACACTCGCGGCGGCCGCGAGCACCGATCGGCGGGTCGTCATGGATCTGCCCGTTGCCGGCATCGCCGTTCTCCCCCTCGTCGCCGCGCCGATGTCAAGCCGTTGCCGCGCCGGCGGGCAGGACGACGACCTTCGTGCCGACGGGCACGCGCCGATAGAGATCCATGATGTCCTGATTGAGCAGCCGGATGCAGCCCGACGACACGGTCGTGCCGATCGTCCACGGCTCCACGGTGCCATGCAGCCGGTAATAGGTGTCACGGCCATCGCGGTAGAGATAGAGCGCGCGCGGCCCGAGCGGATTGCCGGCGCCCCCCGGAAGACCGTTCTTCAACGGGCCGTACCTCTTGGGGTCACGCTTGATCATGTCCAGCGTCGGGCGCCAGCCCGGCCATTCGGCCTTGCGGGCAATCGTCGCCTCGCCGCGGAAATTGAGCGCTTCCTCCTTGCCGACACCGACGCCGTAGCGAAGCGCACGGCCGTTCTCCAGCACCAGATAGGCGTAGCGCGCGGCGGGATCGACGACGATCGTGCCCGGCCACTCGTCTGTCCGATACGCCACCTCACGGCGCAGGAACGCCGGTTTGACTTTTCTGAGATCGATCGCGGGCACAGGAAACGGCTCGGTGTCGACGGCCGCATACATGGAGGCGTAGGAGGACCCGATGGCCGATTCTGCCGGGGACTGCCGAACCGTGGCGCAGCCGGCCAGGACAAAGGGAAAGGCGGCCACAAAGCCACGTCTGTTGATAGTCATGCCGCGTTCGCACCTCATGTGAGCCAAAAATCCCTGCGATCAGAAACAGATGGCATGAGGTGCGTCCATACGTTATGGTGTAATTGATCTCATAGCCATTAGTTATGATCGAATCGCGCGATCAAGCAGGCGGTGGCGAACGGGGTCGGCCCATTCGGCGGGCGGATGCCGCGGACGCCGCTTCGAGTCGCCCGCAGGCTTGGAGAAATCGAGGTCAGAACCGATGGATATCGCCGCCGCGCTGAGAGCCTTCATCCGCACCGTCGAGCGCGGCTCCGTGACCGCCGCCGCACGCGATCTCGGGGTCTCCCAACCCGGCGTCACGAAGCATCTGCGCAATCTGGAACGCCATGTCGGCGCGCGCCTGCTCGAGCGCTCGGCGCGAATCGTGCGGACCACCCCCGAGGGCCAGGCCCTCTACGACACCAGCCGCGAGGCGCTGGCCACGATCGAGGCAGCGCTTGAAGGCGTTCGTCGCGACATGGGCGCGGTGGAAGGAAATCTGCGCGTTCACGCGCCATCATGCCTCGGGGCGAAGCACCTCCATGGCATCGTCATGGCCTTCCAGCGGCGCCATCCCGATGTCACGGCGGATCTGGTGCTCGACAATCGTGACGTCGACCTCGTCTACGAGAATTTCGATCTCGCGATCAAATACGGCCGCCCGGTCGACCAGGACCTCATCATCCGCCGTCTCGGCTCGGTCCGGCGCATTCTCGTCGCCTCGCCGGATTTTCTGGACCGGTTTGGCCCGATCGACACCGTAGAGCGCCTGTCGGAGGTCGGCATCATCACCAATGCTGCCCTCCTCGCCTCGCGCGACGTCCTCCCGCTCCGGCATCGCGACGGCGGGCTGGTTGATGTTCCGGTTCGCGCCGTCCTGCGCACCAATAACGCCGACGTCATCGCCGCAACGCTGATCAAGGGCCACGCCGCCGGTCCGGTGCAACAGCTTCTCGTCAACGACGAGCTTGCGGGAGGGCGCCTCGTGCGCATCCTGCCGGACTATGAGGTCAGGCCGACGGAGGCGTTCCTTGCCTATCCGTCCGTCCGTTTCATGCGGCCGGTCGTGCGCGCGTTCACCGACTTCGCGGTCCCGGCTCTGCGTTCGGTAGACGGCATCGTGGGCACAGGGGAAAGATTGTCGAGCGAAGAGTGCCCGCAGAGTTCAATGGCGGCAAGAACGACCGCCGACGCCTAGAGAGCGGGCGTCGCCGGCAGAGGCCGGCTTTGCCGCCATGCCCGTTTCATCCGCACCTCGGAGACGGTGCGGGCAGAGATCATTCCCACTCGATGGTCCCCGGCGGCTTCGAGGTGACGTCGTAGACGACGCGGTTTATTCCGCGGACCTCGTTGACGATGCGGGCGGAAACCCGGCCGAGGAATTCCATGTCGAAATGGAAGAAGTCCGCCGTCATGCCGTCGACGGAGGTGACGGCCCTGAGGCCGCAGACGAATTCGTAGGTCCGCCCGTCGCCCATGACGCCGACCGTCTGCACCGGCAGGAGCACGGCAAAGGCCTGCCAGATCGCGTCATAGAGCCCGGCCTTCCTGATCTCGTCGAGATAGATGGCGTCGGCCTGGCGCAATATGTCGAGCTTTTCCTTGCTGACGCCGCCGGGACAGCGGATGGCGAGCCCCGGCCCGGGGAACGGATGGCGACCTACAAAAGCCTCCGGCAGGCCGAGCTCGCGGCCGAGCGCGCGCACCTCGTCCTTGAAGAGCTCGCGGAGCGGCTCCACGAGCTTCATGTTCATGCGCTCCGGCAGGCCGCCCACATTGTGGTGCGACTTGATCGTCACCGACGGCCCGCCGGTGAAGGAAACGCTCTCGATGACGTCCGGATAGAGCGTCCCTTGCGCCAGGAACTCCGCGCCGCCGATTTTCCTGGCCTCTTCCTCGAACACCTCGATGAACAGCCGGCCGATGGTCTTGCGCTTGGTCTCCGGGTCGCTCTCGCCTTCAAGCGCGCCGATGAAGGTATTGGCCGCATCCACATGGACGAGCGGGATGTTGTAGTGGTCCCGGAACAGGCCGACGACTTCCTGGGCCTCGTTGAGGCGCATCAAGCCGTGGTCGACGAAGATGCAGGTGAGCTGCTCGCCGATCGCCTCGTGCAGCAGCACCGCGACGACGGAGGAATCGACCCCGCCGGACAGCCCGCAGATCACCCTTCCGTCGCCGACCTGGGCGCGAACCTTTGCGATCGCTTCATCGCGGAACGCGGCCATCGTCCAGTCGGCCTTGCAGCCGCAGATATCGACCACGAAGCGCTTCAGCAGCGCCGCCCCGTCCGGGGTGTGATAGACCTCCGGATGGAACATCGTGGTGTAGATTTTCCGGTCCTCGTCGGTGGCGACGGCAAAGGGCGCGTTCGGCGAGGTGGCGCGCACCGCAAAGCCCTCCGGCAGCCTTGTCACCCGGTCGCCATGGCTCATCCAAACCTGGTGCCGCTCGCCGACCGACCAGATGCCCTCGTAAAGCGTGGAGGGCTCGTGGATTTCGACGAAGGCGCGTCCGAACTCCGCCGCGTGGCCGCCTTCGACCATGCCGCCGAGCTGCAGGCAGGTGGTTTGCTGGCCGTAGCAGATGCCGAGGATCGGAAGGCCCGCCTCAAAGACAATGGGCGGCGCCGACGGCGCGTTCTCGTCCAGCACCGAAGCCGGCCCGCCGGACAGGATAACGCCCTTCGGCTTCAGCCGCTCGAACGCCTCACCGGCACTCTGGAACGGGACGATTTCGGAGTAGACCCCGGCCTCGCGCACGCGACGCGCAATCAGCTGCGTCACCTGGGAGCCGAAATCGATCACAAGAACGGTGTCTGTCATGGACATCGCATAAGCGAGCTTGTGCCCGTCCGCAAGACCGGCGGCCCTGCCGTCACCCGTTTTGTTTCCGCAGTGCGGTATGAAAGGCCTCGTTGGTCATTCGGCCCGCTGCATCAGAGCGACGAAGAACCCGTCCGTCTCCGTCGTCGCCGGCGTGAGTCGCGCGACCTCGCCGCGGTCCTTGAGAGTGACCCCGATCCCATCCGGCATCGCTGCGCCGGTCGCCGCCAGCCAGGCATCCGCCGGCGCCGTCAGCCTGAACCCGGGATTGGCGTCGAGAAAGGCCGCGATGCGGCCTTCGTTTTCGGCGGCAAGCAGCGAGCAGGTGGCATAGACCAGATGGCCGCCGGGCTTGACCAGCCGGGCGGCCTCGGCGAGCACCTGTTCCTGCTCCGCGATCCTCAGTTCCAGAGCCCCCGGTGCGACCCGCCATTTGGCGTCCGGCCGCCGGCGCCAGGTGCCGGTGCCCGTGCAGGGCGCATCGACCAGCACCGTATCGGCGCGACCTTCGAGGTCGGCGAGCGTGTCGCCGTCGGGTCCCCGGAGCTGGACATTTCGCACGCCCGCCCGCTTCAGCCGTTCGCGGATGTCGCCGAAGCGCCGCTGGTCGGCGTCGTGGGCGTAGATCTGGCCGGCATTGCGGGACTGGGCGGCAAGCGCCAGGGTCTTGCCGCCAGCGCCGGCGCAATAATCCACCGACTGGCCGCCGCCGAGCCCACCCGCAAGCAGTGCGGCAAGCTGGCTCGCCTCGTCCTGGACCTCGAACCAGCCCTTCCTGAAGGCGTCCTCCGACTGCACATGGGGCAGCCGCTTCGGCCCCTCCGGCGCGGCGATGCGAAGGCCGACGGGCGACAGCGGCGTCTCTGCGGCGTCGAAGCGCGCAAGTGCCTTGGCGACCTTCTCCCGGTCCGCCTTCAGCGTGTTGACGCGCAGGTCGAGCGGCGCCCGCCCGGCGAGCGCCCTGCCCTCCTCGACGGCGCGCTCCCCGAAGGCGGCGACGAATTCCGGCCACAGCCACTCCGGCACGTCGGCCCGCATATGGTCCGGCGCGCCCTCGGGGACATCACCCGAGAGCGCCGCCCGCTCGCCATCGCTCAAGGGCTCCGGCGCATGGCGGTCGTCACTGAGCACCGCATCGAGGTCTGCGATGTCGCGCCGCCACATCGTCCCGTAGGCGCCGAGCACCAGGGACCGGGCGCTCTCGTCGCCCATGCGCCAGGCCAGCGACAGCCGCCGCCGCAGCACGTCGAAAACGAGATTGCCGATCGCCGCCCGGTCGCCGGAGCCGGCGAAGCGGTGGCCAAGGCCCCAGTCCTTCAGCGCATCGGCCGCCGGGCGGCGCCGCGAGAAGATGTCGTCGATGATCTCTATCGCCGCCGTCAGGCGGCCGCCGTCCTTCATGCCGGTTCCTGTCTTGAATGGTGTGGAGATCGCCGGTATCCACGTCGACACCGGGTCCGGTCAAGAAGCTTCTTTGAAAATCGGCACACCAGCGATGGGAAAACACTGCAGCGCCCGTGAAATGGGCACCGACTAACTTTGCCCTTGTAATAAACAAGAATGCTTCTAAAATTATTTCCTAGGTATAAATCGGGAGTCTCCCATGCAGCGCCTTGCCCTTGAGCGCCTGTTGCGCAAGGCCGGTCTCAAGCCGACCGAGAAACGCGTCGCCATTGCCGGCCTTCTTTTCGACGGCCCGACCAAGCACGTCACCGCCGACGACGTCATGGAAACGGCGCGGCGCTCGCGCGTGCGCGTTTCCCAGGCAACCGTCTACAACACCCTCAACCAGTTCTGCGCGGCCGGCCTCCTGAAGCGCATCGTCATCGACAACTCCAGCACCTTTTTCGACACCAACACGGACGATCACCACCACATCTACAACGAGGACGACCATCGCCTGGTCGACCTGCCGATGATGGCGATCGACACCGACAAGCTCCCGCCCCTGGGAGACGGTGAGACCATCCGCTCGGTGGATATCGTCGTGCGCGTCGGCAACAAGTAAACCTTCCCGAACGTTTTCCCGACCAGGATCGCATTGCGCGGCCGGCCCCGGCCGGCGCTTGCGCCCGCGCGGCCCCGATCTCACGACACGCCCACATCACCCCGGTCGACGACCGGGCAGCGGCAGCTTCGGTCTGCGACACCGCCTTTAGAGCGTTTCATGCGACTACGGAAATCGCCCAAAACGCTCTAATGTCTTGTTCTTACGCGTATTCCGGTCCGAAAACCGGTTCCCGCTTTTCGGGAATACGCTTCTAGCGGGTGATCAGGTCAACCGAGCGCGCCGAGGAAATACCGGGCTGGATGATGTTCAGGAACTTGCCGAATTCTGCCGTCGGATGGTTGGCGACATAGAGGATGTCCTTGTCGCGCAACTCGAAATACCGGGCGTAGAAGAAGGCCTTCGGATCCTTGAAGTTGAGCCGGTAGACGACGGGCACCTTGTAGCCGGAAACGGCCTGCTCATCGACCTTGTCGCTGAGCTGCCGCGCCACTTCCACGTCCTCGAAGCGGAACAGGAACACGCCGCCGGCGTCGGCCCGCTTGTCGTCGAGGCCGCCGGCCCGGGCCAGAGCCTCGGCCAGCGTGATGGTCCGCGATTCGAACGGATACTCCTTGGTGGTCTCGACCGCGCCGAACGCCGTGAAGGTGCGCGGTGCGTGGGCCAGGAGGATATTGTCGTTCGGCGACAGGAAGATGTTGTTGCCCGGATAGTCGAAAAGGTTCTCAAGCACGGTGGTCGCGGTGCGATCCTTGCGCTTCAGCGTCACCACCGTCTCGTAGGTCGGGTATTTCGAGCCGCCCGCGCCGGCGATCAGATCGAGAATCCGCGTGCCGCGCAGCGAGATCGGATAGCGGCCCGGCTTGGAGATGTCGCCGACGATCACCGCGCTGTTGCTGACATTCCCCTTCACGTACACCAGCACCTGCGGCTGGATCGCCTTGTCGACGAGGTTGGCCTCGATGTTCTGGCGCACCGTCTCCACGGTCCGCCCCGCCACCCGCATCCGTCCGGCATAGGGAATGAAGATCATGCCGTTCTCGTCCACGATGGCATCGACGGTCGTCTTCTTGCCGTTCTCCGTGGAGAACAGGCCGTCCTCGCCCGCTTCCCAGATTGCCACGGAGATGCGGTCGCCGACGCCGAGGCGCTGGCCGTTACCCGGCGCGCCGACCTTGAAATTGCGGGAGAATTCCGTCAGCCGGTACTGGCCGGCCACGTTCGCGCTGTTGGCGTCGATGGTGACGAAAATGTATTCCGTCTGCGGCAGCGACTCGATGTCTTCCGCGCTGATATCCATCGCCGACGGACCTTCGCTCGGAAGCCCCGAACAGCCGCCCAGAAATCCGACAATGGCAAGCGCGAAAAGGAGTTTGTGATGCATGGGTTTATGTCGTTATTGCACGCAGTTGCTTACCATCGTCATGGCGCATCCGCCATATCCGCGAAATTAGTCGGACGGGTTTCCGAGATCCCCGTTGCAGTGGCGCCACACCATTGCGCCAGTCCCCTTTGCCGCCGCGTCCGCAAGTCGGAAGAGACGGTCATTTTCGGATAGTCGCAAGGCATTTTTTTAAAAAAACGCGATGCGCCAGCCATGGTCCCCGTACCCAGTGTCGCCGCATCCTGGTTAGCATGCGGTGAAGGGAAAAGGTAAATGCCATATGAACCGCCTGTCCAGAAACGCCGGACGGCGGGCGGTTAAATCATGTGATCGCGGATACTCGCGATCGCCAGCGAGCCGACACCCCAGATCAGGAAGGCGCCGCCGAAAATGATCAGCGTCCAGCGCAGGCGCTCCGGATAGAGCGCGTCCTGCGGCAGCCGCGGATTGACGAACACCGCCAGATAGCGCTGCTGCCGGTCGGCCTCGATTCGCGCACGCTCCAGCGATGCCAGGGTCGACACATAGGCCTTCTGGGCGAACTCCTGCTCCGTGACCAGTTCCTCGTAGCGCTTCAGGTTCTCGTTCAGCGACTCACCGCCCGTCGAATCGCGAAGCGCCAGCTTCGTCCGTTCGTCGAGAATCTGCTTCTTCAACGCCTCGATCTGGGTCCGCATATGGATGACGCGCGGCGCCGTATCGCCCATCGACATCAGGGCCGTGCTCAATTCCGTTTCCCGCTTGGCCAGTTGGCCCTCCAGCGAGGAAACGATGGCGTGCTCGGTCTTGGCCGTGAGCGACGGATCGATGATCTTGCTCACCTCGCGGAAACGGGAAATCGCGACGCGCGCCAGGCGCAGCCGGTTTTCGGCCCGCGCCACTTCGGAGCGAGCCTCGTTGACCGCGTCATCGCGCATTTTCCGGGAGAGCTCGTTGATCAGCCGTTCGCTGCGGGCAATCACATTCTCGGCGACCAGCTTGGCATCGGCCGGCGTAAACGCCCGCACTTCCAGAAGGATGATCCCTTCGGTCGAATCGAAATAGACGCTGACCATGCTCTTCCAGTAGTCCATGAAGGACTCCACGGACCGGTCGGCGCCGGCCCGGGCAATGAAGTCGGCCTCGTCCCGATTGTAGATCTGGCGCAGGTTGATTGCCTCGTCGAGCTCGTCGACGAGTTCGCGCGAATAGATGTACTCCGTGACGATATAGGCGTCCGATGCCGTCGACGAGGTGCTGCCGACGCCGGCGAGCAGGCCGCCGATGACGTCCGTGCCGCCGCCGGATTCGGCGCTGCGGATCGCGAACCGGGCCTCGGCCGCATACTGATCGGAGGCGATGAGGAAGAAATAGATCGCGGCGAGCAGCCCCGGCACGAGCACGAACAGCGCCAGCGACTTGCTGACCGAAAGGCGCGGCTTTTTCTTGCGCTGGATCTTGCGGCCGGAGCGCTTGCGTTCCGGCTTCATCTGCGCGTCGTCTTTCTTCTTGGCCTCGGTGGTGAAGACCGAAGGGTCCAGTGCCAGCCGTTTCAGCCTGTCGGCAGAATTGGGGATTTCCAGCATGAGCTAAAGGGCCTTGTAGATTTCGATCGCCTCGTGGAGATCGTCATAGAACTCCAGCCGGCCGTTGTTCAAGACCGCCGCGGTATCGCAGTAGGATATGATCGTCTGTACGGAGTGCGAAATCATGATGACGTCGGCCGTCTCGCGCCGGGCGGAAAACTCCGCATGGCATTTGTCCCGGAAGCGCTTGTCGCCGACCGCGGTGAGCTCGTCGATCAGGTAGCAGTCGAACTCGATCGCCATGCTCATGCCGAAGGCGAGCCGCGCCTTCATGCCCGACGAATAGGTCTTCACCGGCATGTCGAAATAATTGCCGAGCTCGGCGAAATCCTCGACGAACGTGATCACTTCCTGCGGATCGGCGTTGTAGATGCGGCTGATGAAGATGCAGTTTTCCCGCGCCGAGATGTCGCTCGCGAAGCCGCCGCCGAAGCCGAGCGGCCACGACACCCGGCCGCCGCGCCGGATCGAGCCCTCCGTCGGATGTTCGACGCCGGCGAGCAGGCGCAGCAGCGTCGACTTGCCGGTACCGTTCTTGCCGAGGATGGCGAGGCTGCGCCCCCGCTTGACCTTGAAGTCGGCGTCGCGAAGGATCGTCTTGGTGCCCTTCTTGGTCCGATAGGTCTTCGTCACCCCGTCGAATTCGACGATATATTGCTCGCGCTCGGCGCGTGCGGGGGCCAGCGCACCGATCCTGCCGGCCAGTGCGCCCACCTTGGCGCCCACCTTGTCGCCGATGACGGCACGCTTTTCGGCGAGCGGCGCCAGCCTTTCGACGCCGCTCTGGAACAGGCGCGTCGCATGATTCCTGGCGCTTTCAACGATCGCGTCGGCCAAAAATGCCCCCTTGGAGTACAGTCTGTGGATGATGCCGATCGCATATTCGCCAGACGATCATGACCTTACGATGGCAGTCGCCAAGGCACCAAACCACGAGAACCCAAAGAAAGGATTACAACATTACCGGCCCGCCCGTCCACCGTCGCGGCCGCCGGAGCGAGTCTTTCACATGCAGCAATCGGCACGGGAGGCGGTTCGCCCGGCGCTCCTCAGACGCCGAGATAGGCCTCGCGGACGCGCTCGTCGCGCATCAGATCTGAGGCAGGGCCGGTGAGCGTGATGTCGCCGGTCTCGATGACATAGCCGCGGTCGGCGATGCTGAGCGCGGCAAAGGCGTTCTGTTCGACCAGGAACACCGTGGTCCCGGCATCGCGCAGCCGGGTGATCGCCTCGAAGATCCTGTCGACCAGGATCGGCGCAAGCCCCATCGACGGTTCGTCGAGGAGAAGGAGCTTCGGATCGCTCATCAGCGCCCGGCCGATCGCCAGCATCTGCTGCTGGCCGCCGGAAAGGCCGGCGGCGAGCGACTGGCGCCGTTCGCGCAAAACCGGGAAGCTGTCGTAGACCCGCTCGAGGAACGCCGACGTCTCGCCGCGGTTGCGTCGGTAGGCGCCGAGGCGGAGATTATCCTCGATCGTCAGCGAGCCGAAGATCTGCCGGCCCTCCGGCACCTGGGCGATGCCGCTCTCGACGCGCCGGTGCGGCCCGAGCCGGGTAACGTCCACGCCCTCAAAGAGCACCTTGCCTTTCGTTACCGGCTGCACGCCGGAGATGGCACGCAACAGCGTCGTTTTGCCGGCGCCGTTGCCGCCGACGAGCGAGACGATCTCGCCGGCATCGACGGCGACGTTGACGCCGTGCAGCGCCTCGATGCGGCCATAGGCCGAGCCGAGCCCCTCAACCGAAAGCACGGGCGGCCTCCTTCGATCCGTGGCTGCCGAGATAGGCGGCGATGACGTCCGGGTTCCGGCGCACGGTCTCGGCCGTCCCCTCGGCCAGCGTGCGGCCATAGTCGAGGACGTGCAGCCGGTCGGAAATGCGCATGACGAGCTTCATGTCGTGTTCGACAAGGACGACGGTGACGCCGTCCCGGGCGATCTGGTGGATGAGCGCATCGATCTCCTCCGTCTCGACCGGGTTGCAGCCGGCGGCGGGCTCGTCGAGCAACAGTACCTTCGGATCGGCGGCAAGGGCGCGGGCGATCTCCAGCCGCTTCAGCGCGCCATAGGGCATGGACCCGGCGGCCGTGTCGGCATAGGCGGCAAGGCCGACGCGCGACAACAGCTTCAGCGCCGCGTCGCGCGTCGCCGCGTTCTGGCGGGCAACGGAAGGCAGCGCCAAAAGATGGGCGAATACGTTCATTTTCTCGTGGCGATGGCAGCCGACCATGACGTTTTCCAGCGCCGTCATGCGAAAGAAGATCTGCAGGTTCTGGAAGGTGCGCGACAGGCCGCGGCGGGCAAGCAGATGGGGACCGACGCCGGTGACGTCCCGGCCTTCCAGGAGCACCTTGCCGTGCTTCGGGGTGTAGACGCCGGAAATGAGATTGAAGAGCGTCGTCTTGCCGGCCCCGTTCGGGCCGATGATGGAGAACACCTCGCCGGCATTGACGGCAAAGCTGACATTGTCGACGGCCTTGAGGCCGCCGAACTCGATGCCGAGGTCTTCCACGGAAAGGATGCTCATGCCGCACCCCTCCCCGCAATGAGACTGCGCAGCCCTGGCACGATCCCCGCCCGAAGGAAGATCATGAAGACCATCATCAGGAGGCCGAGCAACAGGTGCTCGTAGTCATGGAACATGGTCAGGAGCTGGGGCAGCACGACGAGGACCGCGGCGCCGACGACAGAGCCGAGGATCGACCCCATACCGCCGAGCACCACCATGGTGACGAGTTCGATGGAATGCAGGAACCCGGCCGTATCCGGCGTGATGAAGCCGTTGAAAAGCGCCAGGGCCGAGCCGGCGAGCGCGGCATAGACGGCCGAGACGACGAAGACGACGAGCTTCATGCGGGCAACGTCGATGCCGGCGACCCGGGCCGCGATCTCCGAATCGTGGACGGCGCGCAGCGCCCTCCCCGTCGGCGAATCGACAAGGTTGACGGCGACCCAGGCGCCGACGACGAGCATGGCCCCCGCGATCCAGTACCAGAGCTCGGCCGTCTTCACCTTCAGCCCGAAGGCGGATTTCAGAAGCTTCTTGATGCCGAGGGCGGCAACGGTCATGCCGTCCGGACCGCCCGTGACCCAGGCCTCGTTGTTGATGACCATGGCAACGAGGATGCCGAAGCCGAGGGTCGCGACGGCGAGATAGTGCCCCTTGAGGCGCAGTATCGGCCGGCCGACCAGATAGGCGATGAGCGCAGAGACGATGGCGCCGATGACGACGGCCAAAATGCCGGGAACGCCAAGCTGCGCCGGCAGGACTGCGGCCGCATAGGCGCCGATGCCGAAGAAGCCGGCATGGCCGAGGCTGACCTGGCCGGCATAGCCCATCAACAGGTTGAGCCCGATGACGGCAAAGGCCGAGATCCAGACCAGCGTCGCGATGCGCAGGTAAAAGCTCGACGGCAGCACCAGCGGCAACAGCGCGACGAAGACAATGAGCACGGCCGGCACGGCGAGGCGATGGTTGAGGAGTGCGGACATCTAGACGCGCTCCACGCTGGCCCGCCCGAACAGCCCGGTCGGCAGCACGAAGAGGGTTAGCAGAATGACGACGAAGGCGATCGCGTCCTTGTAGTCCGACGAGAGATAGCCGGCGCCGAAGGCTTCCAGCAGCCCGACGACGAGCCCGCCGACGACCGCGCCGAGCGGGTGGCCCATGCCGCCGAGCATCGCCGCGGCAAAGCCCTTCAGGGCCAGCAGCGTACCGACGTCGTAGCTGGTCAGCGTGATCGGCGTGACGAGCACGCCGGCGACGGCGCCGATGGCGGCCGACAGTGCAAAGGCAAGGCTCATGATCATGCCGGTATTGATGCCGACGAGCTTTGCCGCCAGCCGGTTGGCCGAGGTGGCAAGCACCGCCTTGCCGATCAGCGTGTGGTTGAAGAACGCCCACAGGAGAACGACGATGACGACGGCGCCGCCCATCACCCAGAAACTCTGGGGCAGGATCGAGGCTCCGCCGACGACGATCGGCGTGTCGCCGGAGAAGGCCGCAAGCGTATGGAACTGCTTGTCGAACACCACCTGGGCAAGGCCGCGCAGGAAGATCGAGGCGCCGATCGTGATGATGATGAGCGTGACGGACGAGGCCCCGCGCGCCGGCTCGATGGCGAGCCGGTGCAGCAGGAGGCCGACGCCGACGGCCCCGAGGATCGCCAGCACGACGGCGACCGGGATCGGCACACCGAGGGCGGTCAGGAACACCGTCGCCATGCCGCCGATCATGACGAACTCGCCTTGCGCGAAATTCACCACGTCGGAGGCGTTGTAGATGATCGTGAAGCCGAGCGCGACGAGCGCATAGACGGCGCCAACGGTCAGGCCGGAGAAGGCGAATTGCAGGAATTCGGCCATCTCTTCCCCCTTACGGAAAAGCGGATTGCGGAAATGCCAAGGAAAACCGCGGGCCGACGGCTGGTGAAGGCGCCGGCCCGCGAGATGGCCCCTGGGGGCTATTCGGCGATCGTCCAGTCGCCGTTCTTGACTTCCAGCATCCTGAAGGCCGTCAGGTCGAGGCCGAGATGGTCGTCCGCGCTCATGTTGACGACACCGGCCGTCCCCATGAAGCCGGAGGTCTTCTCGATCTCGTCGCGAATCGCCGCCGGATCGGCCGAGCCGGCGCGCTTGATCGCCTCGACCAGCATCATCAGGCCGTCATAGGCGTGGCCGCCGAAGGTCGAGACGGGCTCACCCGTGGCGCCCTCGTACTTCTCCTTGTAGCCGACGACGACGGATTTCTGCGGATCGTCGTCCGGCAGCTTGTCGGCAACCAGCAGCGCTGCGGCCGGCAGGCGGACGCCCTCGGCGGCATCGCCGGCAAGCTCGATGAAGCTCTTGGAGGCAACGCCGTGGCTCTGGTAGAGCGGAACCTCGATGCCGAGCTGCTTATAGTTGCGGGTGACGATCGCCGGACCCTGGCCGAAGCCGGGATTGACGACGGCCTCAAGCCCCTCGGTGTTCTTGATGTTGGTGAGCTGCGGCGTCATGTCGGAATCCTTGGCGCCGTAGGTCTCGTCGGCAACGATCTCCACATCGTAGTTGCCGGCAACCGCCATGCACTGGTCGCGCATCGACTTGCCGAAGCCGCCGGTGCCGGAAATCATGCCGACCTTGGAGATGCCCCGCGTCTGCATGTCCTCGAAGATCTTCTCGCAGGCCATCTTGTCGGTGTGCGGGGTCTTGAACACCCATTTCTTCACCGGGTCGATGATGACGACGGCGCCGGCGAGCGAAATGAACGGAATTTCGGCCTCCTCGAAGACCGGGATCATCGCCATGGTGGTGCCGGTGGTCGAGCCCCCGACGACCGCGACGACCTCGTCCTCTTCGACGAGCCGGGTCGCGAAGGTGCGCGCCTGGTTGGCGTCGACGCCGGAATCATAGGCGACGAGTTCGATCTCGTTGCCGTCGACGCCGCCGGCCGCGTTGATCTCCTTGACGTAGAGTTCGAGCGTCTTCATCTCCGGATCGCCGAGGAACGACGCCGGACCGGTGGCCGAAAGCACCGTGCCGATCTTGATCGTGTCGGCGGAAGCGGTAACGGCCCCCAGCGACAGTGCCGCGACCGACACCGCGGCAGCTCCCAGAAGGTTGGTCAGTTTCAGGGTCATTTTTTTCCTCCCAAATGCCCGTTATTGGACTTTATTGGTCTTATTTTTAGCGACACGCCGGGGCGAAAGCCGTGCGGCGCATCGTCTTAAGCGGGTACGCCGAGCTTTATGCCTGGCGGCGCACCGTGGCAACGCGGAACCGATTGGCGACGAACGCCGCATCGGTCAGGCACGCATTGCCGGCCGGGTTGGCCCCGGTCACGTGGTAGTCGCTGAAGGCGGCCGACTGGTTGACGTAGATGCCGCCCGTCAGATTGACCGACAGCGGCACGCCGGCATCGGCGAAGGCCTCGCTTGCAGCATCGATGACCGCCTCGTCGGTCGAGTAAATCGCCGCCGTGATGGCGCCGCGCGATTTCGCCGAGCCTGCGGCCCGGGCAATCGCGGACGCGGTTGTCGACGTCGCGACGATGAATGAGATCGGCCCGAAACGTTCGGCCAGATAGGTATCCTCGTTGAACCCGTCGACGGCGAGAATGAGCGGCGTCGCCGTGCGCGCCGCGCCGGCAACCGCGGGATCCACCGGCCCGGAATCGCGCACGATGCGCCCGAGCCCGCGGCTCTCGGCAACCCGCTCGGTGGTCGCCGGGTTCTGGATCGCACCGAGGATGCCGAGCGCACGGTTCGGCTCGCCGAGGAGTTTGTCGACGGCAGCGGCGATGCCGGCGGCCACCTCGTCTAGGGTCTTCGTGCCCTCGTCAGTCTCGATGCCGTCGCGCGGCACAAAAATATTCTGCGGCGCGGTGCACATCTGGCCGGAATAGAGCGACAGCGAAAAGGCGATGTTGGCACACATGCCGCGGAAATTGTCGGTGGAGTCGATGACGATGGAGTTGACGCCGGCCTCCTCGGTGAAGACCTGCCTGCCGGCGCCGTGTTCGCGGACCCAGGCGCCGAAGGCCGGCGAGCCCGTGAAGTCGACGATGGCGATGTCCGGATGGGTGACGAGTTCCTGCGTGATCGGCGCGTCCGCCTCGTCGACGGCAAGCAGCAGCACATTCGGATCGAAGCCGGCTTCCGCGAGCACCTCACGACCGATCCTGACCGTCAGCGCCAGCGGCAGGATCGCCTTCGGATGCGGCTTGACGATCACCGGATTGCCGGTGACGAGGCTGGCAAAGAGCCCCGGATAGGTGTTCCAGGTCGGGAACGTGCTGCACCCGATGACGAGCGCAATGCCGCGCGGGATCACCTTGAACGTCTTGTCCATGACGAGCGGGCCGTGCTTGCCCTGGGGCTTTTCCCAGCGCACCGCGCCCGGCACCAGCGACATCTCGTGATACGCATAGGCGACGGCCTCAAGGCCACGGTCCTGGGCGTGCGGACCGCCGGCCTGGAACGCCATCATGAAGGACTGGCCGGAGGTGTGCATCACCGCGTGGGCCATCAGGAAGGTCTGCGCGTTGATGCGCGACAGGATTTCCAGCGCAACGCCGACGCGGTCCTCAACGCCCGCCGCCGCCCAGCCCTTGCCGGCGGATTTCGCCGCCGCAATCAGCGTGTCGGTCGTTGCCGCCGGATAGGTGATGCCGAGGGTAAGGCCGAAGGGCGAGTCCTCCTTGCCGGCAAGACCCGCATCGCTCGGCTGGACGAGGTCGAACGGCGAACCAAGCATCGCCTGGAACGCGGCCTCGGCGTCCTCCTTGGCGGTCTCGCCATAGACCGACTTCGAGGGAACCTCCGGATAGGGCGTCCAGAAGCCGCGCGTCTTTGCGGCCTCCACGGCCTTTTCCAGGGTGTCGCGATGCGTGTCGAAAAACGCCGGCATTCCGTCTCTCCCTTTGTCGGCGCGTCGTCGGGCAGTGCCGGAAATGCGGCGGCCCGCGCGGCCTTTTTTCTCGGTGAGGAAGCCGCAACCCGGCTGGTTTCCGCCGGTCGGAGCCGTTTCGTCACAACCGCCGCGACGCCGTGTTGACTTCCTCAAGTCCCGCCCATAATAATTTACCGACCGGACGGTCAGTCAAGCCCTCATTTTCGCAAACGTGAAAAAAGAAGGGCCATCGAAACGGCATGCGAAACATGACATGCCGGCAACAGGGAGGACCACGACGACATGGACGATACACCCATCCTGGTGGAGCTGCGCGAGGGCTATCGCGTCATCACGCTCAACCGGCCGGACCGTCTGAACTCCTTCAACGAAGCGCAGCACAAGGCGTTCTTTGCCGCCGTTGCGGATGCCGAGGCGGACGCGGCCTGCGGCGCACTCGTCATCACCGGCGCCGGCCGCGGCTTCTGCGCCGGCCAGGACCTTTCCGACCGGGTGACGCCGGAGGGCGGGGAGCCGCCGAACCTCTCGGTCACCATCGAGACGTACTACAATCCGCTCCTGAAGAAGCTGCGCGCCCTGCCCTTCCCGACCATTGCCGCCGTCAACGGCGTTGCCGCCGGCGCCGGCGCCAATATCGCACTGGCCTGCGATATCGTCATTGCGGCGAAATCCGCGAAATTCATCCAGGCCTTCGCCAAGATCGGGCTCATTCCCGATTCCGGCGGCACCTGGTCGTTGCCGCGCCTTGCCGGCGCCGCCCGCGCCCGCGCCCTGGCGCTGACCGGCGATCCGCTCACCGCCGAGACCGCCGCCGACTGGGGGATGATCTGGAAGGCCGTCGACGACGACGCGCTGATGGCCGAAGTCACCGCCCTCGCCGAGCGCTTCGCGGCCGGCCCGACTGTCGGCTACGACCTCATCAAGCAGGCGCTCGATGCCTCGGAAACCAACGACTTCGCCACCCAGCTCGACCTGGAGCGCGACCTCCAGGGCAAGGCCGGCCGCACCCCGGACTATGCCGAGGGCGTGCGCGCCTTCATGGAAAAGCGCCCCCCCAATTTCGTCGGCCGCCGCAAGGGCTGAAGGAGAATCCCCTTGAATATCAGCGATCCCAACGTCCTTGCCCGCGCCTGCGCCGATGCCATGTGGCCGGACGACAAGGCCGCCCAGGCGATCGGCGTCACCGTCTCCGACGTGGCGCCCGGCCGGGCGACGACAACCTTCACGGTGACGGAGGCGATGGTCAACGGCCACGACATCTGCCACGGCGGCTACATCTTCATGCTCGCCGACACCGCCTTTGCCTATTCCTGCAATACCTATAACCAGCGAACCGTCGCCCAGCACTGCTCCATCGATTTCATGGCCCCGGCCCATAGCGGCGAGACGCTGATAGCCCGCGCCGAGGAGCGTTCGCGCGGCGGCCGCTCCGGCATCTACGACATCTCCGTCACCACGTCTGACGGCCGCAAGATTGCCGAATTCCGGGGCCTGTCGCGCACCATCAAGGGCACCCTCGTGAACACAGCAAGCGACGAAGGAGCGCCCCAGTGAGCGAAGCCTATCTCTGCGCGGGCATCCGCACCCCCATCGGCCGCTATGGCGGCGCGCTCTCGCCCGTGCGCCCCGACGACCTCGCTGCCCATGTCATCAGGACGCTGATGGAGTCCGTCCCCGGCCTGCCGGCGGATAGAATCGACGACATCATCTTCGGCTGCGCCAACCAGGCCGGCGAGGACAACCGCAACGTCGCCCGCATGGCCGGCCTCCTTGCCGGACTGCCGGAGACGGTACCCGGCACCACGGTCAACCGGCTCTGCGGCTCCGGCTTGGATGCCCTCGGCATTGCCGCGCGGTCCATCAAGGCCGGCGAATGCGACGTGGTGATTGCCGGCGGCGTGGAATCCATGTCCCGCGCGCCCTTCGTCATGAACAAGGCAACGAGCGCCTTTTCTCGTAATGCCGAGATCCACGACACCACCATCGGCTGGCGCTTCGTCAACCGGCTGATGAAATCCCAATACGGCATCGATTCCATGCCGGAGACGGCAGAAAACGTCGCGGAAGACTTCGACATCTCCCGCGCCGACCAGGACGCCTTCGCATACCGCTCCCAGCAGCGCGCCAAGGCGGCGATGGAAAGCGGCCGGATGGCCAAGGAGATCGTCCCGGTGACGATCCCACAGCGAAAGGGCGACCCCATCGTCGTCGATACCGACGAGCACCCGCGCCCCTCGACCACCCTGGAACAGCTCGCCAAGCTGCCGACGCCCTTCCGCGACGGCGGCTCGGTAACGGCGGGCAACGCCTCCGGCGTCAACGACGGCGCCGCCGCGCTGCTGGTTGCCTCGGAGGCGGCGGTGAAGGCCTATGGCCTGACGCCGATTGCCCGCGTCACCGGCATGGCGACGGCCGGCGTGCCGCCGCGCATCATGGGCATCGGCCCGGCCCCGGCGACCGAGAAGCTGCTGGACCGGCTCGGCCTGAAAATCACCGACATCGACGTCGTCGAACTCAACGAGGCATTTGCCGCCCAGGCCCTCGCGACCTTGCGCCGTCTCGGCCTGCCCGACGATGTGGAGTACGTCAATCCGAATGGCGGCGCCATCGCGCTCGGCCATCCGCTCGGCATGTCCGGTGCGCGCCTGGCGCTCACCGCGGCAATCGAAATGACCGAGCGCGATGCGACCCGGGCGCTCGCCACCATGTGCATCGGCGTCGGCCAGGGCATCGCCCTGATGCTGGAACGCCCCTGACGACGAACGACAACGCCGCGACCGGCAACGATCGGTCCGGCACCGGAAACGACAACGACAAGGCCCGCGCACCGCAAAGCCGGCGACGCGGCCGACCAGAGACGGGAGAAACGCCGTGGAAGATTTAACGCCGGCAAGGGACACCCTTGCGCCGATCGAGACCGCCTCGCGCGACGAAATCGCCGCCCTGCAGCTCGATCGCCTGAAATGGACCCTTCGCCACGCCTATGAGAACGTGCCGCACTACAGGACCAGCTTCGACGCCGCCGGCGCCCATCCGGACGACCTGAAGGACCTTGCCGACCTCGCGCGGTTTCCGTTCCTGCAAAAGCAGGACCTGCGCGACAACTACCCCTTCGACCTCTTTGCCGTGCCGATGGAAAAGGTCGCCCGCGTCCATGCCTCCTCCGGCACCACCGGCCGGCCGACCGTCGTCGGCTACACCCGGAACGACATTAATGTCTGGTCGGAAGTGGTCGCGCGCTCGATCCGCGCCGGCGGCGGGCGTCCGGGCTGGAAGGCCCATGTCGCCTATGGCTACGGCCTCTTCACCGGCGGTCTCGGCGCCCATTACGGCGCGGAGGAACTCGGCTGCACCGTGATTCCGGTCTCCGGCGGCATGACGGAACGCCAGGTGCAGCTCATCACCGACTTCCGGCCGGAACTGATCATGGTGACGCCGTCCTACATGCTCTCCATCCTCGACGAGTTCCGCCGCGAGGGGATCGATCCGCGCGACACCTCGCTGAAGGTCGGCCTGTTCGGCGCCGAACCCTGGACCGACGCCATGCGCCGGGAGATCGAGGACGCCTTCGACATGCATGCGGTCGACATTTATGGGCTGTCGGAGGTGATCGGCCCGGGCGTCGCCCAGGAATGCGTGGAGACCAAGGACGGCCTCCACATCTGGGAGGATCACTTCTATCCGGAGATCATCGATCCCTTGACCGGCGAGGTGAAGGAGGACGGCGAGGAAGGCGAACTGGTCTTCACCTCGCTGACCAAGGAGGCGATGCCCGTCATCCGCTACCGCACCCGCGACCTGACGCGACTGATGCCCGGCACCGCACGGTCCATGCGGCGCATGGAAAAGGTCACCGGCCGCTCAGACGACATGATGATCATCCGCGGCGTCAACGTCTTCCCGACCCAGGTCGAGGAGCAGATCCTGAAATGCCGGGCGCTGGCGCCCCACTACCAGATCGACCTGACCCGCGACGGCCGGCTCGACATCATCACGGTCAACGTCGAGGCCCGCGACATCGACGTCACCCGCGACGGGCGCACCGACGCGGCGAAGGAACTGGCCCACCACATCAAGTCCGTGGTCGGCATTTCGGCACGGATCAACGTCACCGATCCCGATTCGATCGAGCGCTCGGTCGGCAAGGCGCGCCGCGTCATCGACAAGCGCCCGAAAACCTGAACAACGGCGGCCCGGCGCGTCCGGGCCGCACCCCATTGGCGAGACAGCGAGGACCGACATGGCAAGACCGCGCGCCCAGGACCACACGGAAAAGCGCGAAGCGATCTACCAGACCGCGGCCCGGCTGTTCGCCGAGCACGGCTATGACGGCACCTCCATGAGCCAGATCGCCGAGGCCTGCGGCGTCTCCAAGGCCCTGCTCTACCACTATTACGACAACAAGGAAGCCGTCCTCTTCGACATCGTCGACGACCATCTGGAGCGGCTGCTTCAGGCCGTCGGCGAGGTCGGCGAGGACCATCCCAGTCCCCGCGAAAGGCTGGAGGCACTTTGCATCGCGCTGCTGGAGGCCTATCGCGACGCCGACGCCGAACACAAGGTGCAGATCAACGACCTGAAGAGATTGCCCCACGCCCGCCAGGACGAACTGAAGGCCAAGGAGCGCGCGCTCGTTGCCATCTTCTCCGACGGCATCCGCGGCGCCGTCCCTTCGCTGGGCGGCGGCAACCCGCTCCTCAAGCCCGTGACCATGTCGCTCTTCGGCATGCTCAACTGGCAGTTCCTGTGGTTCCGGCCCGACGGTCCGATCAGCCGGCGCGACTTCGCCCGCCTCGCCACCCAGCTCGTCATCGAAGGCGCGACCGGCGTCGAACTGGAACACCTGAAGCGGGGGGATTAAGAGGTCTCCCCCTCCCATCCGCACAGCCTCAAGGCCGCCGCCATATCCTCCGGCACCGGGGCCGTGACCGTCACCGCCTTCTGGCCCTTGCCACCGGGCACCGAGATGGAGCGCGCGTGGAGGTGCAGGCGCGGACCGCCGTCAACGCCCTTGCCGTAGATCGGATCGCCGAGGATCGGCCAGCCCTTGGTCGCGCAATGGACCCGGAGCTGGTGCGTGCGCCCGGTCTTCGGGGAAAGCTCCAGAAAGGAAAACCGGTCGGAGCGGCCGAGCACCGTGAAAAAGGTCTCGGCCGGCTGGCCCTTCGGATCGACGCGCATCCACCAGCCCCTGCCCTTGGTGCGCTTGGAAAGATTGAGGGCGATGCGCCCTCGGTCGGTCTTCGGATGGCCCTCGACGACGGCCCAATAGGTCTTCTGCACCCGCCCGGAATGGAACATGCGGCCGAGCCGGTTGAGGGTCTCCCGGTCGCGGCCGAGGACGAGGCAGCCGGAGGTGTCCTTGTCGAGCCGGTGGGCGAGGCCCGGCCGCCGCGGCCCGCCGAGCCGCAGCGCCTCCAGCCCGTCCTCCAGCGTCAGCCCGCCCTTCGGCCCGGCATGGACGGCAAGTCCGGCCGGCTTGTCGATGACAATGACGTGGTCGTCGCGATAGAGCACCCGGTCGAGAAGCCCGAGCGGATCGGTCGCTTCGGCCACGGGCTCGCTGGTAGCCGGAAGATCGTCGGCAGGCGGCCTGACCGCCCGTTCTGTCTGGCGGCCCGGGCGCTGTCGTCGTCGCCCTCCCCGCTCTTTTCCGCTTCCCGCCATCCTCAGGCGAACCGGCTATGGAACTGCGGGCCCGGTGCCGGCAGCGGACCGGTCTCGGAGGCCGCATGGGCGTCGAGCCAGGCCTCCGAAGCACTGACCAGAGCGCTGTAGATGCGCCCGCTCATGTCGCGCGCCCTTGCCCCCGGCCAGTCTGCCGGCAGCAGTTCCGCCGGCAGCGCCGGATCGCGGAGCAGGATGCGACGGAATTCGTGGATCATCAGGATGCGGGCAAGGAGCGCATCGAGCGGCGGGAACTCGGCGCCCTCTTGAAGCGCCGCGTCGAGATCGGCGAACTGTCCGCAGAACCGTTCATAGCCACCGGCGATCCGGTCCAGCGGCCAGACCCGCGCCGCCAGCCGCCGCGCATCGTCCGGGTCGACAGGAACAGCGTCGAGAACGAGCGCGTCGGAATGCCCGAGATCGGGTCCCGCGCGCCCCTCCGGCGCGATCATCACCATCGGTGCCAGGAGCCCGTAGCCGGCCTCTTCCAGCGGCTTTCGTGCCGCCGCCCGGTCCGGGTCACCGCCGTCGTCGAGGACGGCGATGCGGAACCGTCCGTTCCAGGTGTTCGCAGGCGCGTTGTAGATGCGCTCCGTCGCCGCGGCAAAGGCATCGCGGCCGCGCGCCGACAGCGCGTAATAGCTGCGCCGCCCGATCCGGTGCCGCGTCAGCCAGTCGTCGGCGCTGAGCCGCGAGACGGCCGTGCGCACCAGGCCGGGCGCGACGCCAACCGCCTGCATCAGCGTAATCAGCGTACCGACCCACAGCGTTCCCCCGCGGGGCACGATGGCATCGCCATAGATCGTGACGATCAGAGACCAGGTGCGGATCGGCGTCCTGGCGTGAAAGGCCGAAATCAGCGCCTCGACCTCGGGTCGAAGCGGCGGGGCGGTTTCGGCGGGAACGAGCGCTCGGTCGGGCATGACCGGTGGATAAGCCGAGCGGTTCCGATTGGCAACACTTCAAAAGCGAACGCGCGGGCGTCGATAAGCCGGCTTGAAAAGCGGCGGCGAACGCGATCTTCTCCGCCAGGAAACGAACCGGCCCCATGGGCGAAAGGACAAGGCGCGTGATCATCACGGTCGGCGAAGCGGTGGTGGACTTCCTGCCGGAGCGCAATCTCGACGGCGCCCGCACCTTTCGTCCCGTGCTCGGCGGCTCCGCCTTCAACGTCGCCCTCGGCCTCGGCCGGCTCGGCGTCCCGGTCGGCTATGTCTGGGCATTGTCGAGCGATCTCTTCGGCGCGCGCTTTGCCGAAGCGCTCGAAGAAGCCGACGTCGACACCGACCGCATCGTCTTCGTCGACGAGCCCTCGACGCTCGCCTTCGTCGGCATCGACAAGGGCGAGCCGCATTTCGATTTCTTCGACATCGGCTCGGCCGGACGCCAGTTCGATCCGGCCGACACCAGCCCCCTCGGCGGCGACGTGGAACTCGTCCATTGCGGCTCCTACGTGCTCGGCACCGAGCCGATCGGCTCCTTCGTCGAGGATTTCATCTCCGACGAGGTGGAAGAACGGCTGATCTCCCTCGACCTCAATATCCGCCCGAAACTGGTCGACGACGAGGCCGCCTACCGCCAACGCCTGACGCGGATGGTCGACCAGGCCGACATCGTCAAGGCGAGCATGGACGACATCCGCTGGCTCTATCCTGGCCAGCCGCCGGAAATGGTGATGGAATACTGGCTGGAAGGCGGCGCCACCATCGCCATCATCACCCGCGGCGACCTCGGCGTGCATGTGGCGACCGACGATTTCGTGCTGTCCAAGCCCGCCCATGCGGTCGACGTGCGCGACACGCTGGGCGCCGGTGACGCCTTCATGGCCGGCTTCCTCGCCGGCCTCGTCGATGCCGATGTCCTGACCGCGGAAGGCTTCAAGGGCCTCAACGAGGACCGGCTGGAGCACGCCACCATCCTCGGCCAGCGGGTCGCCGCCTATGTCTGCACGCAGGGCGGCGCCGATATGCCCTGGCGCTACGAGGTCACGGGCTGAGCGCGCTGCAGCTTACGGCGTGACCGGAGCGACGCGCAGCCCCTCCGGCACCAGGGCCTCGCGGCCGTTGACGGCATCGGCGTCGATGCCCGCCATCTGCCGGTATTTGGCGATCATTTCCATGAGTTCGCCGCGCGGCGCCACCTCCTCGATGGCCGAAAAGCCGTCCGGCGCCCGCTCGTCGGCGATCTGCAGGATCTGCTCCGGGCCGTTCTGGCGGTTGGCGAGCGTGATCCGCTTCGTCGTCAGGCGCCGGGCACGTTCATAGTCGGCAAGCGCCTCCGCGGTCTCGCCGGCAAGCGCCACGGAGCGCGCGATGATCCGCGCATCGATGATCGCTTCGCTGGCGCCGTGGGTGCCGACGGGATGCATCGGATGGGCGGCATCGCCGATGAGCGTCGCCCGGTTCCTCGACCAGCCGTGCAGCGGATCGCGGTCGATCATCGGGAACTCGTAGATGCCCTTGGCGGCGGCGACGAGCCTCGGCACGTCGAGCCAGTCGAACCGCCAGTCCTCGAACGCCGGCAGGAAATCGATCGGCTGGCCGGGCCGGTTCCATTCCTCCTCGCGCCACTCATGCTCGGAGCGGAACCGCAATTGCGCGATCCAGCTCACCGTCGTCACGTCCGGATCGGGGCCTGCCAGCGGATAGCAGACGAATTTCTGGCCGGCATTGCCGGCGACCGCGATGGTCCGGCCATCGAGGAGATCGATGCCCCGCGACATGCCGCGCCACAGGATGGCGCCGTTCCAGATCGGCTCGCCCTCTTGCGGGTTGAGCGACCGGCGCACCGTCGAGGCGATGCCGTCCGCGCCGATCAACAGCGAGCCGTCGAACCGGGCCACCGCCCCGCCGTCGGACTTGTCGCGGAAAGCGGCCGAGACCGCGTCCTCGCCATTGTCGAAGGACAGGAGTTCGCAGCCGAGATGGACGTTGTCGCGGCCGATCCGCCGCCGTGTTTCCGCAACCAGTGCGGTCTGCAGCACGTCCCGCGGCACGGCGTATTGCGGCCAGCGATAGCCGCCCTCAAGACCGCTCGGTTCCTGGAGAATGCGCTGGCCGAGCCGATTGTGGTAGGCGACGGCGGAGAGCGGGATGCCGATTTCGGCAAGGAGA
Source organism: Rhodobium gokarnense (assembly GCF_025961475.1). Taxonomy (NCBI): domain Bacteria; kingdom Pseudomonadati; phylum Pseudomonadota; class Alphaproteobacteria; order Hyphomicrobiales; family Rhodobiaceae; genus Rhodobium; species Rhodobium gokarnense. Next base: position 271,399 of record NZ_JAOQNS010000004.1, on the reverse strand, counting down.
CCGGCAAAGCCGAGATCATCCAGTTCCCGCACGGCGCCCGGCGAGAGCACGATGCCGACTTCCAGCGGGCGCGCATGCAGCACCCGCTCGAACAGCTTCACCTTCACGCCGACCTGGTGAAGGCTGAGCGCGGCGACAAGTCCGCCGATGCCGCCCCCGACGACCAGCACACCCATGGCGTCCCCCCTGGGATCGCGTCATTTGGTGCCGCGCCCGATCCCGACAATGATCGTCGGCGCGGCCTGACTGGGCCGCAGCCTAAAACATAACGGGCTGTTTTTCCTAATCGGAATGTGTTTCGGCGTATTTCGCAACGAGGTCGCGGGCGGCCTTGGTCAGCGCCGCACCGTCGATGCCGCGCGCCGCCATGTCCTCTTCCCAGGCGGTAACCACCGACGCAGCCGCGGCTTTCCAGCGATTGGTCTCGGCCGCGTTGAGGGTGATGAAGGTATCGCCCCGGTCCTGGGCGCGACTTTTCGCCCGTCGGTCCGCCTCGTCCATGATCCGGCCGATTTCGGCCGAGACGTCGGCCCCGGAATTGGCCTCGATCACCGCCTGCAGGTCCTTCGGCAGCGCCTCGAAGCGCTCCCGGCGCATGGCGAAGATCAGCGGCACCGTGTAGAGGCCGCGCGCGCCGCTGAACTCGGTATGGGCATCGACGGCATCGATGATGCCGAGCGTCCCGATGATCTCCCAGGGGGCGAGCGTCCCCTCCACCAGGCCCTTCTTCAGGGCCGGCATGACATCGGAGACCGGCATGCCGACGGCGATCGCGCCGAGCTTGACCATCATGGCGTTGACCATGCCCGGCGGGCCGCGCAGCTTCAGCCCCTCAAGGTCCTCCAGGCTGGCAACGCCCTTGCCCTTGACGTGGATGCGGCCGGGGCCGTGCACGTTGATGGCGATGACCTTGTAGTCGGCATATTCCTCGCCGAGATGCGCCTTGAAGAAATCCCAGGCCGCCCGCGAGGTCGCCTCGGCGCTCGCCGGCAGGAACGGCATTTCCAGCGCCTCGGTGCGCGGAAACCGACCGGGCGAGTAGCTCGGCACGGCATAGACGATGTCCGCCGTGCCGTCGGCGAGCTGGTCCATGAGCGCCGGCGGATGGCTGCCGAGTTCCATCTCCGGATGGATCGAAAAGGCGATGCGTCCGTTCGAGGCGGCTTCGACCTTCCTCGCCCAGGGCGCGATGAATTCGGCCGGGACCGGTGCATCGGCCGGCAGGAAGTGGTGGATTTTGAGGGTGACGTCGGCGGCAAGGGCAGGCAGTGCAAAGAGCGCCGCCACAAAGACGATGCCCGCCAGCGGCACCGCAATGCCGAGAGGCAGCCGCCCGTGGCGGCCACGCAATGCCGCGCCGTCCGATCGAATTGTCATGCCGCACCGGCCCTCCGTTCGGACGGAGCCGCACCGGCAACGACTCGCACCGGCGGGCCCGGCGCCCAAGGGTGAGCAAGCATTAGTCGTTCGAGGGAAGCCCCGCAAGCCTGGCAGGATTCAGGGTTTGCCGAACCTTACCGGAATGGCAGACAAGGATCAGCGCCGGCGCGGGCGCACCGTGGCGTAGGCGCGCTGCGGCGTCTTTTGCGGGAAAAGCGGCGGCAGGCGCTTGCGATGCCCGGTGTCCGGACCGTCACCGGTCGGCAGCCGCATCACCGCAACGCCCATGGCAACGCTCGCCAGCGTGATGGACAGGCTGGCAAAGAGCAGCGCCACCGGCAGCACCGGGCTCGACGAATTGGCGACGAGATGGCCGAGGCCGCCGACATCGGTGAGAAGCAGCCCCGCGGTCAGGATCGCGGCCGCGGCAATGCCGGCAAGACCGTTGGCAAACAGAAGCCGGAACAGCGGATTGGTCTTCAGTGCCTTGGAGATCATCGGAGCGTCCTTCTCATGGCGCGGCAAGCGGCTGCATTATTAGACCTCTTCAAATATTAGCGCTTCGTTGACAAACGTCGACCCCGAATTTCGCCTTTTTCCACCCGCAGGGCGGGCGAGGCCCGATCGCCCGACCGCGGCCGATCACATCCCCGTCATTACGCCGTCTTGCATATATCGGTTCGATACATATTGGATTGAAATATATCGCACGAACATATATCTGCCATGAAAGGGGTGTTGATGGGTCGCAACGCTGCCCCTGACCGCCGGGAAACCCGGCGGCTGCCCGAATTTCCGTGATTGCCCGAGAGCGGGATACCGACATGAACGTCAGAACGCTTTGCCTTGCCATTCTCTCCTTCGGCGAATCCACCGGCTACGAGATCAAGAAGCAATCGGTGGAAGGCAAGTTCAGCTATTTCGTCGATGCCAGTTTCGGCTCGATCTATCCCGCCCTTGCCCGGCTCGAGGCGGACGGTTTCGTCACGTCGCGCCAGGAGATCCAGCCGGGCAAGCCGCCGCGCAAGATCTACGAGATCACCGAAGCCGGCCGCACCGCCCTCGTCGAGGAACTGTCGGAACCGCCCGGCCGCGACGTCTTCCGCTCCGAGTTCCTGCTGATCGCCATGTGCGCCAAGAACCTGCCGCAGCACGTGGTGACCGAGGCGATCGAGTCGCGGATCAGATCGATCGAGGAAGAGGTCGGCCAGCTCCGGCACATCGTCGAAGAGCTCGACGACGAGGCCGCCATCTGGACCGCGCAATACGGCGTAACCTGCAAGGCGCAGGCGCTGGAAAACCTGAAAAAGACCCGCGGCGACCTGGAAAAGCTGGCGGGAAGCCGCCTTTCCAACACCACCACCAACGCAGCCGAATAGGCGACATCTTCCAAGGATTGGACCCATGCCGTCCGGAATTCGCTCTTCTCACATTCTCGCCCTCGCCATCATCGGCGGCGTCGCCGCCTGGATGTACACGGGCGATGTCGTCATCGGCGGCGTCAGCGACAGCGGCGTCGAAGCCACCTCCCCGGCCGAGCGCAACGCCGAGGCCGCCGAAAAGCCGTTCCGGGTCGGCGTCACCGAGATCACGGCGGCGGACCGCCGGGTGACGCTGGAGATCCGCGGCCGCACCCGTGCCGACCTGCGGGTCGAGGTGCGCGCGGAAACCGCCGGTCAGGTCGAAGAGCGGCCGGTCACCGAGGGTCAGCGCGTTGCCGCCGGCGACGTCCTTTGCAAGCTGGAGAACGGCACCCGCGAGGCCCGCCTCCTGCAGGCCGAGGCCCAGCTCGCCCAGGCCGAACTCAGCCACACCGCCGCCGACACGCTGAGCCAGAAGGGCTATTCGGCCCGCACCACGCTGCGCGCCGCACGCGCCGCGCTCGATGCCGCGCGCGCGGCCGTCGCCGAAGCAAAGCTGGAAATCGAGCGCACCACCATCCGCGCGCCGATCGCCGGCGTCATCCACGAACCCTATGCCGAGGTCGGCGACATGCTGGCCATCGGCGGCACCTGTGCCACCATTCTGGACGCCGACCCCATGCTGATGACCGGCCAGGTCTCCGAGCGCGACGTCGGCGCCCTGAAGACCGGCATGACCGCCAAGGTCTCGCTGGTCACCGGCGAGGAGATCACCGGCACGATCCGCTACATCGCGCCGGCGGCGGATGAAAAGACCCGCACCTTCCGCGTCGACATCGAGATGGCGAATGACGACGGCGCCCTGCGCGACGGCGTCACGGCGCTCGCCGAAGTGCAGCTTGAGCCGACCCGCGCCCACCTCATCTCGCCCTCGATCCTGACCCTTGCCGACGACGGCACGGTCGGCGTCCGGGTCATCGAGGACGGCAACACCGTCGCCTTCCTGCCGGTCCGCATCCTCGGCTCCGGCACCGAGGGCGTCTGGGTCGGCGGCCTGCCGGAGACGGTTCCCGTCATCACCGTCGGCCAGGACTATGTCCGGGCCGGCGCAAAGGTCGAGCCGGTGTTCGAGACGGCGGAGGCGAAATAGCCATGGCATCGCCCCTTGAGACGATCCTGCAGCGGCCGCGAACCGTGCTCACCATGATGGTGGTCATGGTGATGGCCGGCGTCTTCACCTACATCAACATCCCCAAGGAATCCGACCCGGACATCGACGTGCCGATCTTCTACGTCTCGGTCGTCCAGCAGGGCATCTCGCCCGAGGACGCCGAACGGCTCTTGGTGCGGCCGATGGAGACGGCGCTGCGCGGCATGGACGGGCTGAAGGAGATCACGGCGATCGCCTCGGAAGGCCATGCCGGCATCATCCTGGAATTCAACATCGATTTCGACAAGGACGAGGCGCTCGCCGACGTCCGCGACAAGGTCGACCAGGCCAAGGCCGAGATCCCCGCCGAGGCAGAAGAGCCGACCGTCACGGAAACCAATTTCAGCCTCGTGCCGACCATCATCGTGGCGCTCTCCGGCAGCGCCCCGGAACGCACCCTCTATCGCCATGCGCGCAAGCTGAAGGACCAGATCGAGTCGATCTCCTCGGTGCTGGAGGCGAACCTTTCCGGCCACCGCGAGGAGCTCCTGGAAGTCGTCATCGACACCATGAAGCTGGAGTCCTACCAGGTCACCCAGCAGGAGCTGCTGGACTCCCTGTCGCGCAACAACCAGCTCGTTCCCGCCGGCTTCCTCGACACCGGCAAGGGCCGCTTCAACGTCAAGGTTCCGGGCCTCCTGGAGACCAGCCAGGACGTCTACGAGCTGCCGATCAAGCAGAACGGCGAAGGCGTCGTCACCCTCGGCGACGTCGCCGAGATCCGTCGCACCTTCAAGGACGCCTCGCGCATCACAAGGGTCAACGGCGAGCGGGCGATAAACCTTGAGGTCGTCAAGCGCCTCGGCACCAACGTCATCGAGAACAACGCCGAGGTCCGCCGCGTCGTCGCCGCCTACACCAAGAACTGGCCGGACACGATCAAGGTCCACTACCTGCTCGACAAATCGAAGAGCACCAACGAGATCCTGCAGTCGCTGCAGTCCTCGATCATGACGGCGATCTTCCTGGTCATGGCGCTGGTGGTCGCCGCCCTTGGCCTGCGCTCCGCGCTCCTCGTCGGCATCGCCATCCCGACCTCCTTCATGGTCGGCTTCCTGTTCCTCGGCGCCATCGGCATGACCGTGAACATGATGGTCATGTTCGGGCTGGTGCTCACCGTCGGCATGCTGGTCGACGGCGCCATCGTCATCGTCGAATACGCAGACCGCAAAATCCACGAGGGCATGCACCCGGACGAGGCCTATGTGCGCGCCGCCAAGCTGATGCTGTGGCCGATCATGGCCTCCACCGGCACGACGCTCGCCGCCTTCCTGCCGCTCTTGCTGTGGCCCGGCGTCGTCGGCGAGTTCATGAGCTATCTGCCGATCATGGTGGTGATCGTGCTCACCGCGGCGCTGGTGACGGCGATGATCTTCCTGCCGGCGACCGGCGCCGTGCTCGCCCGGGTCTCTGCCTTTGTCGGCCGCAAGGCCCACATCCTGGTGCCGGCGCTCATCGGCTACGGGCTGACCGCCGCACTGTTCCTCGGCGTCGTGCCGGCGCTGGTCGCGGCCATTTCCGGCGGCGCGCTTGAAGCGCCCGCCCAGGCCGGCCCGGTGATCGACTTCCTCGCCGCCAATATGGAAACCGCCGCGATTGTTGCCACGCTTGTCGTCGGCACCCTCTTCACAGCGCTCCTGTTCCCGGTGCTGCGGCCGCTGATCAGAACGGCCCGCAAGCGCGCGGCCGAGCGCGCCGAGCGCGACGCGGAAGCGGCCCGCAAGCTCTCCGGCCCCGGCCACTTCCACCCGGAACACGTCACCGGCCCGACCGGCGCCTATCTGAGGTTCCTCGCCCCGCTGGTCGCCCACCCCATCGGCAACATCGCCGTCGTCGTCGCCGCCGTTGCCATCTGCGGCATGATCCTCATGGCCTTCGTGCATCACAACAACGGCGTCGAATTCTTCGTCGACGAGGAGCCGGAGATCGCCGTCATCCTCGTTGCCGGCCGCGGCAACCTCTCGGCGAACGAGGCGAGCGACCTCGTCGGCACGGTGGAAAACCAGGTCCTCCAGGTCCACGGCATCAAGAGCGCGGTGACCGCCGCCTACACGTCCGGCGGCGAAAGCACTGGCCAGATCCTCGGCGGCGTCCAGGACAAGCCGAAGGACACCATCGGCGAAATCCAGATCGAGCTCGCCGACTATTGCTGCCGCCGCAAGGCCAAGGAGATCTTCAAGGAAATCCGCGAGCGCACCGGCTCGTTCCCCGGCATCAAGGTGGAGATCCGCAAGGTCGAAGGCGGGCCGCCCTCCGGCAAGGACATCCAGCTACAGATCACCTCCCCGTCCTATGAGGAGGTCGAGCAGATGGCCGGCCGCGTCCACGCCCACTTCCAGGAGATGGAGGGCCTGCGCGACATCGAGGACGACCGGCCGCTGCCCGGCATCGAGTGGCAGCTTACCATCGACCGCGAACAGGCTGGCCGCTTCAACGCCGGCATCGCCTCGGTCGGCGCCATGGTGCAGCTCGTCACCAACGGCATCCTGATCGGCAAGTACCGGCCGGACGACTCCGAGGACGAGGTCGACATCCGCGCCCGCCTGCCGGAATACCAGAGGACGCTCGACCGCTTTGACCAGCTCCGCCTGCTGACGCCCAACGGCATGGTGCCGATCTCCAACTTCGTCACCCGCAAGCCGCAGCAGAAGGTCTCCTCCATCACCCGCAAGGACGGGCTCTATGCCATGTCCGTGCGCGCCAACGCGATCACGGAACAGGGCTTTTCCAAGGAGCAGAAGGTCGGCGAGCTGGAGGAATGGCTGAAGACGGAAGCCTGGCCCGAAGACGTCCGCTTCCGGTTCCGCGGCGCCGACGAGGACCAGAAGGAATCCCAGGCCTTCCTGCAGAAGGCGATGTTCGCCTCGCTGTTCCTGATGTTCATCATCCTGGTGACGCAGTTCAACTCGTTCTACCAGACCTTCCTGACCCTCTCGACGGTGATCATGTCCGGCTTCGGCGTCATCCTCGGCATGCTCCTCACCGGACAGAAATTCTCCGTCATCATGACCGGCACCGGCGTCGTCGCCCTCGCCGGCATCGTCGTCAACAACGCCATCGTCCTCATCGACACCTACAACAGGTTCCGCGAGGACCACGACATCGACCCGATCGAGGCGATATTGAAGACGGCGGCGCAGCGGCTGCGACCGATCCTGTTGACGACGATCACGACGATTGCCGGCCTGATCCCGATGGCGACCCAGACCAATTTCGACTTCGTCAACCGGGTCGTCTCGGTCGGCTCGATCACCGCCGTCTGGTGGGTGCAGCTCTCGACGGCGGTCATCGCCGGCCTTGCCTTCTCCACGCTTTTGACGCTGGTCGTCATCCCGACGATGCTCGCCGTGCCCTTCGTCTGGTCCGAGGCGTTCGGGCGCTGGTTTGGCGGCGGCCGCGCGATGCGGCCGGCGATGGCAACGGCAAACGGCGCCCCGGCAACGGCCGCCAATGACGAGGAGACGGCCCGCCCGGCCGTCCCGCCCGCCCCGGCAGCCGCGGACGGGGATGCAAGGCGCGGCAAAGGCGTCAGCGACGCCGCCGAGTAGGATCGGCAACAAAAAAGGCCGGCGGAGACGCCGGCCTTTTCGTTTCAGGCAGTGCCCGACACAGCGCTCAATCCGGAAACACGATGGTCCGCATGCCGTTGAGCAGCACCCGGTCCTCAAGGTGGCTCCTGACGGCCCGGGCCAGTACCCGGCGCTCGATGTCGCGGCCCTTGCGGACCAGTTCCTCCGGCCGGTCGCGGTGGCTGATGCGCTCGATGTCCTGCTCGATGATCGGCCCCTCGTCGAGATCGCTGGTGACGTAGTGGGCCGTCGCGCCGATCAGCTTGACGCCGCGCACATAGGCCTGGTGGTAGGGCTTGGCGCCCTTGAAGCCCGGCAGGAACGAATGGTGGATGTTGATGCAGCGCCCGTGCAGCTTTTTCGACAGGTCGTCGGAGAGGATCTGCATGTAGCGGGCGAGCACCACCAGGTCGATCTTCCAGTCGTCGATGATCTTCAGGATCTCGGCTTCCTGGGCGGCCTTGGTGTCCCTGGTGATCGGGAGGTGCCGGAACTCCGTGTCCCGGAACGACAGGTTCGGATAGGTCGTCCGTGGGTGGTTGGAGACCACACCGACCACCTCCATCGGCAACTCGCCGATACGCCACCGGTACAGCAGGTCGGCAAGGCAGTGGTCGAATTTCGAGGCGAGCAGCAGCACCCGGCGCCGCGCGTCGGCATCGCGCAGCTTCCAGGTCATGTCGAAGCGCTCCATGTCCGGCTGAAGGCGCTCCAGCACCTCGTCCTTGGTCATGTCCCCGTCCACCGCGGCAAACGCGATCCGGGCGAAGAACTGGTCGGTCTCGTGATCGTCGAACTGCTGCAGGTCATCGATGTTGCAGCCCATTTCGAAGATCGCCGTGGACAGGGCGGCGACGATGCCGGGACGGCTCTGGCAGAAGGTGGTGAGAACGAAGGACGCAGTGGTCACGGCAACCTCTCGGGATGTGCTTTACAGATTTTGGGGAGTGGCGGGCCGTGGCCCTGCGAGGAAAGCCGGACGGGCGGACCCGTCCGGCGATGGCGAAGATCAGGCGGTTTCCTTCCACTTGATCGAGCAGCCCATGGAGGGGATCTGGATCTCCGGCCCCGTTCCCGTCTCGGCCACCATCTTCATGGCATCGACCAGCTCGCGGTCGGCACCGGCCGGCGGCGGGTCCTTGCGTCCCTCGTCGAGCCGGCCGCGATAGCGAAGGGTGAGGCCCGCGTCATAGCCGAAGAAGTCCGGCGTGCAGACGGCGTCATAGGCCCGCGCCACCTCCTGGCTCTCGTCGTGGAGATAGGGGAACGAAAAGCCCGACGCAGCGGCGAAGTCCTTCATCCTGTCGAAGGAATCTTCCGGATAGGTCGCCGTGTCGTTGGAATTGATGGCGATCAGGCTGACGCCGAAGGCGGCCATGTCGTCGGCGGCCTTCACCAGCCGCTCGGTGATCGCCTTGACGTAGGGGCAGTGATTGCAGATGAAGACGACGACCGTCCCCTTCTCGCCCTTCAGCTCGCTGAGCGAATGGGTCTTGCCGTCAATTCCGGGCAGCGTGAAGTCCGGAGCGGGTATCCCGAGTTCCGGCGGCGGGGGCGTTGCAGCCATGAAAACCTCCATCGGTGCGATTGCATTGGATCGCTGCCCAAGAAACCAGTTTTGCCAGTCATTTTCCATGGCCGTTGGCCAGCGCCCGACATCTTCTGCGCCGCTAGCGGACTTGTGATGGAACAAGCCGCGAACGCCGATCTCGCCTTTACTTTTTCGTCATGCCAGAATGCGAACCGATTCGCTTGCCTGCGAAATCCCCCTTTAACGCCTGGGAAGACCCGCTGGAAATGGCCAAATCCGAAGACCTTTTTGCCAAGCTCGAGGAGAGCGTCGCCGACCTGAAGGCGCAGAACCGTCCGGCAAAGCGCAAAGCCGCTGCGGACCGCCCCGCGCCGTCGCGGCCGGCCGCGCGCACCCCCGCAAGGAGCACGGGCGACAGCGGCGAGACCGGCTATTCCGCCGCCGACATTGAGGTCCTGGAAGGCCTTGAGCCGGTGCGCCGGCGACCGGGCATGTATATCGGCGGCACCGATTCCAAGGCCATGCACCACCTCTTTGCCGAGGTCATCGACAACTCCATGGACGAGGCGGTCGCTGGCCATGCGAGCTGGATCGAGGTCGAACTCGACGCCGAAGGGGCGCTGACGGTCAGTGACAACGGCCGCGGCATCCCGGTCGACCCGCACCCCAAATTCACCGACAAGTCGGCCCTGGAAGTGATCATGACGACACTCCATGCCGGCGGCAAATTCGATTCCAAGGTCTACGAGACCTCCGGCGGCCTGCACGGCGTCGGCGTCTCCGTCGTCAACGCCCTGTCCGAAAAGCTTGAAGTCGAGGTCGCCCGCGGCCGCCGGCTCTATCGCCAGTGTTTTTCCCGCGGCATTCCGGTCGGCGGCCTGGAGGAACTCGGCGAGGTCATGAACCGGCGCGGCACCCGCGTGCGCTTCGTGCCCGACACGGAGATCTTCGGCGCCAACTGCAAGTTCCAGCCGGCCACCCTCTTCCGCATGGCCCGCTCCAAGGCCTATCTCTTCGGCGGCGTGGAAATCCGCTGGTCCTGCGCGGCCAACTGGCTGGAAGGCGCCAATGCGCCGCCGGCCTCGGCCACCTTCCATTTTCCCGGCGGCCTCAAGGACTTTCTCGCCGAGAGCCTCAACGGCGAGCGCAAGGTCGTCGACGACATCTTCGCCGGCAAGACCGACCGCCCCGGCGGCCACGGTTCGGTGGAATGGGCCGCCGCCTGGTTCGCCGGCGACGGCTTCACCCGCTCCTATTGCAACACCATCCCGACGCCGGAGGGCGGCACCCACGAGACCGGCCTCCGCAACGCCCTCCTGAAGGGGCTGAGGTCCTATGCCGAACTGGTCGGCAACAAGAAGGGCGGCATCATCACCGGCGATGACGTGCTGACCTCTGCCGGCGCCATGCTTTCCGTCTTCATCCGCGAGCCGGAATTCGTCGGCCAGACCAAGGACAGGCTGGCGACGACGGAAGCGAGCCGGATCGTCGAAAACGCCGTCCGCGACGCCTTCGACCACTGGCTCGCCGCATCGCCCAACCAGGCCAACCGGCTGCTGGAATGGGTCGTCGACCGGGCCGAGGAGCGGCTGAAGCGGCGCCAGGAAAAGGAAGTCAACCGCAAGTCCGCGGTGCGCAAGCTGCGGCTTCCGGGCAAGCTCGCCGACTGCTCCAGCGGCCAGGCCGCCGGCAGCGAGATCTTCATCGTGGAGGGCGATTCGGCCGGCGGCTCGGCCAAGCAGGCGCGCAATCGCGCCACCCAGGCCGTCCTCCCCCTGCGCGGCAAGATCCTCAACGTCGCCAGCGCCGGGCGCGAAAAGCTCGCCCAGAACCAGCAGCTCGCCGACCTCGTCCAGGCGCTCGGCTGCGGCACCAGGGGCCAGTACCGCGAGAGCGACCTGCGCTACGAGAAGGTCATCATCATGACGGACGCCGACGTCGACGGCGCCCATATCGCCTCGCTGCTGATCACCTTCTTCTACCGCGAGATGACGGACCTCATCCGCGAGGGCCATCTCTATCTGGCCGTGCCGCCGCTCTACCGCCTGTCCCAGGGCGGCAAGACGCTCTATGCCCGCGACGACGCCCACAAGGACGAACTGCTCGCCAAGGAGTTCAACGGCCGCGGCAAGGTCGATATCGGCCGCTTCAAGGGCCTCGGCGAGATGCTGCCGGCGCAGCTCAAGGAAACCACCATGGCGCCCGACAAGCGCACGGTCCTGCGCGTCGACATCGTCGAAGACGACGACGGCCTGACGCGAACGACGGTCGACCGGCTGATGGGCACCAAGCCCGAGGCCCGGTTCCGCTTCATCCAGGACAACGCCGAATTCGCCACCGACCTCGATATCTGACGTCGGCGGCGCCCGTCACGGCGCTTTCGCTTTTTCCCCGTTTCGGCTAAACCGGCGGCGCCCCTCGCGGCAATGTCCGGCGCGCCTTGCGCCGCCCTACCCGGAGCGACGTCCTTGGCATCCCTTTTCGGCAATCTGCGCGAACGCTTCCGCGGCCCGCCGCCGGCCGCCAAGGCGGAGCATTTCGTCGTCATCCCGGAGCTGAAGATCGCCTTCGGCCGGGTGCCCAAGGCCGCAAATTCGTCGATCAAGGCAGCGCTCGCCCGCCATGTCGCCCACGACCCGAACGGGCCGGTGAAGCCGACGCGCGACCAGTTCTGGGCCGAATGCACGGATGGCCGCACGGCGATGGTGACGCCGGCCGAGGCCGCCACGCTGTCCGGCTATTTCATCTTCACCTTCACCCGCAATCCGTTCGACCGGCTGGTGAGCTGCTACAACAACAAGATCGTCGTCTCGAAAGAGCTGCCGGCGAGTTTTGCCCGCCTCGATTTCGACAAGGACATGTCCTTTGATGCCTTCGCGCAAAAGGTCGCGACCATCGACGACGGCCACGCCGACATCCATTTCCAGTCCCAGGCCGCAATGCTGACCCATGACGGCGATATCGTGCCGGGCTTCATCGGGCGCTTCGAAAATCTTGCCGACGACTGGCACGACCTCGATGCCGCGCTTTTCGACCATTGCGGCATCCGCCTCGGCCGGCTGGAAAAACGCAACTACCGGCGCGGCGGCGCCGACGACCTTGCCGGCTACTACACGTCGATCGAAACGGTCGCCCTGGTGCGCCAGCGCTATGCCGACGACTTCCGCCTGTTCTATCCCGATGCCGATGCGCCGGGCAGCGCCTGACGACGGGACCGGCCCTTAGCCAAGGACTGACATGCTGTTCAACACCCTTTCCCGCTCCATCCGGCTCCTTCTGACGCCGATCCGCGAACGGCACTTCATCGTCCTGCCGGAAAGGAAGCTGGTCTATGCCCGGGTGCCGAAGGCCGCCAATTCCTCAATCAAATACACCCTTGCCGAACATCTCGACTGGAAGCGTCAGCGCCGCAGCGACGGTATCGGACCCAACAACGACCTCTTCTGGCTCGACGGCCGCTCCCAGGGCGCCGACCTTCTCGGCGCGGACAGCATCGTTGCGCGCCATGCGGACTGCTTCATGTTCACCTATGTCCGCAACCCGTTCGACCGGGTGGTGAGCTGCTACAACAACAAGATCCGCATCAAGGACGAGATCCAGCCGAGCTTTGCCCGGCTCGGCTTTTCCCTCGGCATGGACTTTGCCGCCTTCGTGGAAAAGGTCGCCGAGATCGGCGACGACAGGGCCGACAACCATTTCCGCGGCCAGATGGACATCCTCTCCCATCGCGGCCGCTACCTGCCCGCATTCACCGGCCGCTGCGAGGACCCGGACGACTGGCCGAAGCTGCAGCAACGGCTGCGCGACGAGATCGGCTTTGAGATCGGCCCGCTGCAGACCCGCCACGTCAAGCGCCAGGGCCGCGACGACCTCGTCGACTACTATGCCGATCCCGCCCTGGTGCGGATGGTCCGGGACCGCTACCCGGCCGATTTCGAACACCTTTACGCCGATGCGGCCGACCTGCCGGCAGCGCTGAAGCAACTGAACGCCGCCGGCTGAGGGCCACGGCGCCGCCGGGAGAAGGACCGGCCGCCGGCGCATTCATCGAACCGTGATGCGCACCGGCGCCGGATCGCGTAGGCTTGCGAAAACCTCACGGGCGCCAGAACCGTCCGCGAACGCCATGGAGGCCACGCCATGACCGCCACCCGCATCACGAATATTGTCGCCGGCGCCGCCCTTGCCGCCATCCTCTGGTCGGTGCCCGCATCCGCCGACGAGGTCTCCGACGCGATCGCCGGCATCGACCCGGCGATCACCCATATGCGCATTTTCGGCGAGTGGAAGAAGGATGATGCCGAGGGCCACTACCGCGCGATCATTCGGCGCGAGGCGGAGCCCGACGTCATCCGCTTCTTCATCCAGAAGGTTTCCGCCGATGCGGTCGTCTCGACGATCGAGCTGACCGAGATCCACGACCGCAAGCTCAAGCTCACCGGCTATAATTTCGAGATCGATCAGTTCGGCCTGACGCTCTTCGTGGAGGTCGGCGCAGGCGATGCCAACGACACCACCTACGAGGCGTTCTTCAACGAGGACGGCACCTACATGTTTCAGCCGGCGAGCAACTGAAGCCGGCAGGCAGGGACCGCGCCCGATCGACTACGTCCGGCATCCTTTGCGATGCGGTGATATCTGCGTCGATTTGTGCCCTATGGTTCGCGCCTTTGGCGGCGCACCCTTTGCCGGAATAGGATTTGTGCCCGGGGACGCGCCTGGCGCGGCGAAAACTGTTTGCCGCGACGGGTGACAAAACTGCATTCGACTGGTAACCAACACGGAAAGAAACGACACGAACCCTGTGAGCACGATTGACAGGCCGCCCGTCCACGCTATGTTCCGGGCAATCTCCAGCATTCAATGAAGATCGTCCGCCCGGACGGAAGGTCATGTCGCAAGAGGCGACCACCACTGACTGAACAACAAAGCTTTTCCGAACTTGGACTGAGTCCGAAGGTGCTCGACGCCGTAACGGCGGCCGGGTACGAGAACCCGACCCCGATTCAGGCCGGGGCGATCCCGCACGTGCTGCAGCGCCGCGATGTCCTCGGCATCGCCCAGACCGGCACCGGCAAGACCGCCTCCTTCACCCTGCCGATGCTGACGCTCCTGGAAAAGGGCCGGGCACGGGCGCGCATGCCGCGCACGCTGATCCTGGAACCGACCCGCGAGCTTGCCGCCCAGGTCGAGGAGAACTTCTCCCGCTACGGCATCAACCACAAGCTGACGGTGGCGCTCCTCATCGGTGGCGTCTCGTTCGACGAACAGGACCGCAAGCTGAGCCGCGGCGCCGACGTGCTGATCGCGACGCCCGGCCGCCTGCTCGACCATTTCGAGCGCGGCAAGCTGTTGCTGCAGGGCGTCGAGATCCTCGTCATCGACGAGGCCGACCGCATGCTCGACATGGGCTTCATCCCGGACATCGAGCGCATTTCGAAGCTGATTCCCTTCACCCGCCAGACGCTGTTCTTCTCGGCCACGATGCCGCCGGAGATCCAGCGGCTGACCGAGCAGTTCCTGCACAATCCGACCCGGATCGAGGTCTCCAAGCCCGCCTCCACCGTCTCCACGGTGAGCCAGCGGCTGATCGCCACCGGCCGCGAGCCGCACGACAAGCGCGAGACCCTGCGCGAGCTCATCCGCACGTCGGAGGACCTGCAGAACGCCATTGTCTTCTGCAACCGCAAGCGCGACGTCGCCACCGTGGCCCGCTCGCTGCAGCGCCACGGCTTCAATGCCGGCGCCCTGCACGGCGACATGGACCAGCACGCGCGCATGGCCATGCTGGACGATTTCCGCGCCGGCAAGATCGCCATCATGGTGGCCAGCGACGTCGCCGCCCGCGGCCTCGACATCCCGGCCGTCAGCCACGTCTTCAACTATGACATTCCGACACATGCGGAAGACTACGTCCACCGCATCGGCCGCACCGGCCGCGCCGGTCGCAAGGGCGCCGCAATCGGCCTCGTCACGCCCGGCGACAGCAAATACGTCAAGGCGATCGAGGACCTGATCGGCTTTTCGATCGAATGGATCGGCGATGCCGTGAAGGGCAAGGGCGACGACGACGGCCGCAAGCGCGGCAGGCGCTCCTCGTCCCGGAAAAAGGCCGAGCCCGATACCGGCGGCGGCACCGAAAAGTCCGCCCGTCCGGAAAGATCGAGCGGCCGCAAGGAGCCGGCCAAGGCCGGCGACGACACGCGCAGCGAGCCCAGGGAACAGCCGAAATCCCGCGCCAAGGGATCGGACCAGGGCAAATCCGGCAAGGGCCGTCGCTCCGGCAGGAATTCCGGCAAGCAGCAGGACGAGCCGGTGATCGGTCTCGGCGACCACGTCCCCGCCTTCCTGCTGCGCCCCGTCAGGCTGCCCAAGAAGACCACAAAATAGGGTTTTCTACGGTCGATTTAACGCGGCCTTAACCGCTCCCGACCATGCTCATTAACGCCTAATTCCGAGATTGTGTTCGGAAGCGGTGCGGCCGCAAGGCGTGCCGCCGGGGGAGGACTATGACCAGTCAAGACGATTTTGAAAGAACGATTTCTTACGGTGAAAACGCGCTTAGTCTGATCAAGCGCAACCAGGTGTCGGCTTTTCCCCGTAACTATGAGTTCTGGTACACTTATTCTGCAGGGTTCAACATCGGCCTCAACAAGGCCATCAACGATATCCTGCGCGACCGCGGCCGCATCACCGCGACCGACATCGACAACATCTATGCCGAATACTTGTCGCCCCGCCGCATCGGCGAGCAGATCGAGGACGTCGGCAGCCAGGTGTCGGAAGAGATTTCCCAGGTGATCAGCATGATCGAATGCTCGCTTGCGGAATCGACGGCCTATGAGAGCTCCCTCAACGGCGCCAACCAAAAGCTCTCCAACACCACCGACCTGTCCCGCATCCGCGAGATCGTCAAGGACCTGATCTCCGCGAACGAGGAAAACAGCGGTATCAACAAAAACCTCCGCACCCAGCTCGAAGAATCCCAGCGCCAGATCACCGAGCTGCAGTCGAACCTTGAGGTGATCCGCTTTGAGTCGCTGACGGACGAGTTGACGACGCTCGCCAACCGCAAGCATTTCGACCAGTCGATCGACCGCGCGCTCGCCAAGGCCGACGAGACCGGCGAGCCGCTTGCGCTCCTGATGACCGACATCGACCATTTCAAGCGCTTCAACGACACCTACGGCCACCAGACCGGCGACCAGGTGCTGCGCCTCGTCGCGCTCGCGGTGAAGCAGAACGTCAAGGGTCAGGACATCCCCTGCCGCTATGGCGGCGAGGAATTTGCCGTGATCCTGCCGCGCACCCATCTGCGCCAGGCCGTCACCGTGGCCGAGCACATCCGCAAGTCGGTGATGTCGAAGGAACTGATCAAGCGCTCCACGGGCGAGCATCTCGGCCGCATCACGATTTCGATCGGCGTCGCGCTCTACCATCCGAGCGAAGGCGTCGGCGACTTCATCGAGCGCACCGACCAGTGCATGTATGCCGCCAAGCGCACCGGCCGCAACAAGGTGCTGTGCGAGACCGACCCGGAGGTCGGCGAATACCGCCAGGCCGTCGCCTGACGACGATCCAGCAAAACTATCCAGCGTTCAGGAAAGGCCCGCCCGACGGGCCTTTTTGCGTTGTGGATGGCCGTGTGTTGGGGAGGCTCAGTGTCCGCGCGCGGGCACGCCGCCCTCAAAGCGCCCGTTCGAGCCCCATCTGCCAGAAGTCGGCTTCCAGCCGCGTCGCCTGGTCGAAGATGACGGAGAGCTTCGGAAACCGCGCCTCCGTCAGGCTGTCGGCCGCCAGCCGGTCGAGGTTGGCCCGGGCAGCTTCGGCGATTTCCTGGTACTCGGTGCCGGCATACTCCCGGATCCACACCGAATAGGGATTCGCCTCCTCAAGCGCACCGGGGACTTCCGCGAGCGCCGCCCCGATCTCCGCATAACCGATGATGCAGGGCGCAAGCGCCACATGGAGGTCTAGGAGGTCGCCCCTCAGCCCCGTGTCGAGCACGAAGCGGGTATAGGCCATGGTGGCGCGTGCCTCCGGTGCCGCCTCGATCTCTTCCGGCGCCAGCCCCCATTCGCCGCAGAGCTTCAGGTGGAGGTTCATCTCAACATCGAGGATCGCCGAAATACCGGCCGCCGCCGCGCGCATGTCAGCGAGGTTGCGGCCCTTGTAGACGGCGAGCGCATAGGCACGCGCGAAATGGATGAGGAACAGGTAGTCCTGGACCAGATAGTGCCGGAACGCGTCCTGGGAGAGCGAGCCGTCGCCCATCTGCCGAACGAATTCATGGTCGGTATAGGCGCGCCAGGAACTGGGCGTTGCCGCCTTCAGACGGTCGAAAACGGTCATTGCGGCGGTAAGCCCCCGGATCAGTTCTGGAGCGCTGCCGGATCGGCCGCCGTCAGCGCCACCGATTCGCCGCAGCCGCAGGCCGACGTCTGGTTCGGATTGTTGAAGACGAAGCCGGAGCGCAGCTTGGTCTCCTCGTAGTCGAGCTCCGTGCCGAGCAGGAACAGCACCGCCTTCGGGTCCACATAGACCGTCGCGCCGTCCGCAGTGACCACCTCGTCGCCCGCTTCGGGCGCACTGGCGAGGTCCATGGTGTAGGACATGCCGGCGCAGCCGCCGTTCTTGACGCCGATCCGGAGGCCGCCGCTGCCGGCCTCGGAATTCTCCACGATCTCGCGCACCCGCGCCGCCGCTGCCGGCGTCAGCGAGAGCACATCGAAGCGGGATTTCATTGCAGTCATGGTCGTCTCCTCTCGTGGAGGGTGATCAATAGAAGAAGTCGAGCTGGACCCGGGCCTCGTCGGACATCCGATCCGGGTTCCACATCGGCTCGAACACCATCTCCACGTCGACCTGGCCGAGGCCCGGCACCGTGGAGACCGCATTCGCCACCCAGCCCGGCATCTCGCCGGCGACGGGGCAGCCGGGCGCGGTCAGCGTCATCACAACGCCGACATTGCGGTCGGCATCGACCGCGACCTCGTAGATCAGGCCGAGTTCATAGATGTCGGCCGGGATTTCCGGATCGTAGACCGTCTTCAGCGCCAGGATGATGTCGCGGCGAAGCTGCTCGGCCTCGTCGGTCCCGAGCGCCGGGGCGGAAAACGCCATCTCGACGTCGCCGGACCGCTCGAAGGCCGCATCTTCAGTCGTCGTCCCGGCCTCGTCGACGGTCTTGCGGGCGGTGCTTTCTTCGGTCATGTCCGGATCCTCAAGCGAAGAACTCATGGGCTTTCTGGACCGCCTCGGCGAGACGGTCGATCTCTTCGGTCGTGTTGTAGAGCGCGAACGACGCCCGGCAGGTCGAGGTGACGCCGAAGCGCTTCAGCAGCGGCTGGGCGCAATGGGTGCCGGCCCGGACCGCAACGCCGGAGCGGTCGATGATCGTGGCGATGTCGTGGGCGTGGGCGCCAGCCACCTCGAAGGAGACAATGGCGCCCTTTTCCGGCGTCGTGCCGATGATCCGGACGCTGTTGATCGCCTTCAGCCGCTCATGGGCGTAGTCCTTCAGCCGCGCCTCGTGGCGGGCGATGGCATCGCGGCCGATCTCCTCAACGTAATCAATGGCTTCAGCAAGCCCGATCGCCTGCACGATCGGCGGCGTGCCGGCCTCGAAGCGGTGCGGCGGCTCGGCATAGGTGACGCCCTCCTCGGCCACATCGAGGATCATCTCGCCGCCGCCGAGGAACGGCGGCATCTCTTCCAAGAGCGCCTTCTTGCCGTAGAGCACGCCGACGCCCGACGGGCCGTAGAGCTTGTGACCGGTGAAGACGTAGAAATCGGCGTCGAGATCCTGCACGTCGACGGGCATGTGAACCGCCGACTGGCTGCCGTCGACCAGCACCGGAATGCCGCGCGCATGGGCGATGCGGCAGACGTCCTTGATCGGCACGATGGTGCCGGTGACGTTCGACATGTGGGTGATGGCGACGAGCTTCGTGCGTGGACTGAGAGTCGCCTCGAAATCCTCCAGCGAGAACGCCCCCTCGTCGTCCACCGGCACCCATTTCAGGACGGCGCCGGCGCGCTCGCGGTGGAAGTGCCAGGGCACGATGTTGGAATGGTGCTCCATGACGGAAAGCACCACCTCGTCGCCCTCGCCCAGCACCATGCCGCCATAGGAGGCGGCAGCGAGGTTGATCGCCTCGGTCGAGGAGCGCGTGAAAATGATCTCGTCGCCGGACGCCGCGTTCAGGTAGCGGCGCACGGTCTCGCGCGCGTTCTCGAAATTCTCGGTCGCAAGGTTGGAGAGGAAATGCAGCCCGCGGTGCACGTTGGCGTATTCCTCCGAATAGGCGCGCGTGATGCGGTCGATGACCCGCTGGGGCTTCTGCGCCGAGGCGCCATTGTCGAGATAGACCAGCGGCTTGCCGTAGACCTCGCGCGACAGGATCGGGAAATCCGCCCGCACCCGCGCAACGTCGTAGTCTTCGTGCTTCAGGGTCGCTGCTGCGTCGACGTTCATGCCGGCCTCCGCCGTTCGCCGAGCCACATTTCGATGCGCGCCGACAGCGCCTCGCGCAGGGGCTCCGGATCGATCGCGTCAACCACTTCCTCAAGGAAGGCGGCGATCAGCATGGTCTCGGCCTCGTCCGCCGGGATGCCGCGGGACATCAGGTAGAACATCATGCCCTCGTCGATCTCGCCCGACGTCGCGCCGTGGGCGCACTGGACGTCGTCGGCAAAGATCTCCAGCTCCGGCTTGGTGTCGACCTCGGCACCGTCGGACAGGAGCAGCGCCCGCGACATCATCCGCCCGTCGGTCTGCTGGGCGTCGGGGCGCACCACGATGCGGCCCTGGAAGATGCCCTTGGCGCGGTCGTCGATCGCAGCGCGGATGACCTCCTTGCTGTTGCAGCCGGGAACCGCGTGGTCGATCACCATGGTGGTGTCGAGATGCTGCCTGTCGCGGCCGAGGATGGCGCCGTCGAGGGTCGCCTCCGCGCCGGTGCCGGCGAAGGTGACGAAGCTCTGGGCCCGGGCGAGCGACGCGCCGATGGCAAAGCCGGTCTGGTGGTAGCGCGCCTCCTCAGCCAGCCGCACCACCGTCGTCGACAGGTGAATGGCGGCGCTGCCGTCCTCCTGGCGCTTCAGGAAGGTGACCGTAGCGCCCTCCCCGATCTCCACCTCGCTCGTCGCGTGGACCTGGTAGGCGGTCTCCGCCGGCCCGGAATAGGTCTCGACGAGGTTGACCGAGGCGCCCTTGCCGACCAGCACCAGATGGCGTGGAAAGCTCGCCACCTCGCCCGTCGCCAGGTGCAGGATCTCGATCGGCGTTGTGACCATCGCGCCAGGCGCGATCTCAAGCACGGCGCCGTCCTGCATGAAGGCGGTGTTGAGCGCCAGCTCCGGGTCGGTTTCGGCGACCGGCAGCGTGCCGACGCGCTCAAGGATGACGCTCTTCTCCGACAGCGCCTTTGCCAGCGGGATGAAGCCGACGCCTTCGCCGAGCGCATCCGCATCGGAGAGGCCGGCGACGAAATGGCCGTCGATGAGGACGAGGCGATTGACCTTTGCCGCGCCCCAGTCGGGCGCGCCCGCCATCGTCGCCTGGGCCAGTTCGTCCGCCGGCTGCGAGCCGCGCGGCGGCACAGCGCGTATCAGGGCCTTGAGGTCGGTGTAGTGATAGGCCTCCACGCGCCGGTGCGGCAGGCCGGTCCTGGCGAAAGTCTCCATGGCGGTCTCGCGCAAGGACGAAAGGGCATCGCGCGGGTCGCAATCCTCGAACCGCTTGAGGATTTCCTCCTCGGCCGGCGTTCTCGGGATATCGGGCTTGACGGTCATTGCGGCGGGGTCCTCAACAGATTTGGTGCGGCGATGGCGGGCTGAAACGGCCTCACGCCGCCGCCTCGCCGACGTAATCGGCGTAGCCCTTGGCCTCCAGTTCCTTGGCCAGTTCCTTGCCGCCGGTCCGCTGGATGCGGCCGCGGGCCATGACGTGGACGATGTCCGGCACGATATGGTCGAGGAGGCGCTGGTAATGGGTGATGACGATCATCGAGCGCTCCGGCGCGCGCAGGGCGTTGACGCCGTCGGAAACGACCCGGAGCGCATCGATGTCGAGGCCGGAGTCCGTCTCGTCGAGGACGCACAGGCTCGGCTCCAGGAGCGCCATCTGCAGGATTTCCGCGCGCTTCTTCTCGCCGCCGGAAAAGCCCACATTGAGCGGCCGCCGCAGCATCTCCTGCGATACATTAAGTTTTGCAGCCTTCTCTTTGACAAGCTTCATGAATTCCGGCGTGGAGAGTTCGTCCTTGCCGCGTTCCTTGCGGACCGCGTTGAGCGCCGTCTTCAGGAACGTCATGGTGGCGACGCCCGGGATCTCGATCGGGTACTGGAAGGCCAAGAACATGCCGGCGACGGCACGCTCGTTCGGCTCCATTTCCAGGAGGTTCTCGCCGTTGAAGAGAACCTCGCCCTCGGTGATGTCGTAGTCGTCCTTGCCCGCGAGCACATAGGAGAGCGTCGACTTGCCCGAGCCGTTCGGGCCCATGATGGCGTGCACCTCGCCGGGCTTCACCGTCAGGTCGATGCCCTTCAGGATTTCGTTGCCGTCGACGGCGACGTGGAGGTTCTTGATCTCAAGCATTCTTTCTTCCCTTGCCCTTGCCGGTTTTTCGCCCCGGCCGGCTGATATCGATCGTGTCGGTCCGCTGTTCCAGCGCGCCTAGCCGACGCTGCCTTCCAGCGAGATGTTGATGAGCTTCTGGCTTTCCACCGCGAACTCCATCGGCAGGTGCTGGATCACCTCCTTGACGAAGCCGTTGACGATCAGCGCCACGGCCTCCTCGTCGGAGAGCCCGCGCGACATGCAATAGAACATCTGGTCGTCGGAGATTTTCGACGTCGTCGCCTCGTGCTCGAAGACGGCGCTGGCGGTCTTGGCCTCGATATAAGGCACCGTGTGCGCGGCGCATTTGTCGCCGATCAGCAGCGAATCGCACTGGGTGTAGTTGCGCGCGTTCTTCGCCTTGCCATGGGCCGAGACGAGGCCGCGATAGGTGTTCGACGAATGGCCGGCCGAAATGCCCTTGGAGATGATCCGGCTGGAAGTGTTCCGGCCCAGATGCATCATCTTGGTGCCGGTGTCGGCCTGCTGGCGGCCATTGGTGATGGCGATGGAATAGAATTCGCCGACGCTGTCGTCGCCGCGCAGGATGCAGCTCGGATATTTCCAGGTAATCGCCGAGCCGGTTTCCACCTGCGTCCAGGAGATCTTGGAGCGCGCGCCGCGGCAGTCGCCACGCTTGGTGACGAAATTATAGATGCCGCCCTTGCCGTCCTTGTCGCCCGGATACCAGTTCTGCACCGTGGAGTATTTGATCTCCGCGTCCTCCAGCGCGACCAGTTCAACGACCGCGGCATGGAGCTGGTTCTCGTCGCGCTGCGGCGCCGTGCAGCCCTCCAGATAGGAGACGTAGGCGCCCTTGTCGGCGATGATCAGCGTGCGCTCGAACTGGCCGGTGTTCTGGGCGTTGATGCGGAAATAGGTGGAGAGCTCCATCGGGCATTTGACGCCCTCCGGCACGTAGACGAAGGAGCCGTCGGAGAACACCGCCGAGTTCAGCGTCGCATAGAAATTGTCGGTGATCGGCACCACCGAGCCGAGATATTTCTGCACGATTTCCGGACAGCGATGTACGGCCTCCGAGATCGGGCAGAAGATGACGCCGGCCTCCTCCAGCTTCTCCTTGAAGGTGGTGACGACGGAAACGGAATCGAACACGGCATCGACGGCGACGCGGTTTTCCGTGCCCTCGACGCCGGCGAGGATCTCCTGCTCCCGCAAGGGGATGCCGAGCTTCTCATAGGTCGCCAACAGTTCCGGATCGACCTCGTCGAGCGATTTCGGCCCCTCCTTCTTCTTCGGCGCGGCGTAGTAGTAGAGGTCCTGGAAATCGACCGGCGGATAGCCGAGCTTGGCCCAGCTCGGCTCCTTCAGGGTCTGCCAGCGCCGGAACGCCTCGAGCCGCCAGTCCGTCAGCCAGTCCGGCTCGCCCTTCTTGGCGGAAATGAACCGCACCACGTCCTCGTTGAGGCCCTTCGGCGCGAATTCCGATTCGATGTCCGTGACGAAGCCGTACTTGTAGCGCTCCAGTTCGGCGACCTGATCGACGGTTTCCTTGACGGCTGCCATGTCTGTTCGTCTCCCTTGGACGGCGGGGCTCAGGCCCCGTTACGCCACTTCAAGCCTGTCGGCGCCGAGGCGCTGGCGCCAGCGGCGATAGAGTGTTTCAAAGGCGGTGCAAAAGCGGTCCACGTCCTTCTCGCCGGTCTCCCAGCCGAGGCTGACGCGGATGGTGGCATCGGCGATCGCCGCCGGCGCGCCCATCGCCGCAAGGACGTCCGACCGCTTGACCTTGCCGGACGAGCAGGCCGCGCCCGCGCTCACCGCAACGCCCTCAAGGTCCAGCGTCATCACCATCATGTCGGCCTTCAGGCCCGGCAATGCAACCGCCGTGGTGTTGGGAAGGCGCTTCTCGGGCGCGATCAGCACCGGCGCGCTGGCCCCGACGCCCGGCAGCTTGCCGACGAAATCCTCGATGCGGTCACGCAACGCCGCAACGCGGCCCCAATCGTCCATGCCGTCTGCCGCGGCCCGAATGGCCGCGCCCATGCCGGCAATGCCGATGAGATTCTCCGTACCGGCCCGCTGGCGCCGCTCCTGGCCGCCGCCGCGAATGAGCGGGGTAACCGCGGCGGAGGGCCCGCAAACGATCGCGCCGACGCCCTTCGGGCCGCCGAACTTGTGGCCTGAGAGCGTCAGGAAATCGACGCCGAGGGCCGCCATCGACACCGGCAGCTTGCCGACCGCCTGGACGGCATCGCAATGGATGACGGCGCCATGGGCGTGGCAGAGCTCGGCCGCCTCGGCGACCGGCTGGATCGTGCCGACCTCGTTGTTGGCGAGCATGACGGAGACGAGCACGCGCGCTCCGGCCGTCTGGTCGAGCAGGCGGTCGAGGGCCGTGAGATCGATCTCTCCCGTCACGTCGACGGGAATGGTCACGAGCCTTGCCGGATCGCTTGAGGCCGCCGCCTTGACGGAATCGTGCTCCACGGCGGAGACGATGATCCTGTCATAGAGATCGGGACGGACGACGGCGGCATTCGCCTCCGTGCCGCCGCTGGTGAAGACGACGCGGTCGGACGCAGCGCCGACGAGGTCGGCGACCGCATCGCGGGCATCGCGCAGGATCGCCGCCGCCTTGCGGCCCTCGCCGTGGACGGAGGACGGATTGCCGACAACGTCGAACGCAGCCGCCATCGCCGCGCGGGCATCAAGCCGCAGCGGTGTCGTCGCATTCCAGTCGAGATAGGCTCTGTTCTCGGTCACGGTTTCCTGCATCGCCTCGTTGCCATCGCCCCGGTGTCGGGCCGGCCTGACACGGCCAAGGCAGGAAGGCGCTGAAACGCAAGGACCGGATGCTCCCCGACAAAACCCGCCTTGAGAAAACGCGGGCACCTGTCTAAGAAGACGAGTTTGGGGAGACGAAACTCCCCTCATGTCCATTTCGCGCCGCCCTGGCCGGGGTCAAGGTCCGGTCGGACAAGCAAATTAGCTCTTAGCAAAGTTCTAGGGAGCCCCTATATCCAAGTCAAGGATCGCCCGAGGCTGAAGGTCCCTGCGATCGACAAGAGTAACGTTCCCGTAAAACGCCTCAGAGAGACCCCAACGCACCATGCCGGAAGTCATTTTCAACGGTCCTGCGGGCCGACTGGAAGGGCGGTTTCAGCCCGCCAAGAGCCGCAACGCACCGATCGCCCTCATCCTGCACCCGCATCCGCAGTTCGGCGGGACGATGAACAATCAGATCGTCTACCAGCTGTTCTATATGTTCGCGAAACGCGAGTTTGCGGTGCTGCGCTTCAACTTCCGCGGCGTCGGCCGCAGCCAGGGCGAGTTCGACCACGGCTCGGGCGAGTTGTCCGATGCCGCCGCCGCGCTCGACTGGGTGCAGACCATCCACCCCGACGCCCGCGCCTGCTGGATCGCCGGCTTTTCCTTCGGCGCCTGGATCGGCATGCAACTGCTGATGCGGCGCCCGGAAGTGGAAGGCTTCATCTCGATCGCCCCGCCGGCCAATCTCAACGATTTCTCGTTCCTGGCCCCCTGCCCCTCGTCCGGCCTGATCGCCCATGGCGACGCCGACAAGGTGGTGCCGGTCAAGGACGTCCAGGCGCTCGTCGACAAGCTGAAGACCCAGAAGGGCATCGTCATCGACCAGACGACGATCTCCGGCGCCAACCATTTCTTCGAGAATCACGTGGAAGAACTGGTCGGCGTCTGCTCCGACTATGTCGACCGGCGGCTGGCCGCGATCACCGACGCCGCTTAAGTCAGAAACGTCCGGTCTCGGCGCCCTATTTCGGCGCGGCGATCTCGCCGCCCATCATCGGCGCATCGACGGCCGTCGTCATCGGAAAGCTGATCGGCAGGAACAGCATCCGCCGGACCGCGAGATAGCCGAAGGCCTCCGCCTCGATGTGGTCTGACGACCAGCCGAGCGCTTCGCCGGTGACCACCGTGAAGATGCCCGTCGCCCGTTCGATCGCCGACAACAGGGACGGGTTGTGCGCGCCGCCGCCGCAAACGACCAGCATGCGCGGCGTCTCCGGCACCCGTTTCAGGCCGATGGCGAGCGTCTCGGCGGTGAACGCGGTCAGCGTCGCCGCCCCGTCCTCCAGTGACAGCCCCCTCACCGGATCGAGCGAAAAGGCGTGCCGGTCCAAAGACTTCGGCGCCGGCAACCCGAAATAGGGATTGTCCAGCAGGGCACCGAGCACCCCCCGGTCGACCGTTCCGGAGGCCGCAAGCTCGCCGTCCATGTCGAAGGCGGCGCCGGAATGGGAAAACACCCAGTCGTCGATCAGCGCGCTCGCCGGTCCGGTGTCACAGGCGACCATTGCGCCGTCGCGGCCGATCCAGGTGAAATTGGCAACGCCGCCGAGATTGATGATGGCGAGCGGCCGCTCAAGGCCGCTCTGGTCGGCCAGCGCCCGGTGATAGACCGGGACCATCGGCGCGCCCTGGCCGCCGGCGGCAACGTCGGACTTGCGGAAATCGAAGACGACGGGAATGCCGGTCGCCCGCGACAGCGCGTTGCCGTCACCGAGCTGGATGGTCAGGTGCCGGTCGGGCGCGTGGAACACCGTCTGGCCGTGAAAGCCGATGATGTCGATCTCGGAGCGGTCGCGGCCGGCCGCGGCCAGGATGACGTCGACCGCCTTGGCGTGGGCCTCCGTCACCACCAGTTCGGCCTCGGCCAGCTCCGGGGGACGGGCGTCGCGGTCGCTTTGCTGCGCCGCCACCGCCATCGCGGTCCTCAGGATCTGGCGCTCGTCGTCGGTGTAGGGCTGGGTCAGTCCCGGGCCGGTCGCAAAAACCTTTTCGCCGTCCGTTTCGATGATGGCGGCGTCGACGCCGTCGAACGACGTCCCGCTCATGAGCCCGATGGCCCGAAAGGTTTTCATCTGTTTTTGTGACCTCCCAGAGAATGCCCGCAGCAAGCCAGCTTAGCGTGGTCGCGCCGTACGGCGCAGCGACAAATTGTATTGGCTGTATGCAAAGAGGGGGTTAATCCTTCGGGGTATTCCTGCGCATGGCGGGCTCCCGCATTTCGCATTGGCCGCCCCCCGTGCCTTTGCACAAAAGTTGCGCTATAGAGCGCGCCGGGCCCCTTGATCCGGCCCGCCGATCCCCGATCCTTTCCAGGGAAGTTCCGGTCATGACCGAGTTTTCGTCCGAGTTTCTCGCCACGCTTTCCGAGCGCGGCTTCATCCATCAGTGCTCCGATCCGCAAGCGCTCGATCGCTGCCTGACGACGGAAACGGTCAGCGCCTATATCGGCTTCGACTGCACGGCGCCGAGCCTGCATGTCGGCTCGCTGGTGCAGATCATGATGCTGCGCTGGCTGCAGAAATGCGGCCATCGGCCGATCGTCCTGATGGGCGGCGGCACGACCAGGGTCGGCGATCCGTCCGGCAAGGACGAATCGCGCAAGCTGCTGACGCCGGACGCGATCGAGACCAACAAGGAAGGCATCCGGCAGGTCTTCTCGTCGTTCCTGACCTTCGGCGACGGGCCGCAAGACGCCGTCATGGTCGACAACGCCGACTGGCTGCTCGGCCTCGGCTATGTGGATCTCCTGCGCGATGTCGGGCGCCACGTCTCGGTCAACCAGATGATCCAGCGCGACGCCGTCCGGATGCGCCTTGAGCGGGAACAGCATCTCTCATTCCTCGAATTCAACTACATGGTCCTGCAGGCCTACGATTTCGTCGAGCTTTTTCGACGTACCGGCTGCCGGCTGCAGATGGGCGGCTCGGACCAGTGGGGCAACATCCTGTCCGGCATCGACCTCGGACGCCGTCTCGCCGGCGCCGAATTGTTCGCCGTGACGACGCCGCTGATCACCACGGCCTCCGGCGCCAAGATGGGCAAGACGGCGGACGGCGCCGTCTGGCTCAACGCCGACGCCAAGAGCCCCTACGAGTACTGGCAGTTCTGGCGCAACACGGAGGACGCCGACATCGGCCGGTTCCTGAGGCTGTTCACCGATCTGCCGATGGATGAGATCAAACGCCTGGAAGCGCTCGAAGGTTCCGAACTAAACGATGCAAAGAAAACGCTTGCAACCGAAGCGACCGCCATGCTGCACGGGCGCGCCGCGGCCGAGGCTGCGGCCGAAACGGCCCGCCTGACCTTCGAGGAAGGCGCCCTGGCGGAGAACCTTCCGAGCGTCGACATCGCAGCCGCGGAGCTTGAAGCCGGCCTTGGCGTCCTTGCCGCCTTCGTCCATGCCGGCCTTGCCGCCTCCAATGGCGAGGTCCGCCGCCAGGTCCGCTCCGGTGGCATCCGCGTCAACGACAGCGTCGTCACCGACGAGCGCGGATCCCTGACCATGGCCGACGTCACCGGCGACGGCGTCATCAAATTGTCAGTCGGCAAGAAGCGCCACGTGCTGCTGCGCCCGGTGTAAGAACCGCGGCGCGGTCAGTACTCGAATATCTTGCGGAAAATGCCGGGCGCGACGACGGACATCGGATTGACCGTCATCTTGGTGTCGCCGACAGGTCCCTCGATCTTGAAGGTGACGCCGATCAGCCCGCCATTGCGGCCGCCGCCAAGCGCCTGGCCGAGCAGCGGCACCCGCCCGAACAGATTGTTGATGCCATAGGCCGGCACCATGGTCCCGGCGATCGCCATGCGCTTGTTGCGGAAATCGACGGTCCCTTTCATGGTGCCGCCGATCACCGCGCCTTTTAAGAGCGCATCGGTGATCACCATGCGGTTGCTCTCCAGCCGGAACGAAACGTCGAGCTTTTCAAAGACCGTATCGCCGCTTTCCGCGATCGGCCGGATGTTGACCGGGCGGTCACCGCGCAGCCGATCCTCGAAATTGCCGCGGGCGACGAGCTGCTTCAGGGCCGGGTCCTCGGTGACCCGGAAGTCGCTGATCCGGAATCGGCCCTGTGAGGCCGTGCCGTCGCCGAGGGCGGCGGTGATCTCGCCGGAGCCGCCCTGCATGCGCTTGTAGATGTTGAGGAAGCGCAGGAAGTCGCCGACATTGTCGGATTCCACATAGAGCGCCCGCCGGGCGCCGTCCGGCTTCAGCGTCAGGTCGAGCCGGCCGCGCTTGCCGGAGCTGCCGGTGACTTTCAGCGCCCTGAGGCTGCCGCCGGCGACCGTCACGTCGAGGTCGACGCCGGAGAAGTTGGCCCCGTTGAAGCCGATCAGGGTGCCGATCTTGCCGCGGATGTGGAAATCGCCTTCCAGGTCGGCGCCCTCGTCCTTGCCGCGCACGTCGGTGATGCCCTTGAGGATGGTACGCGCATCGATCGCGCTCGCCGTGAGGACGACGTCCTGGCCGGCGTCGGAGGCCCGCATCACGGCCCGGTCGATGACCGTCCGTCCGAGCCGCGCCGACGTCAGCTCGCCCGACTTCAGGTCGCCCTTGTCGTCAAGCACCACATGGCCGGCGATCGCGAAATCCTTGCCCTCGATCCGAAGGTCGCTGACCTCGTTCTTGCGGGCACCGGCGATCCGGAACCGGGCCGTCGCCGGAACGCCGGGCTCCTTGGCCCAGCCGAGGGGCGAAACGGCGAGCCGTGCGTCCTTCAGGTCGATCTCGTACCTGTCGGCGCCGTCGCCCTCAGACGCGATCGAGACCTCGATCGGACCCGTGAGGAGCCCGCCGAGGTCGAGCCCCTGCTCGCGCCGTTCCGCATCGCTGAGCTTCAGGGTGATGCCGACCTTGCTGGCGCCGCCGCCGCTGCCGTCGAGCGGCTCCGTCAGGTCGACGGTTGCCATCGCTCCGTCGAACCGGGCCTTGCCGTCGATCCGCGCAACGCCCTCGGCGACCGTGACGGAGAGCGTGCCGTCGGTGACCTTCCTGCCGGAAATCGGGGTCTTTGAGGAGAAATCGTCAAGCTCCGCCGTCAGGCCGTAGTCCACATCGTCGAAGGACAGCTCGCGCAGCAGCGCGAAGCTCGCCCCCGCCTTCACGGTCGCCGTGCCGCCGAGCGCGGCGGGGGTAACGCCGATCGGCCCCAGCGCCTCGATCGGCTTGGCGTTGACGACCTCGGCAACGTTCCGGGTCGGACCGGAGAGCTGCAGGCGCAGGCTCGCCGTCTGCTTGGGCGGCCTGATGTCGGCGATCTCGAACACCGCCTCGTCGACGGTGACCTTCCCGCCGGAAGCGGTCGTGAGGCTCGCCCCGGGAATCTCGACCTTCAGATGGCCGCCGTCGATCTGCCCGGTCGCGACCGGTGCCCTGGCCGCCGGCATCTCGCCGAAGGTCTTCACGACGGCGTTTCTGACGGTGAAGTGTGCCGTCAGGTCGTCCTCGCCCCAGCCCCAGGTCTCCGGATTGTCGTCCAGTTCCTCCGCGCCGACCGCGGCACGAAAGCTGCCGTCGACGGTGTCGCCGGAGACGACGTTGTCGAGGATCCAGCGCCGCGCCGGCGGGGCGATGAATTCCGGCCAGATCCGCTTCAGCTCGTGCACCGGGACCGCGTTGAGCCGGCCGTCGACCTCCAGTTTCGGCCCGAAGGCACCGAGATCGACGACGGCCGTCGACTGGATCAGCGGCGTCGCGCCGGCACCGACCTGGAATTTCGTCACACCGATCCGGAGCAGATCGGGGTCGAACGTCCCGGTCGTCACCACCAGGTCGAGTGGCGTCGGCGGCTCGCCCTCGAAGGGCGAGGCGATTTCCACATCGCGCGCCTCGACGCCGAACTCCCAAAGCGCCGCCTCCGGGCCGCGCGGCGGCACGACGATGCCGGTGAAGGGAAGCTTCGTCGGTCCGAACTCGGCCACGGAGGGCCCGATCTTGAAGACCTTCTCGTCCGGCACCCAGGCAACGTCCACCACCGCTTCGTCGAGCAGATAGGGCGAGCCGCCACCGAACGGCACATGGCCGGCGCCGACGACCAGCTTCATATGCGCTGCCGTCAGCCGGCCGACCTCGTCATACTGGGCCGCAAAGCTCGGATAGAGCGGGATACGGGTGGCGGACCCGGTGCGCGCGGCATCGCCGATGCCGAAGACGTCGTCGACGGTAATGTCGGTGCCGGAAAGCGCCAGCACCGAGCCGCCGGAGGCCGGGTCCGGACGATGCACCGCGGACGCCGACCATTTGCCGCCGAATCCGATGCCGCTGACGTCGAGGGTCGTCGTGCGGGTGTCGTGGGCAAAGCCGAGATCGGCGGAAACGCTGGAATAGGTCCGGCTGTGTCCATCGTCGTCGGTGGAGCGCATCTCCACCGTGGCGTCCTCGACCCGGATGCTGGAAAGGCCGATGGAGCGGGCGCCGGCGAGCGTGCCCTTGAAGGCGTGATCGGCGAATTCCAAAAGCGTTTCCGGCGACGCGCTGGCGCCGCCGGCGACCGGGATGCGCACGCGGGGCGAATAGACCCGGATCGCCCGCGGCGAGACCCGGCCGATGACAAGCTGAAAACCGTTGAGCCGGACGTCCGCGGTCGGCACTTCGGCCTCGAAGCCGGCCTCGGTATCAGCGATGACGAGGCCGCGCAGGCGCACCCGCGGCCCGCCGTCCTCCGACCAGGCAAGGACGATGGCGGACAGCCCGACCCTGGCGTCGGGACCGACGGCCTCGGCAATCCGCGCCCGCACGGCCTCGGCAAAGATGTTGAGGGTCAGTGGCCCGCTGGAGACCCGCCAGGCGAAGGCGCCGATGGCGATCGCCGTCACCACAACCAGCACCAGCGCCACCCGCAGCAGGATGCCGAAGGCGCTGTGAACGTGATGGGTATGCTGTGTTAACGGCTGGAGCCGTCGCGGCGCCATTCCAGTCCCTGTGTCTCGTTGTCCCCGCCAAGGGCATCGCGGTGCGCTTTGCCGCGCAGCCTGCCTGCCCCCTTTGCCAACCCATAGCGCGAAAACGACGCCCGGTGCAGGGGGCATGTGGTGCCCTTGCGGCATTTGCACGGCATACTGGAGTACCGGGTCGTTGCGCCCCTTCCCCCCCTTTGTCGTGGCGCCGATGCCCGCTGGCAACCCTTGCGGATTTCCGCTACATCAAGCAACGAAAACGCGACCAAACGGAGGCAGCATGAGCGACATCACCGAAGGCGCCAAGGCGCCAGACTTCGACCTTCCGACCGACGGCGGCGGACGCGTCAAGCTGTCGGATCTGCAAGGAAAAACCGTCGTCGTCTATTTCTATCCCAAGGACGACACCTCCGGCTGCACCAAGGAAGCGATTGCCTTCACCGAACTGGCCGGGGAGTTCGAGAAGGCCGGCGCCGTCGTCATCGGCATCTCGCCCGATTCGGCCGCCAAGCACGACAAGTTCAAGGCCAAGCACGAGCTCAGCGTCATGCTCGCCGCCGATGAGGACAAGGCGACCATCGAGGCCTATGGGGTCTGGGTGGAGAAATCCATGTACGGCAAGAAATACATGGGCGTGGAACGCTCCACCTTCCTGATCGACGGCGGCGGCAAGGTCGCCAGGGTCTGGCGCAAGGTGAAGGTGGCCGGCCACGCCGAGGCCGTTCTGGACGCCGCAAAGGCGCTCTAGGAACCAAGGCCCCAGACGCCATGGCCGACAGCCTCACCGGCCTTGCCCGGCGCATCGTCGCCGCCCCGGACCCGGCGGAAAAGGTCGCGCTTTCGGGCGCGGCCGGCACTGCCTGGTTCGCGCGCCGGCTCGACCGCAGCGCGCCGCGCACCGACGGCCCGCTGCCGGCGCGTCCCGGACGGCCGGAAAAGCCGGAACTGCTGCCGCCGCGCGAGATGCCGAAGCGCACCTCCCACGGGCTTCGCGGCCGGATCACCATGATCCACGCCCTCGCCCATATCGAACTCAACGCCATCGACCTCACCTGGGATCTCATCGCCCGCTTCAACGACACGGCGATGCCGCGCTCCTTCTTCGACGATTTCGTCAAGATCGGCATGGAGGAAGCAAAGCATTTCGGCCTGTTGCGCCAGAGGCTGCAGGACCTCGGCGCCGACTACGGCGCCCTGCCCGCCCATGACGGCCTCTGGCAGGCGGCCGATTCGACCAGGGACTCCCTCGTTGCCCGGCTCGCCATCATCCCCCTGGTGCTGGAGGCGCGCGGCCTCGACATCACGCCCTCGATGATCGAGCGCACCGAGGAGGCCGGCGACGGCGCCACTGCCGATATCCTGAAAATCATCTACCGCGACGAAAAGGGCCATGTGGCGGCGGGCGCCAAATGGTTCCGGTTCCTGTGCGACCGCGAAAGGCTGGAGCCGGAGCCGACCTTCCACGCGCTGGTCAGAAAGCACTTCCGCGGCGCCCTCAAGCCGCCCTTCAACGACGCCGCGCGCGCCGCTGCCGGCCTGACGCCGGGCTTTTACAAGCCGCTGGTCGCAACCGCCCGATAAGCCGACTGACTGACAGCGCCGCGAAAGCAAAAATTAACCCTAACGGTTTCTAATCGTCACCGGGATTTGAGAGGGTTGGCCGCCCGGCGGTCCGGACCTGTAACGCGTAGCGCCAACGGTGACAGAACATGGAAACCCGGGCTGCAGGAACTCCGAAGGCATTCGGACGCCGCAAGGACCATCACCAGATCATTTTCGCCAAGGGCGAGCGCATCACCTCCGTGACGCTGAACCCGTTGATGGTCGGCGCCATCGCCGGGCTGCTGACGCTGTTCGCGGTCGTCTATCTCGGCGCCACCACCTACCTCTTCTTCCGCGACGACCTGATCGGCGCGGCGATGGCCCGCCAGGCCCGCATGCAGCACGCCTATGAGGACCGTATAGCGGCGCTGCGCTCGGAAGTCGATCGCATCACCAGCCGCCAGCTCATCGACCAGGAATCCTTCGAGATCAAGCTCGACAGGCTGCTCGCCAAGCAGAACGCGCTCTCCGACCGCCAGGTGCTGGTCACCCAGGTCATCGAGCAGGCCCGCAAGAACGGCATCGAACTCGCCTCCACCATCGTCCCGCAGCCGAAACCGGGCGTCGACCTTGATGACCCGGATGTGACCGGCGGCATCGGCGGCGAGTTGGAGCCGGCCGAGCCGATGAAGTCGTCGATGGCCCTGCCCTCCGACGAGGAGGCCCGCGCCGACGATCCCGAGCGCTACGGCTCGCCCTACGCGAAAAAGCTCGACACGGTCGCGACCGACATGACGGCGATGCTCAACGAACAGGGCAACGCCCTCGACGCCCTTGCCCTTGCTGCGGAGACCGACGTCAACCGCTTCGAGAAGGTGCTGAAGCGGATCGGCGTACGCCTCGCGAAAGCCGACCCGATGGCCGGCGACGACGCCGACAACACGGCGACCGGCGGGCCCTTCGTGCCGCTGTCGCCAAACGGCTTTGCCGACCGCATCAAGCGCGCCGAGACGGCGATCACCCGGCTGACGCAGATCCGCAAGGCGACCACCGCCATCCCGCTGAGGAAACCGATCGGCAATGCCCCGGTCACCAGCCGCTACGGTCCGCGCATCGATCCCTTCCTCGGCCGCCCGGCGATGCACACCGGGATCGATTTCCGCGGCACCACCGGCACCCGGGTCAACGCCACCGCCAACGGACGCGTCGTCATCGCCGGCCGCAAGGGCGGCTACGGCAACACCGTGGAGATCGACCACGGCCGCGGGCTCCGGAGCCGCTACTCGCACCTGTCGCGGATTTCCGTGAAACGCGGCCAGCGCGTCGTCATCGGCCAGAAGATCGGCGAGGTCGGCTCTACCGGCCGCTCCACCGGCCCGCACCTTCACTACGAGACCCGCGTCGGCAAGAAGACCATCAACCCGATGCTCTACCT
Source organism: Rhodobium gokarnense (assembly GCF_025961475.1). Lineage (NCBI taxonomy): Bacteria > Pseudomonadati > Pseudomonadota > Alphaproteobacteria > Hyphomicrobiales > Rhodobiaceae > Rhodobium > Rhodobium gokarnense. The sequence goes on along the minus strand of NZ_JAOQNS010000004.1, from coordinate 237,059 downwards.
CAGCGCCGGCCGCAAGCTCGGCAACCTGCTCTGAGGGTTGGGGTGCATTTCCACTGACCGCCTTTTGGATTGCCGCGTCGGCCTTACGGCCTCCTCGCAATGACATTGAAATGTTTGAGGATTCTCATTCGTCATTGCGAGCGCAGCGAAGCAATCCAGCCCACTTGTGAAACGAAAAACGGCGCCGCAATGGGCGCCGTTTTGTTTCCAATCGAACGCGACCGGATCGCCTACCCCGCCGCCTCGGTCGCCGCCTCGCCGAGCACGCGCTGGGCCAGTGCTGCCTCCATGAACGGATCGAGCGCGCCGTCCAGCACGTCGTTCGGGTTGGTGCTTTCCACGTTGGTCCTGAGGTCCTTGACGAGCTGGTAGGGCTGCAGGACGTAGGAGCGGATCTGGTGGCCCCAGCCGATCTCGGTCTTGGAGGCCGCGCTCGCCGCTGCCTCTTCTTCCCGCTTCTGCAGCTCCACCTCGTAGAGCCGCGCCTTCAGCATCGCCCAGGCCGTCGCCCGGTTCTTGTGCTGCGAGCGCTCGTTCTGGCACTGCACGACGATATTGGTCGGAATGTGAGTGATGCGCACCGCCGAATCGGTCGTGTTGACGTGCTGGCCGCCGGCGCCCGACGCCCGGTAGGTGTCGATGCGCACGTCGCTTTCCGACACGTCGATCTCGATATTGTCGTCGACGACGGGATAGATCCAGACGCTGGCGAAAGAGGTATGCCGCCGCGCCTGGCTGTCGAAGGGCGAGATGCGCACCAGGCGGTGGACGCCCGATTCGGTCTTCATCCAGCCATAGGCGTTATGGCCCTTGATCATGACAGTGGCGGACTTGATGCCCGCCTCTTCGCCGTCATGGACTTCCAGCACCTCGGTCTTGAAGCCGCGCCGCTCCGCCCAGCGGATGTACATCCGAAGGAGCATGCTGGCCCAGTCCTGGCTCTCCGTGCCGCCGGCGCCCGCATGGACCTCGAAATAGGTGTCGTTGGCATCGGCCTCGCCGGACAGCATGGTCTCGACCTGGCGCCGCGCCAGTTCGTCCTCAAGGTCGCCCAGCGCCTTTTCCGCCTCGGCGACGATACTCTCCTCGCCCTCCATCTCGCCGAGTTCGATCAGCTCGATATTGTCGGTGAGCCGCTGCTCGACGGTGCGGATGGACGTCAGGCTGTCGTCCAGCTGCTGGCGCTCGCGCATCAGCTTCTGGGCGGCTTCCGGGTCGTTCCAGAGGTCGGGGTCTTCGGCCTTGGCGTTCAGCTCTTCAAGGCGTGCGGTTGCGGCATCCCAGTCAAAGATGCCTCCTCAGCAGACCGATCGTCTGCTTGATTTCGTCGACAATGCCCTGCACTTCGGCACGCATTCGCTACTCGCTCTCGGTTGGTTGGATATATGCAAGGCTGCCGGAGGAAACCCGGCAACCGCTGCGGTCGGCGAATGTAACGGGCCGCCCGCGGCCTGTAAACGTCCGACGAGACCGATCCGGACGGATCGGCGGGCGCTGTCAGTAGAGCCCGCCGGGCGAGGAAATGACTGCCCTCGCCGCCGCCGGCGAGACCTGCTGCAGGGTGCCGGAGGAGCCGTCGAAGCCGATGATGGAATAGGTGTCGGCCGGACCGGTGCCGGGCTTGAAGGCTTCCAGGATGACGTCGCCGCCCGAGCCGCTCGCCGGCATGCCGGTGCGCCGGTTGATGGCGATCAGCTTGATGCCCGGCGGCACGCGGAATTCCACGGCCGGCTTGTCCTTCAGGGCCGCCTTCATGAACTCGGTAAAGATCGGCGCGGCCACCTGGCCGCCGGTCGCACCGCGCCCCATCGGCCGCGGCGTGTCGTAGCCGACGAAGACGCCGACAGCGAGGTCCGGCGAGAAGCCGACGAACCAGGCGTCGCGTTCGTCATTGGTGGTGCCGGTCTTGCCGGCGACCGGCTTGCCGACGGCCTTGACCCGGGTCGCCGTGCCGCGCTGGACGACGCCCTCCATCATGGAGGTGATCTGGTAGGCGGTCATCGGATCGAGCACCTGCTCGCGATTGTCGATCAGCTCCGGCTCGTCCTGGCCGGTCCAGGAACTGGCCTCGCAGGCGTCGCAGATGCGCTCCTCGTGCTTGTAGATGGTCTTGCCGCGGCGGTCCTGGATGCGGTCGATCAGCGTCGGATGCAGCTTGCGCCCGCCATTGGCGATCATCGCATAGGCCGCCGTCAGCCGCAGCACCGTCGTCTCGCCGGCACCGAGCGCCATGGAGAGCACCGGCGTCAGCTCGTCATAGATGCCGAAGCGGGTCGCATATTCGGCGACCAGCGGCATGCCCATGTCCTTGGCGAGCCGCACGGTCATCACGTTACGCGAGCGCTCGATGCCGGTGCGAAGCGTCGACGGGCCGTAGAACTTGCCGCCATAGTTCTTCGGCGTCCACATCTTGCCGTTGCCCATCGGCAGCGAGATCGGCGCATCGAGCACGACGCTCGACGGCGTATAGCCGTTGTCGAGCGCGGCCGCATAGACGATCGGCTTGAACGAGGAGCCGGGCTGGCGCCAAGCCTGGGTGGCGCGGTTGAACTGGCTCTTGGCGAAGGTGAAGCCGCCGACCAGCGCCAGCACGCGCCCTGTGTGCGGGTCCATGGCGACGATCGCGCCGGAGACCTCGGGCACCTGGCGCAGGATATAGGTGTCCGACCCCCCTTCCGGGTCCTTTTCCACATAGACGACGTCGCCGGGGGCGAGCACATCGCTGACGGCGCGGATCGGCTGGCGCCGCTTCGGCCCCTTCTCCCAGCGCGCCCATTTGACGTGTTCGAGCGGCACGACGGCGCGCTCGCGATCCGTCGACAGCTTGCCGGAGACGAGCTTTTTCGGCTGCAGGCCGATCTGCGCCTCGCCGTCGCCGGAGGAAAGCACCACCGCGAGCCGCCATTCGGGCACGTCGGACAGCGCCTCGACCTTGCCGAGCGCCGGACCCCAATCGCCGGCGCTGACGTCGATCGTGGTGACCGCACCGCGCCAGCCGCGGCGGCGGCGGTCGAATTCCACGAGGCCGTCCATCAGCGCCTTGCGGGCGAGGACCTGCAATTGCGGATCGAGCGTGCCGCGGACCGACAGGCCGCCCTCGTAAAGGCCCTTCTCGCCGTAGCGCTCCAGCAGCCGGCGGCGCACTTCCTCGGCGAAATAGTCGGAGGCAAAGAGGTGCGGGCCGCGGGTGCGGGGCGTCACGTCGAGCGGAAGCACCTTCGCCTTTTCGGCCGCCTCGGCGGTCGCCATGCCGTTCTCGACCATGCGGTCGATGACCCAGTTGCGGCGCTCGATCGCCGCTTCGGTGTTGTCGAAGGGATGGTAGTTGCTCGGCGCCTTCGGCAGCGCCGCCAGATAGGCGGCCTCGGCCAGCGTCAGCTCCTGCACCGCCTTGTCGAAATACAACAGCGAGGCCGCGGCGACGCCGTAGGAGCCCATGCCGAGATAGATCTCGTTGAGGTAGAGCTCGAGAATCTCGTCCTTGGTGAAGGCCTGCTCGATCCTCAGCGCCAGGATCGCCTCGCGGATCTTGCGCTCGTAGCTGTATTCGTTGGAGAGCAGGAAGTTCTTGGCGACCTGCTGGGTGATGGTCGAGGCGCCGACCATGCGCCGGTTCGAGCCGCGGTTCTTGATGTTGGTGACGACGGCGCGCGCGATGCCCATCATGTCGACGCCGGGATGGGAATAGAAGTTCTTGTCCTCGGCCGCCAGGAACGCGTTCTTGACCAGGTCCGGCACCGCCTGGATCGGCAGGAACAGGCGCCGCTCGCGGGCATATTCGGCGATCAGGCTGCCGTCGCTGGCATGCACGCGAGTCATCACCGGCGGCTCGTATTTCTTCAGCGCCGTGTAGTCGGGCAGGTCCTTGGTCGCATCGCTCAGCACGATCCACAGGACTGCTGCGACGATCAGGAAAAAGACCGCGCCGATCCCGAAGAAGTAGCCGAACATTTTGACGAAAAACTTCATATCGCCGGTTTCCGTAATTCTCGCTAATTGCGTGTCGCTTGCCGCCGGGCGCCGCGGCGCCGTTTCTCGGCCGTTTCAAAAAGGGTGGCGGCACGGTGCCTGTCGCCGGTTCGCTCGGGTCCGTTCCGCCGTCCCGTTCGCCGGTTCCATTGATTGTCTCAGCGACGGGGCGAACCGGTCAACGACCGATCGCCATGCCCGAATGCCGTTATCGCTCAATATCGACAAGTCTGTGGTGATGCTGTGGCACTATTGTTGTGACGGCGCAACACCGGCTATCGAATTTCCCTCGATCGCGGCATCCTGGTGCGCGATTCGCGGCTCAAAAAAACGTGTTATCGCCGCGGTGATGGCATCAGCCGCCCGCCCCCGCCATTCGTCGGATGTCAGAAGCTGCTCGTCATGCGCATTGGAGAGGTAGCCGAGTTCCACCAGCACGGAGGGAACGTCGGCGGCCTTCAGGACGACGAAGCCGGCGGAGCGGTGCGGATTGTTGATCATCTTCACCGCGCTCTGCAGCTCGCCGACGAGCGCATTGGCAAAATAGACCGAAAAATTCTTGGTCTCGCGCCGCGTCAGGTCGATGAGGATGTCGCTGACGTCGTCCGCCTCCTCCTCGAATTCCAGGCCGGCGAGGATGTCCGACTGGTTTTCGTTGCGCGCGATCTGCGCGGCAAGGCGGTCCGAGGCCCGCTCCGAAAGGGTGTAGACGGTGCCGCCGCGCACATAGGCCTGGCGCACGGAGTCGGCGTGCACGGACACGAACAGGTCGGCATGCAGCCCGCGGGCGATTTCCACCCGCTGTTTCAGGGGGATGAAGCTGTCGTCGGAGCGCGTCAGGGCAACCTCGAAGCGGCCGGTCTCTTCCAGCTTGCGCTTCAGGACGCTGGCGAAATCGAGCACCACGGCCTTTTCCAGCGTGCCCTTCTTGCCGACGGCGCCGGAATCGATGCCACCATGGCCGGGATCGAGCACGATCAGCGGCCGGGTCCGCTCCTTGTTGCGGATCGGCTGGCGGTCGCCCTTGCCGGCGGTCACCGCGCCGGCCTGCGCCGCGTTGGCGGTGCGCGCCACTTCCTCGGCGAACGCTTCCTCGGTCGCCGTGACGATGTCGAGCACCATGCGCGCCGGCTGGTCGTCGACCTTCGGCAACACGAAGCTCTTGTCGATCAGCGCCGGGCCCTTGGTGTCGATGACGATGCGGGCCTTGTTGCGGGCGATGCTGCCGTAGCGCCAGCCGGTGATGAGGCCGCGCCCGCCCTTGCCGGCCTCCGGCGGCAGCGCAAAGCGCACATTCGGCAGGTCGACGATGATTCGGTGCGGGTCGCCGAGCACGAAGGGAGCGATCTCCACCGCGTCGGTCAAATCGACGACGAAGCGGGTGCGGGTGGCGTCGCCCGCGATTCGGGCGGCCCTGGCCTCAATCTCGCCCGCCTCGGCCGCTAGCACGGGGCCGTTGCCGACGGCGAGCACCGTCGCGGCGAAAAGCGCCAGAAATGCCAGCGCCAGCCCCCCCGGCGCGCGTATCAAGCCATTGATGCGTGTGCGGAACATTGCGACCCGGTCTCGCGGCTCCCTTGCTGCGTCAGCTATAAGACATAGGACTGCTTTGGTTAACCCGGTATTGACGAAGTCGCCGAGATATTGCCCTCAAAGGACGCTGTCAGCTATATGTCGGCGCGTTTTCACGCGCGCCCCGCGCCGGTCCCGGCGTCCCGGTGCGACCCTTTGCCTGTCATCTGAGCGGCCCGGCCGCGAGCGCCACGCGGCCAGCACAACGAACGAGCGCATGCGGCTTATGTCTCTCCTCACGGACCGCCTGATCCCGGCCTTTCGCCCTGCCCTTTTCCTCGCCGCGCTTGCCGCTGCGTCGGTCTCGCTTTTCAGCACCGGCCCGGCCCGGGCGGAAAAGATCTCCAATCCGGTCGCCGTCTTTTCCGGCCTCGACAAGATCACCGGCCGCATCATCTCCTTCGACGTCTATATCGACGAGACGGTGCAATTCGGTGCCCTGCAGGTGACGCCCCGCGTCTGTTATACGCGGCCGCTGTCCGAAGCGCCGCAGACGACCACCTTCGTGGAAATCGACGAGATCACCCTCGACAACAAGGTGCGCCGCATCTTCACCGGCTGGATGTTCGCCTCCAGCCCCGGCTTGCACGCCGTCGAGCACGCCGTCTATGACATCTGGCTGACCGGCTGCAAGGAAAAGAGCAACGTGCCGCCACCGCCGGGCTCCAAGGCCGCCGAGGCGGCCAAGTCCAATGCCGAAGAGCGCGCCACCGAGCTGACGCCGGCCAATGAGGGCGACAGCAGCGACTATAACGGCCCGGCCCCGACCGACGTGCCGAAGCCCAAGCCCGAACCGCCGACGGGACGGCAGCCGCTGGGTCAACAACAGTTCGACCAACAGCCGCCGGGCCAGCAGGAATTCGAGCAGCAGCCCTTCGGGCAGGACCAGTTCGAGCAGCAGCCCCTGCCGCAGCTCAATCTGACTGACTAGTTTTTCTCCGACGACGGGCGACGCCGTTTGACCGTGTTCCGCAAAAAGCGGGACCCGGTTGTCGGACAGGAATACGCGTCAAGACAAGAAGCCGGAGCGTTTCGGGCGATGCCATCATCGCGTGAAACGCTTTAGCGATGCCGCTCCCCGGCGTGGTCCGCAAGGACCTTCAGGACGGCGACGCCGTCCGCCTCCCGGTCGAGGGCGAAGAAATCGCCGAAGCCGTTGAGGGAATCCTCCAGGAGCACGTGATAGTCGTGCCGCGGGATTTCCACCGCGCCGAAGCGGCGCAGATGGTCGGTGACGAACTGGGTGTCGAGGAGCGTGAAGCCGCCGGCGATCAGCCGCGCCATCAGATGCACCAGCGCAACCTTGGAGGCATCCCGCTCGCGCGAGAACATGCTCTCGCCGAAGAATGCCTTGCCGAGCCGCACCCCGTAGAGCCCGCCGACCAGTTTCCCGTCGCGCCAAGCTTCGACGCTATGGCAGTGGCCGAGCTCGTAGAGCTCCTGGTAGAGGCGGCGGATGCGCGAATTGATCCAGGTCTTGCCGCGGTCCGGCGTTGATTCCGCACAGCCGCCGATGACGCCCTCGAAATCGGTGTCGATGCGAACGGTGAAGACGTCTTGGCGGATGGTGCGCACGAGCCGTTTCGGGACGTGGATGCGCTCGAACGGCACAATGCCGCGCAGTTCCGGTTCGATCCAGTAGAGCCCCGGATCCTCCGCCGACTCGGCCATCGGGAAGATGCCGCAGGCATAGGCTTTCAGGAGGACCTGCGGCGTGATTTCCAGAACGACGTCGTCAGAACCTGCCATGAGCCGCTCTTGCCGAAACCCCGAATTCCAAATGCCCGAATGCCGTCATCCCGCCGTACCGGGCCCGCATGCCGCGGGCCCCGCCGTCACCGCTCCTCACGCATCTTCCGGTTGCGAAAGATACCGCTCCAGCCAGTGGATATCATACATGCCGTCGGCAATGTCCTGATGGTCCACAAGGTCGCGGAACAGCGGAAGCGTGGTCTTGATTCCGTCTATGATGATCTCATCGAGACAGCGTTTCAAGCGCATCATGCACTCGACACGGTTGCGACCGTGGACGATCAGCTTGCCGATCAGGCTGTCGTAATAGGGCGGGATCGAATAGCCCTGATAGACGGCGGAATCGACCCTGACGCCGAGGCCGCCCGGCGGATGGTAATAGGTGATGTTGCCCGGCGACGGCGCGAAGGTGCGCGGGTCCTCGGCGTTGAGCCGGCACTCGATGGCATGGCCCGACGGCAGCACATCTTCCTGCGAGAACGAGATGTTGGCGCCCGAGGCGACCCGGATCTGCTCGTTGACGAGGTCGATGCGGGTGACCATCTCGGTCACCGGATGCTCGACCTGCAGGCGGGTGTTCATCTCGATGAAATAGAACTCGCCGTCCTCGTAGAGGAACTCGATGGTGCCCGCGCCGGCATAGCCGAGGTCGCCCACCGCCTTGGCGACGATCTCGCCCATCCGCGTGCGCGCTTCCTCGTTGAGCGCCGGCGACGGCGCCTCTTCCCAGACCTTCTGGTGGCGCCGCTGCAGCGAGCAGTCGCGCTCGCCGAGGTGGATGGCGTTGCCGCGTCCGTCGCCGAGCACCTGGAATTCGATGTGGCGCGGCTTGGCGAGGTATTTTTCCAGATAGACCGCATCGTTGCCGAAGGCCGCCCGCGCCTCGGCCCGCGCCGTGGAAAACGCCATCTCGATGTCGTCGGGGGTCAGGGCGATCTTCATGCCGCGCCCGCCGCCGCCGGCAGACGCCTTGATCAGGACCGGATAGCCGATCTCCTTGGCGACCCGGCGCGCATCCTCAAGCGTCGCCACCTCGCCGTCGGAGCCCGGAACCACCGGGATGCCGAGCTTTTCGGCCGTCTTCTTGGCCTCGATCTTGTCGCCCATCAGCCGGATGTGGTCGCCGGAGGGGCCGATGAAATTGATCTTGTGCGCCTTCAGGATGTCGGCAAAGCGGGCGTTTTCCGACAAGAAGCCGTAGCCCGGATGCACCGCGTCGGCGCCGGTGATCTCGCAGGCGGCCAGCAACTGCGGGATGTTGAGGTAGCTTTCGGCGGCCGAAGGCGGGCCGATGCACACGCTCTCGTCGGCGAGCCGCACATGCATGGCGTCCGCATCGGCGGTGGAGTGCACCGCGACGGTCGAGATCCCGAGTTCCTTGCAGGCCCTGAGGACCCGAAGGGCGATCTCGCCGCGATTGGCAATCAGGATTTTTGAGAACATGGGTGCGCCGCTCACTCGATGATGACCAGCGGCTCACCGTACTCGACCGGCTGGGTGTCCTCGACCAGGATCGACTTGATGACGCCGCCGCGCGGTGCCGGGATCTGGTTCATGGTCTTCATCGCCTCGACGATGAGGAGCGTCTGGCCCTCGGTGACCGTATCGCCGACCGATACGAACGGGGCCGAGCCCGGCTCCGGAGAGCGGTAGGCGGTGCCGACCATCGGCGAGGTGACGACGCCCGGATGGTCGGCGAACTCGTCGGCGCCCTGTGCCGCCTTGCCCGACGGCGAGGTGATGCCGACCGGCGCGACCATCGGCACGGGAGCGGCGACGGCGGCCGCGACCTGGGTCTGGCGGGCGACGCGGATGCGCAGATTGTCCTGCTCGACCTCGATCTCGGTCAGATCCGTCTCATTGAGAAGCGCGGCGAGCTCGCGAATGAGGTCCTGATTGATCGCGTGTTTTTTTGATGACATCTAAACCTGTCCGTTATGACGATCGCGCCCCGCCGACCATTCCGGCCAGCGCTTCAAGTGCGAGCCCGTATCCCTGCGTCCCCATTCCGCAGATCACTCCGCGCGCCACCGGCGAGACATAGGAGTGATGGCGGAAGCTCTCCCGCGCAAAGATGTTCGAGATATGGACTTCGATCACCGGCAGGGAGACCGACTGAATGGCGTCGTGCAAGGCGATGGAGGTGTGCGAATAGGCACCGGGATTGATGATCAGACCCTTGGCGGCGTCCCCTGCCTCATGGATCCAGTCGACCAGCATGCCTTCGTGGTTGCTCTGGCGAAAGTCGATGTCCAGCCCGAGCGCCGCGCCACGGCGGACGCAATCCGCCTCGATGTCGGCAAGCGTCGCCGAGCCATAGATCTGCGGCTCGCGCGTGCCGAGGCGGTTCAGGTTGGGGCCGTTGAGGATATAGATCGAGATCGCCATGAGCAGCCTTTGACGGTGGCGCGGCCGGAACCGCGCCACGAAGCTCCGCTCTTATAGGGGACCTCATGAACGAGGGAAAGACCCCGCCGCCGTCAGGGGCAAAATCGAATGCCGCAGGGAATTTTCGGCAGGCGATGCAGCCGTCAGCAGGAGGTCTCGCCGCACTCGCGCATGGAGGCGATCACCTTCGACATCTGCTCGTAGCCGATCAGGCCGCCGAAGACTTCCGAGCCGACCACGTAGGACGGCGTGCCGGTGAGCCCCAGACCGTTGGCGAGCGTGTAGACCTCTTCCACGGTCTTGAAGATCTCCGGATTGTCCATGTTCTTCTTCAGCGCATCCATGTCGGCGCCGAGGTTTTCCGCGACCATCAGCGCCTTTTCCTCGTTGACGCCGCCCTCAAGCGCGAACATCGCCGTGTGGAAGTCGAGATACTTGTCGGGATCGGTCAGGTGCAGGGCGATGGCGACCCGCGCCGCCTCCTGGGACGGCCGGCCGAGAATCGGGAACTCCTTGAGGACGAACTTGACGTCCTCGTTCTCCTTCAGGACCTTCATCATGTCGCCATAGCCGCGCCGGCAGACACCGCAATTGTAGTCGAAGAACTCAACGACTGTGATCTTGCCGTCCGGATTGCCGAGCACCACCTGGCGCGGCGAGTTGAACAGCGCGCCGCTGTTCTCCGACATCATCTGCTTGCGCTTTTCGACCTTTTCCGCCTCCTGCTTCTTCTCCAGAGCGACCAGCGCTTCCTGGATGATTTCCGGGTTCTTCAGGAGATAGTCCCGGACGACGCCCTCGATACGGCCGCGTTCCGCATCAGACACCTCGTCGGCGGCCTGGACGGACACAGTAGCGCCGGCAAAGGAAAGCATGAGGGCGCCGGCAGTGGCGGCGCGCACGAGACGGTTCATATGGGTGTTCTCCAGTGTTGGGCCGCCGGTCCTGCGTTGTCACATCGCTCGGCAACGGGTATGTGATCCTGGCGCCGGGTTATAGGGCAGCACGCGGCTGCCCAAAACCCGCCGCATCGGCGGAAGCTTCAATTTTGCTTGAGCGCAGACGCCCTTACCGCCCCGGGCCGCACCACGAAACGCGCCGAAGCAGCAGGGACTGACCCATGTCCGCCAACGCCCCCGCCCCGTCCGCGCGATGCAATGTCGCACCGTTTCACGCCATGGATGTGCTGGCCAAGGCCAATGCGCTGGAGGCCGCCGGACGGACGATCGTCCACATGGAAGTCGGCCAGCCGGGCGCACCCGCCCCTGCTCCGGTTCTGGAAGCCGCCCGCCGGGTGCTGGACGTCGGCCAGGTGCGTTACACCGAGGCCCTCGGCATCCTGCCGCTGCGCGAGCGCATCGCGGTGCATTACCGCGAGGCCTATGGCATCGAGGTGCCGGTGGACCGCATAGCCATCACGACCGGCTCGTCGGCCGCCTTTAACCTCGCCTTCCTCGCCGGCTTTGACGTCGGCGACCGGGTCGCCCTGCCGACGCCCGGCTATCCGGCCTACCGCAACATCCTCGCCGCCCTCGGCCTTGACGCCGTGGAGATCGAGACGACGGCGGAAAGCCGCTGGGCGCTGACGCCGGAGATGGTCCGCGCCGCCCACGCCGAAAAACCGCTGAAGGGTGTCCTCGTCGCCAGCCCCGCCAACCCGACCGGCACCATGGTCCGGCCGGACGCCCTGAAGGCGCTGACGGATGTCTGCCGCGAACTCGGCATCTGGTTCATCTCCGACGAGATTTACCACGGCCTCGTCTATGAGGGCCGCGCAGAGACGGCGCTGGCGCTCTCCGACGATGCGATCGTCATCAACAGCTTTTCGAAATACTACTGCATGACCGGCTGGCGGGTCGGCTGGATGGTGGTGCCGGAGCGGCTGGTGCGGCCGATCGAGCGCCTCGGCCAGAACCTCTATCTCTCCGTGCCGGAGCTGTCCCAGCGCGCTGCTGTTGCCGCCTTCGAGGCAAAGGACGCACTCGAAGCCATCAAGGAAGGCTACGCCGCCAACCGCAGGCTTCTGCTCGACCGGCTGCCGCAGATCGGCTTCGACGAGCTGCTACCCGTCGACGGCGCCTTTTACGTGTATGGCAGCGTGCGGAAGTTCTCCAACGATTCCATGGAGTTCGCGCAAAAGATGCTGCTTGAGGCGGGCGTTGCCGCCTCGCCCGGCGTCGATTTCGATCCGCTCGGCGGCCACAACTATCTGCGGTTTTCCTTCGCCGGAACGACGGAGGCGATCGCAGAGGGCTGCGACCGCCTCCAGAACTGGCTCAGATAGACGGCGCTCTTGCGCCGTCAAGCCCGCGTGGCGCCTGAACGCCCCTGAAAATCAGAAGAACGAGCGGCGCTGCCACCAGCCGGACCGCTTCGTCCCGCCCGATTCGCCCTCACCGTCGTCCGCCTCATCGGACGGCGTCTCGCCAGCAACGTCGCCAGCGGTCTCGTCAGTCTCTCCATCGGCGGACGCCGCCGCGGGCGCGGTGTCGTCTTCCTCGCCCGTTGCGGCATCGTTGTCCCCTGACGGCGCTTCGGCGGCCGGTACGTCTTCGGCCTCCTCGACGCGAACGGGCTCGGCCTCGCCGGCATCCGGTGTTTCCGAAGTCTCCTCGGCGACGGACGCACCGCCGGCTGCCTCTTCCGGACCGGACGTATCATCGTCATTTGCGGCAACGGGCGCCGCCGCGTCTCCGGCATCTCCGGAACCCTGACTGACGTCAGAAGCCTCGGCGACCGGCTGGCTGTCGTAGCTGTCGCCGCCATCGGCGTCCGAGTTGTCCTGATCGGAGCCATCCTGATCGGAACCGTCCTGCCGGTCCTCGTCGCCCTCGGAGGCGCGTGCGTCGTCCTTGTCCGAGCGGTTGCGGCGGTTGCGGCGGCCGCCGCGGCGGCCGCGCCGGCGCCGGCGCTTGTTGTCGCCGTCGTCGCCGTCGGAAGAATTGCCGTCGCCGTTGTCGTCGCCGCTGTCGTCGGAAGCGGCGAGTTCGTCCTCGCCCTCGTCGGACCGCTGGGACGTCTCGGAGCCGTCCCGGTCGTACCCGTCCCGGTCCGACGAGGAGCGCCGGCGCGGCCGCCGGCGACGGCGGCGGCTCGACGACTTCTTCTCGTCGCCGTCCGTATCCGTATCCGTCTCGCTGTCGTCCTCGTCCTCTTCCATGTCGATTTCGTCGGCGCGCACCTGATCCGGCGCGATCGCCTCCACGCCGGGCCGCTCGACCCGCTCGATCGGATCGCCGCGCTCCAGGATGAAGTGCTCGCCATTGATCATCTCGTCGGCGAAGACCGCAACGGTCAGGCCGAAGCGGCTTTCCAGGTCGGCCAGGTGCGGCCGCTTCTGGTTGAGGATGTAGAGCGCCACCTCGGTCCGGGTGCGGATCCTGAGGTGATGCTTGACGCCGCGCATCAGGTGGTCTTCCAGCGCCCGAAGCACGTGCAGGGCAACGGACTCCGTGGAGCGCACCGTGCCGGTGCCGCGGCAGGTCGGGCAGACCTCGGTGGAGCTTTCAAGGACGCCGGTGCGGATGCGCTGGCGCGACATTTCCATCAGCCCGAAATGGGAGATGCGGCCGACCTGGATGCGCGCCCGGTCCGACTTCAGGCATTCCTTGAGCTTGCGCTCGACCGACCGGTTGTTGCGCTTCTCCTCCATGTCGATGAAGTCGATGACGATGAGGCCGGCAAGGTCGCGCAGGCGGAGCTGCCGCGCCACTTCGGACGCCGCCTCCATGTTGGTGGCAAGCGCGGTGTCCTCGATATTGTGCTCGCGGGTCGCGCGGCCGGAGTTGACGTCGATGGCGACCAGCGCCTCGGTCTGGTTGATGACGATGTAGCCGCCCGACGGCAGTGTCACCTGGGGCGAGAACATAGCATCGAGCTGCGCCTCGACCCCGTGCTTCGTGAACAGCGGCGTTGCGTCCCGATAGGGCTGCACATGCTTGGAATGGCTCGGCATCAGCATGCGCATGAAGTCTTTCGCCTCGCGGTAGCCTTCCTCGCCGGAGACGGAAACCTCGTCGATGTCCTTGTTGTAGAGATCGCGGATCGACCGCTTGATCAGGCTGCCTTCCTCATAGACCAGCGACGGCGCAGAGGACTGCAGGGTCAGGTCGCGCACGTTCTCCCACAGCCTGAGGAGATATTCGAAGTCGCGCTTGATCTCCGACTTGGTGCGGCTGGCGCCGGCGGTCCTCAGGATCACGCCCATGCCCTCCGGCACGGCGAGATCGGAGGCGACCTTCTTCAGGCGCTTGCGGTCGGTCGGATTGGTGATCTTGCGGGAAATGCCGCCGCCCCGCGCCGTGTTCGGCATCAGGACGGAATAGCGCCCGGCGAGCGACAGATAGGTGGTCAGCGCCGCGCCCTTGTTGCCGCGCTCCTCCTTGACGACCTGGACCAGCAGCACCTGGCGACGCCGGATCACTTCCTGGATCTTGTACTGCCGGCGGCGGCGAAGGCCGCGCTGCGGCACCTCTTCCAGGGCATCTTCGGCGCCGACCGATTCGACCTGGTCGTCGTCGTCGCGATCGCCGCCCCGGTCGCGGCCCGACGGGCGCCGGCGGCGCCGGCCGCGCGAGCGGGAGCTGGAACGCTGGGTCTTTTCCCCGTCACCGGCATCGTCATCGGACTCGCCATCGTCGGAAAGCTCGTCGGCCTCCGCGGTCACCGTGTCGCCGTCACCGGCCGATGCGGCCATCGCCCGGGGCGCGTCGTCGTCCCCGGACGGCTCGTCGCCGTCATCGTCGTCGCCATCCTCGTCATCGTGGTCCGGCTCCTCGTCGGAGTCGTCCTCGTCGTCCGCGTCGGCGTCGTTATGGGCCTCGTCGTCGGCGTCCGGATCGTCGTGGTCGCCCGCGTCTTCGCCGTGCTCGTCGGCGGAAGCCTCGTCGTCCTCGACGTCCTCTTCCTTGGCGGCGGCCTCTTCCGCGGCCTCCTCGTCCAGAAGCGCCTGCCGGTCAGCGACCGGGATCTGGTAGTAGTCCGGGTGGATTTCACTGAAGGCGAGGAAGCCGTGGCGGTTGCCGCCATAATCGACGAAGGCCGCCTGCAGCGACGGCTCGACCCGCGTTACCTTGGCAAGATAGATGTTGCCGCGCAGTTGCTTGCGGTTGGCGGCCTCGAAGTCGAATTCCTCGACCCGGTTTCCACGCACCACCACGACCCGGGTCTCTTCCGGGTGGGCGGCATCGATAAGCATTTTGTTGGCCATTTGGCGAAAACTCCACGGCGATCGTGCGGGGGTCCCCACGCGCGCTGATGCGCCGCGATTCCCGGGACGATGCCGTCTGTGGCAGGATGGGGGTAAAGGAGCCGCGAGCCCTGTCGGCGTCGACGAAGTCGGCCGGCCTCGCACGGACCGGCTGAGCGCCGCCCGACCACGCGCACAAAACTGTCCGTGGCGTGATGCATCATGGCGTGCGCTGGCGACCCCTCGTGTTTGTTTGACCCGCTGTTGGTCTAGCGGCGTCCGCATCGTGGCCGCGCCGGAATCCGGTCACGACCTATCAACCCGCTTGCCGTGCGTTGTGACGATTTGCCGGCGTCGGCAAGCGCAAAACCTTCGGATCCTGTAGCCGTTGGTGCTGGTCGAACGGGCGAGACCGAGAGCCGGTCGGTGTTCGCGTAACGCGTTGAGGCCAACGCGGAAATTCTCGCGCGCACCCTCGTCGCCCGTGGTCGGTTAGCTTGGGCCGGACAAGGAAATCCGTACTTTGTTATTTACGTAGCGGCTGACCAAATGGCAAGTCCGCACAGTCAAACCGTTTAAAGCGCTTTTAAAAAACGGGTTTGAGCGAGGCCGCCACCCGCAGCCGAACATAGTCGGCGTGCCATTTTCCGCTCGAATCGCGAAGCGCCGGGGCAAGCAGCGCCTCCACCTCGTCGAGCGCCTCCTCGCGCTCGGGCCCGAACTGGCGGAACAGCGGGTCCCGGAACAAGGCGATCCAGGCCTTCATGCCGGTCGGCAGCGGCGTCGGCCGGGAAAAGGCGAAAATCGTCTCCACCGAAAAGCCCTTGGCCTCAAGCAGTTCGGCATATTCCGCCGGGGTCGGGAAGAACCAGGGATGGGCCAGTGCCGGATCGGCGCCGCGGTGGCGCGCAATGGCGACCATGGCAGTCGCGATCGCCGCCACGTTGCCGTGGCCGCCGAACTCGGCAACGAAGCGCCCGCCGGGCTTCAGGGCCCGGGACACGCCGTCGAGAACGGCGCCCGCATCCACCATCCAGTGCAGCGCCGCATTGGAAAAAACCGCATCGAACTCGCCGGAAAAGGTCAGCGCCTCGCCGTCCATCAGCCGTGCGTCGAGGCCGCGATCCTTTGCGGCGGCAACGAAATCCGGGCTGGAATCGACGGCAACGACCTCGGCCCCGGCCGCCGCGATCTCTTCCGTCAGCGCTCCGTCGCCGCAGCCGAGATCGAGGATCCGCTCGCCGGGCTTGGGATCGAGCAGCGCCACCACATCGGCCCCGAGATCGGAGACGAACCGGGCATCGCGGCCGTAGGATTCGGCGGACCAGGTCTGTTTGTCGGCCATTGCGGGTGTTCCTTCAGGAAGACGACATGCCGGGCCGGCGCGGGTCTCGGCAGCGCGCCGTCGGCGGGATCACGATCGAGTGAACGAAGGTTGGCAGGGCCCGGACGGTGACGGGTTCAGGTGCCCGATACCGCAAGGGGTGCCCCGAACTCAGGTGCCCGGCGTCCAGGCCTCGTAGTCGCCGTCGCCCTCGGCCCGCGGACGGGTGTTGAGGATCGAGCCGGCCGGCCGGTAGGCGCCGGCAGTGCCGGTCAGGTTCTGGCGATGCGGCTTTTCCCAGGGGAACGGCGCCCGCTTTTCCTCGTCCGGCGTCCGGTCGGTGCGGTGGTGCATCCAGCCGTGCCAGCTTGCCGGAATGGCGCTCGCCTCGGCCACACCGCTGAAGACCACCCAGCGCCGCTCGCCGAGCGGCCCGGCGTTCTTCGCCCGGTAGTAGACGTTGCCGTATTCGTCCTCGCCGACGCGTTCGCCCTTGCGCCAGGTATAGAACCAGGTGCCGGCGGTCTGGCGGTTCCACCAGGTGAAGATGAGGAGAAGAAGGGTCTTCATGGGACAGGTCCGAATTCCGGGAACAACGGGCCGGACTATGCCGCCCGCGCCCGCGCTTGTCCAGAACCTGTTGCGGGAAGCGCGCCGCCGGCTTTTGTGCGGGGAATCACCGGGGAGCCGGCCATGGGGGCAGGTCCCTTCCCGGCCGTCCCCTGTCGCGACGGGACGCTCAGCCGAAGCGGCGCTTGACCGCGGCGAACTCGCCGGCCTCGCCGGCGCGGCGCGAGCGCAGCACCGGCTTCACCTGCATCTTCGCCTTGGCGGCGCTGGTCGCCGTCACCGGCTCGGCGCCGACGGCCTGGCTGCCCATGATCTGGTCGACCTGGCCCTGCAGCTCGTTGGAGCGGCGCTCCATGTGCTGGTGGAAGGCCTTGGCCCGGTTGATCGTCTTCATCCGCTCGTGCTGGGCGTCGAACGCCTCGCGCACGCCCTCGATGCCGACCGTGCCGTCCTCGGCGGCGTGCAGCTCGCGCGAATCGCGGATCACCCAGGAGATGCATTCGTGCATCCGCGCCGGAGAGACCGGCTTGGCAAGGAGATGATGGGCGCCCGCCCGCATCGCCTTTTCCACCAGCGGCCGCGTCGCATGCGCGGTGACGAAGATCACCGGGACGTAGCACAGCGGCGCCATCTGCTCGTGGCGGATGGCGCGCAGCAGCTGGAAGCCGCTGGTCGGGCGCATGCGCCAGTCGGTGATCAGCAGGCTCGGCGGCTCGTTCAGCATGGCCTGCAGCGCGACGTCGGCCGAATCGAACACCCTGGTGCGTGCAAAGCGCAGCGGCATCAGGATCGAGCGGAGCACGGTCTGCATCGGCTTTGAGTCCTCCACGATGATCACGTCGAGGTCTTCCGGCGGACGCCGAAACGCGGTGTGGTGCGCCATTTTGTCTAGGCCTGCTGCGGGGTTTCACACTATCGGACGGTGACCCTGCCACAACCGGCTTAAACCCGGTTCAAGAAGATGCCTACAATTGTAACGATCGGCGCAAATCCCTTTCCCGGGCGCGTTTTTTCCGCACCTGTACAGTCGTCTTTCGCGGCCGGAAAACCGATCTCCACAGCCCATACACAATATTTAGCCGATTAGGGATTTGGCGCCACTATCGCTTGACGGCAAAAGCCGAGTCAGACTAGCTTTTCCCTCGTCGTCGAGAGCCCTTTCGGGCGTTGCGGCACGAGTACGGCAAGTTCCTGTGATTTCTGGGGTTTTCAGGCCGACCTGCGGGTTTTCCACCCGCCGCCGGCAGGGGATTTTGCGTGCCTTGTCAAGGGCCGCTTCCGGAGTGACAAAGGATTTGCCTTTCAAACCCTGTTAACACTATATTTAGTGTTTCGAGGCGGCATAAGACACTAGATAACCGATCGGCGAATCGGGTTTAAGCAGGCTTCAAACAGAGATGCGGGCGCCGGGTTTTGGGGACCGGGCAACGGGTCCGGCACGTCCGGACGCGGCCTGAAGACAAGCGAATTGAAAGAGGCAAATCGATGCGGATCGAGCGGCGTTACACGTCCAAGGGGCGTTCTCCCTATGCGGACATTGAGTTCCGGACCACCACCAGCGAGATCCGGAATCCGGATGGCTCGATCGTCTTCCGTCTGGCCGACATCGAGGTGCCTGCGGCGTGGTCGCAGGTCGCCAGCGACATCATCGCCCAGAAATATTTCCGCAAGGCCGGCGTGCCTGCGCGCCTGAAGCGGGTCGAGGAAAACACCGTCCCGTCCTGGCTGTGGCGCTCCGAGGCCGACGCCGAGGCGCTCGCCGAACTGCCCGAGGCCGAGCGCGCCGGCTCTGAAATCTCCGCCAAGCAGGTGTTCGACCGACTTGCCGGCACCTGGACCTACTGGGGCTGGCAGGGCGGCTATTTCGACGGCGAGGACGACGCCCGCGCCTTCTTCGACGAAATCCGCTTCATGCTGGCGACCCAGAAGGTGGCGCCGAACTCGCCGCAATGGTTCAACACCGGCCTGCACTGGGCCTACGGCATCGACGGCCCGAGCCAGGGCCACCACTATGTCGACTTCCGCACCGGCGAGCTGACCCGCTCCCTGACCGCCTACGAGCATCCCCAGCCGCACGCCTGCTTCATCCAGTCGATCGGCGATGATCTCGTCAACAGCGGCGGCATCATGGATTTGTGGGTGCGCGAGGCGCGCCTGTTCAAATACGGCTCCGGCACCGGCACCAACTTCTCCGCCCTTCGCGGCGAAGGCGAGCCGCTGTCCGGCGGCGGCCGCTCCTCCGGCCTGATGAGCTTCCTGAAGATCGGCGACCGCGCCGCCGGCGCCATCAAGTCGGGCGGCACCACCCGCCGCGCCGCCAAGATGGTGGTCTGCGACATCGACCATCCGGACATCGAGAAATTCGTCAACTGGAAGGTCAAGGAAGAGCAGAAGGTCGCCGCCCTCGTCACCGGCTCCAAGATCTGCAACCGGCACCTCAACGCCATCATGAAGGCCTGCATCAACTGCCAGGGCCCCGGCGACGACTGCTTCGATCCGGCCAAGAACCCGGCATTGAAGCGCGAAATCCGCGCCGCCAAGCGCGCCGGCGTGCCGGAGAACTACATCCGCCGGGTGATCCAGTTCGCCCGCCAGGGCTACACCTCGATCCAGTTCGACACCTATGACACCGACTGGGATTCGGAGGCCTACCTGACGGTTTCCGGCCAGAACTCCAACAACACGGTGCGCGTCACCGACGAGTTCCTGGAAGCCGCCCAGAACGGCGACGACTGGAACCTGATCCGCCGCACCAATGGCGACGTCGCCAAGACCCTCAACGCTTCGGACCTGTGGGAAGACATCGGCCACGCCGCCTGGGCCTCGGCCGATCCGGGCATCCAGTTCCACACCACCATCAACGACTGGCACACCTGCCCGGCCGGCGGCGAAATCCGCGCCTCCAATCCGTGCTCGGAGTACATGTTCCTCGACGATACGGCCTGCAATCTCGCTTCGCTGAACCTCATGCAGTTCCGCGATCAGGCGAAGCGCTTCGACGTCGTCTCCTTCGAGCATGCCGTCCGGCTGTGGACCGTCGTCCTGGAAATCTCCGTCCTGATGGCGCAGTTCCCGTCCGAGCGCATCGCCGAACTCTCCTACCAGTACCGCACGCTCGGCCTCGGCTTTGCCAATATCGGCGGCCTCCTGATGTCCTCGGCGATCCCCTACGACAGCGACGAGGGCCGCGCCATTGCCGGCTCCATCTCCGCGCTGATGACCGGCGTTTCCTACGCCACCAGCGCCGAAATGGCGGGCGAGCTCGGCGCCTTCCCGCAATACGAGCCGAACCGCGAGGCGATGCTGAAGGTGATCCGCAATCACCGCCGCGCCGCCCACGGCATGGTCGAGGGCTATGAAGGCCTCAACACGCCGCCGGTGCCGCTGGAGCACGACGCCTGCCCGGACCGCCGTCTGGTCGACGCGGCCTGCCAGGCCTGGGACCGGGCGCTCGCGCTCGGCGAGGAGCACGGCTACCGCAACGCCCAGGCGACGGTCATCGCGCCGACCGGCACCATCGGCCTCGTCATGGACTGCGACACCACCGGCATCGAACCGGACTTCGCCCTCGTCAAGTTCAAGAAGCTGGCCGGCGGCGGCTACTTCAAGATCATCAACCGGGCGGTTCCCGAGGCCCTTGCCACCCTCGGCTACGGCGAGGCCGACATCCGCGCCATCGTCGACTATGCGGTCGGCCGCGGCACGCTTGCCGGTGCGCCCGGCGTCAACCACGAGACGCTGAAGGCCAAGGGCTTCACCGAGGACGCCATCAAGACCGTGGAGGGCTCCCTCGCCTCGGCCTTCGACATCAAGTTCTGCTTCAACAAGTGGACGCTGACGGAGACCTTCTGCGTGGAGACCCTCGGCCTCGATGCCGCCTCCCTCGACGATCCCGGCTTCGACCTGCTGGCCGCCATCGGCTTTTCCAGGGCCGACATCGACGCCGCCAATGTCTATTGCTGCGGGGCGATGACGCTGGAAGGCGCGCCGAACCTGAAGGAAGACGACCTTGCCGTCTTCGACTGCGCCAATCCCTGCGGCCGCATCGGCAAGCGCTACCTGTCGGTGGAAAGCCACATCCGCATGATGGCGGCCTCCCAGCCGTTCATCTCCGGCGCCATCTCCAAGACCATCAACATGCCGAACGACGCCACCGTCGCCGACTGCAAGAGCGCCTACGAGCTGTCCTGGCGGCTGGCCCTTAAGGCGAACGCCCTCTACCGCGACGGCTCCAAGCTGTCGCAGCCGCTGAATTCCCAGCTCCTTGCCGAGGACGAGGACGATGCGGAGGACGCGGCAGAGGCGATGGTCGCCTCCGAGCCGGCCAATGCCCGCGCGGCGGCCGTGGCCGAACGGATCGTGGAGCGGATCGTGGAGCGCCACATCCGCGACCGCGAAAAGCTCCCCGACCGGCGCAAGGGCTACACCCAGAAGGCGATCGTCGGCGGCCACAAGGTCTACCTCAGGACCGGCGAGTACAATGACGGGCGCATCGGCGAGATCTTCATCGACATGCACAAGGAAGGCGCCGCCTTCCGGTCGCTGATGAACAACTTCGCCATCGCCATCTCGCTCGGCCTGCAATACGGCGTGCCGCTGGAGGAATATGTCGACGCCTTCACCTTCACCCGCTTCGAGCCGGCGGGCCTGGTGCAGGGCAACGAGGCGATCAAGAACGCCACCTCGATCCTCGACTACGTGTTCCGCGAGCTGGCCGTCTCCTATCTCGGCCGCCACGACCTTGCCCATGTGGACCCGAACGACATCGGCTCCACGGCGATGGGTTCCGGCGTTGCCGAAGGAAAGCCTGCTGAGAACGTCGTCTCCAAGGGGCTGGTGCGCGGCCGCACCGAGCGCTTCCGGGTGCTCTCCGGCTCCGGCGACCCGAAGGGCGAGGCCGGCGGCGGCACGACGGCTTCGGGCAGCAACGTGACCAGCCTGAAGAGCTCCGCGTCGACGACGGCGGCCTCCGGCCAGGCCGCGGCCACCGCGTTCAAGCGCGACCTGCAGGAGGAGCTTGAGGCCGAACTCAGCGCCGACGAGGCCCCCATGGAAGCCGAGACCGCGCCGAAGGCCGACCAGATCGCCCTTGCCCGCCTCAAGGGCTATGAGGGCGAGGCCTGCGGCGAATGCGGCAACTTCACCATGGTCCGCAACGGCACCTGCCTGAAATGCGACACCTGCGGCGCCACCAGCGGCTGCAGCTAAGGAACAGCCAGCCGCCGGCACCAACGCCGGCGGCCCTTTCCGGCGAAGACGCACCTCCCGGTGCGTCCAGACTAGGCGGCCCCAGGGCCGCCTTTTTGTTTTGAGGACCGCCATGCTGTGTCGAAATCCGGCCCACGGCGCCGGACGAAGCTGCACGAAGACGCCGCCACCTGCGCGCCCGTGCCGAAGCTCATTTCCGGACAGAATGTCACTACCAAGTTTCCCTAATAGCAACGCTGGAAAGGATGACCGAAGCAGGGGGAACTGATTGAATGCGACACCGGAGAGGACGCATGATGATAAATAGATTTATTTTGTTTTTCGCGACTTTAGCCGTTGCCGCCTGCGCCAAATCCCCAGAAAGTATTTCTCCCGCCTATGTGAGCGATCTAAAGTACCGCGATTATACCTGCGAGCAACTTAACGAAGAAGATATACGTCTGACCGACGCCTATACCGTTGCCGCCAAGCAGCAGGAGAAAGCGAGATCCAACGATACGGTCGGGGTAATCCTTATTGGTCTTCCGGTCTCGTCGCTTTCAGGCGACAACATCGCCCCCGAAATCGCGCGCCTGAAGGGTGAGCGACAAGCGGTGCAGCAAGCCATCATTGCAAAGAACTGCTCCTCCTGACTGCACTGGTCGCCCAAAGAGGAGCCTGAACGGACCAACGTCCTGAAATCATGTTGGGCGTGACGCAGGGGGCGCCGAGCAGCGACGCCCCTCCCCCAACGGCGCTTCGCCGATGTCCTGCCGATCCTTTTTCCGAGCGAGCCGTGCCGCGCCGGCCGGTGCGACTTCGCTCTATCCGCTGCGAAAGTCGCGAGCTGCCACAAACTGGAATATGCGCACCATCGCGAGCGTGTCGAGCTCGCAATAGGTCAAAAGCGCCTGCCGCAGGTGTTCGCGCCTTGCCGGGTCGCTCTCACCGAGCATCTTTTCCCAGCCATCCATCGCCGCAGTGCCGTCGGCGATCTCCATTCCCTCATAGCTCAATTCCGGAATGACGACCGGCAAGACCTTCTTGATCGAGGTCGAGCCATTGAACCGGATATCGACGTAGCCCGTCTTGAAAACATCCCTCAGATCGACGGTCCGGTCGACGACACCCAGTAGAAATGCCCTCTTCTCCGGAAAGGCTTTCGCCATGCGCTCGTTTTGTCCGTTCTCGAACCGCTTGTTCCAGACGATCACGGATCCTGCCGCGCCGACTGCCTGTTCCAGGGCTTCCACCAGAGGAAGCGGCCGTTGCGGCCGGTCGGCCAGATACTCGACATGATCGAGCCGGCCGTCGTCGTGAAGCACGTGCAACGAGAACTGAAACGGCAGCGGCTCGTGCGGCGCCATTCCGTTCATGATCGGAACTGCCGATGCGTAGGTCTCGTAGTCGAGGAAATGGAGCGGATACTCCAACACATCGAGGAAGTTATCGATGTCGGCCAGATCCACATAAGGATTCTCGACATTGTGGGCGTGGAGGACCGGTTTTTGCAGCCGCGTGACTTCCCCGGGCTCGATCTGATCGAGGCCGAACCGCCCCTCGGCCACGAAGGTCGCCCGTTTTGATGCGGATAAGTTCGGAAGGGAGTAGATCGAGAATTCCGGCACGGCCGGATTGAAATAGTCGAAGCTTTCGCAGTGATGCGCACGGGATAGGGCCAGACAACTACAGGAGCTTTCGTCGATCGAGGGCTCACGGAGCAGCGCCAATGCCCCGGCGATTTCCAGCTCCGTCTCTTTCAAAAGGCCTTTGACCGGCTCTGTCGCGTCGGCGAAAGCAAGAAGGCCCTGCGGGTCGATCTCTCCATCGCGCACATAGTCCTTGTTCAGGTGAACGATAAAGACGTTTCTGACGTCGTGCCCTGCCTTTCCCGCCGCAATCGTCTGGAAGGCCGCATCCTTCAGGTGATCGTGAGCTGTGTCGCCCTTCACGCTCGTCGACGACTTGACCTCGAAGATATCGACGCTGCCGTCCTCGTTTTTCCGGAGCATGTCGACGCGGGCATAAAGACCGTCTTCCGTCTCGAAAACGGTCTGGAATGAGAAGCGCCCGGAATCCGGTCGGCCCTCGACCAGTTGCCGCGCATAACCTTCCACCAGATAGCCTTCCGCGGCGAGCTTTCCCGGGTATTCGGAGGAATCGTCCTCGGGATAGGCGTCCGGCTTGTGCTGCTTGAGCCAGAGGGACTTCGGGCAATTGAGATACTGAATGAAATCCGACTTCGACAACATTGCGCCGCCCACAGCTCTCCGAAAAAACCACCCTACCGGGCAATTGATCGAGATTTCAATTATTGATCTAATTGGGCGACCGAAAAGGGATACAGGGTATTTCGAATTGGGGCCGGTGCATGGGAAAAAACATCGTCATTTGTTGCGACGGCACGGGAAACCAGATCGAAGAAAATCTGTCGAATGTCCTGAAATTGTTTCGCGTTTGCCGCAAGAACGATGCCCAGCGCGTCTATTACAATGCCGGCGTGGGAACGGTCGGCTCGAGCGACGCCTGGGCGCGTTACCGTCAGAACGTCAAATCGGTGTTCGAACTGGCGACCGGCCACGGCCTCGACGACGACGTGCTCGGCCCCTACGACTTCCTGTGCCGCAACTACGAAAAAGGCGACCAGATCTTCCTGTTCGGCTTCAGCCGGGGTGCCTACACGGTCCGCGTGCTTGCCGCCTTCGTCCACGTCGTCGGACTGCTCCCCGTCGACCAGCTCAACATCGCGAACTATGCCTTTCGCGCCTTCAAGCAAACGAGCAAGGAAGGCGAATTCACCATTTCCTGGCATTTTGCCAAGATCGCGGGAAGCAACACGCGTGTTCGCATCAAGTTCCTCGGCATCTGGGATACGGTGTCGTCGATCATCACTCCCCGGCCCGATCGCCTGGTCCCGCAACTCCAGATGCTGGTCCACACGCGGACCAATCCGAGTGTCGAAATCGTCCGCCACGCCATGGCGATCGACGAAAGACGGGCGATGTTCCGCCTCAATCGATGGATCGAACCGCAACCCTTCAAACGCAACCCGTTCGACAAAAAGGCCCCTGCAACCCTCCAGGACATCAAACAGGTCTGGTTCGCCGGCTGCCATTCGGACGTCGGCGGCGGTTATCCGGAGGCGGAAAGCGGGCTGGCGAAGTTCCCCCTCGACTGGATGCTGCGCGAAGCCAAGGCCAGCGGCCTCAGCGTCAATACTCCGATGTGGAACCACATCGTCCTCGGCAAGCCGCGAATGGGCGCAAAGACCGTCTACGTCAGGCCCGACCACAAGGCCAGGGCCCACGACTCGCTCACATGGGGCTGGCAGCCGCTCGAATACGTGCCGAAAGACGCAAAGTGGATGGAATGGCCGCGACGGCGGTTGGGAGGCCTTTATCTGCCGCTTGCCGAGCCGCGCATGATCGACAACGACGCGGTCGTCCCCCGCATCCACAAATCCGTTGTCGACCGGCGGAGCGACACCGACTACGACCCGGTGAACTTCCCCAAGAAATATGAAATCGAGGCGTGATGGGGGAGCCGCTCAGGAACCTCAAAAGGCAAGATAACCCCTCACCCCAGCAGCCCTTCCGCGATCTCGCGCCACTCCTCGTCCAGCGCACCGGAATATACCGGCCGGCCGGCGCGGCGGTACCAGTAGCCGGCGTTCCAGGTGTCGCCCTCGTCGCGGTGCAGCCAGGCGTGGACCCAGGCCGCGTCGCGCCCGTCGTCGTCCTGAACGATCTCGTGCGCCGTCGTCCATTCGCCCCGTCCCGCATGCCACAGGCCGAGGAGCGCCGGTGACAGGCCGGCCGGCGGCGTGCCGGCGTCAAGCGTGGCTGCGAATTCGTCGACCGTCATCACATTCATCCCCTTGTCTTTGCATCGTCGGGCCCGGAAACGACACCTGTCGCATCATGGTCCTATGGGGTGCTGCTCCGCGACGAGAGCGTCGGCCTGAAGCGCCCCCAATCTGCTCCCGAACGGACCCACCGGCAATCGCAGTGCAAGCGGCCCGGTCACGCCGGAACGGCCTTTCTTGCGATGTCTTCGCACGGCCGCATGCCCGGGCGCGAAAAACCCCTGACGGCGCCTCTTTTTCGCCGCCATTTCGCCATTGGCAACGCCAAAAACTTGCCTAATAATCCCGCACCGTTTCTCGAACCCTTCAGGTGGTTTTCCATGCTTCGAAAGACTGCGCTCGTTGCCATGATCCTTACCGGGACGACGCTGCCGGCGCTGGCCGGTCAGATGCCCGACTTCTTCAACAAGACATACGCCACCGATCCCGCCGCGTGCAAAGACCAGGCGGCGCGGGAGGAGTCCGGCGCCCTCGTGCTCGACAAGACCGGCATCTTTGGTACCGAGTTCGGCTGCACCTACCGCGACTTCTGGGGCGGCAAGGACGGTACGGTGACCGTGCTGGTCTCCTGCGGCGACGATTCGGGCATCACCCGCCCGGACATGCTGTCCGTCATCCGCGAACAGAACGGCGAGTTGCGGGTGCAGTCGCAGAACGAGTTCGTCATGGGCGAGGTCGCCCTCAGCCTGACGCCGGTGCCGGAAAACGACGGCGAGCAGACCGACGACCAGGCCGACGAGGTGGTGCCGAACTTCGAATACATCACCGGCACCTACACGCCCTGCGACGCCGCCGCCAAAGCGCAGTAGCGCCGACGCCGCCGGCCCGACCTTTCCGCGGAATCAAGACGCCGCGCGAGCCGATCCGGCCGCGCGGCGTTTTTGTTTTCCGGTGAATTTTTGAGGCGCGGGCGCTCAGCCCCACCACTTCTGCGGCCGCAGGCGCCCGGCGGCATCCTCGATGACCTGGCCGGCGCGGAACAGCGTCGCCTCGTCGAACGGGCGGCCGATGAGCTGCAGGCCGAGCGGCAGGCCGGAGGCGTCGAGCCCACCGGGGACGGAAATGCCCGGCAGACCGGCCATGTTCACGGTGACGGTAAAAATGTCCTGCAGGTACATCTCAACCGGCGAGGCATTGTCCATGGCCCCGACGGCAAAGGCCGCGGACGGGGTTGCCGGGGCCAGGATCGCATCGACGCCGGCGGCAAAGACGTCCTCGAAGTCCTTCTTGATCAGCGTTCGGACCTTCTGCGCCTTCAGGTAGTAGGCGTCGTAATAGCCGGCCGAGAGCACATAAGTGCCGATCAGGATGCGCCGTTTGACCTCGGCGCCGAAGCCGGCGGACCGAGTCTTTTCATACTGCTCGATGATCTCGTCGGACGGCACCCGGAGGCCGTAGCGCACGCCGTCATAGCGGGCAAGGTTCGACGAGGCCTCGGCCGGCGCCACGATGTAATAGGCAGCCAGCGCATATTTCGTGTGCGGCAGCGAGATGTCGACGATCTCCGCCCCGGCATCCTTCAGCCAGTCGCGGCCCTTCGCCCACAGGGTCTCGATCTCCGCCGGCATGCCCTCGACCCGGTATTCCTTGGGAATGCCGATCTTCATGCCCTTGACCGACTGGCCGATCGCCGCCTCGTAGTCCGGCACCTCGATATCGACCGAAGTGGTGTCTTTGGCGTCGACGGAGGCCATCGACTTCAGCATCATCGCCGCATCGCGCACGGTGTGGGTGATCGGCCCGGCCTGGTCGAGCGAGGAGGCAAAGGCAACGATGCCCCAGCGCGAGCAGCGGCCATAGGTCGGCTTGATGCCGACCGTGCCGGTCAGCGAGGCCGGCTGGCGGATAGAGCCGCCGGTGTCGGTTGCGGTTGCCGCCGCGCAAAGGTTCGCCGCGACGGCCGCCGCCGAGCCGCCCGACGAGCCGCCGGGCACGAGGTCGGCGTTGCTCTCGCGCGACTTCCACGGGCTGACGACCGGGCCGTAATAGCTGGTCTCGTTGGAGGAACCCATGGCGAACTCGTCCATGTTGAGCTTGCCGAGCATCACCGCACCGTCGTTCCACAGGTTCGCCGTGACGGTGGATTCATAGGGCGGCTTGAAGCCGTCGAGGATGTGGCTGCCGGCCTGGGAGTGGACGCCCCTGGTGCAGTAGAGGTCCTTGACGCCGACCGGCACGCCCTCCAGCGGCCGGACCTCGCCGGTGGCGATCCGCGCGTCCGACGCGATCGCCATCTCGCGGGCCTCATCGGGCGTCACCGCCACATAGGCATTGAAGCGCCCGTTGAAGGCGTCAATCGCCGCAAGGTAGGCGTCGGTCAGTTCCAGGGCGGAGAAATCCTTGGCGGCAAGGCCGTCGCGGATTTCGGAAACGGTCAGCTCCGTCAGATCGGTCATCGGCTTACTCCACGACCTTCGGCACGACGAAGAAATGGTCTTCCGTCTCCGGCGCGTTGGCGACCACGTCGTCGGGATAGCCGCCGTCGGTGACGCCGTCCGCCCGCTTCTTCATGGTGACGGCGACGACAGAGGTCATCGGCTCGACGCCGGTCACGTCGACCTCGTCGAGCTGCTCCACGAAACCGAGAATGGCGTTGAGCTCGCCGGTCATCTTCTCGGCCTCTTCCTCGGTGACGGCGATCCGCGCCAGGTGCGCGACGCGTTTGACGGTGGCGGTATCGACGGACATGGATGCTCCAAAAGAGATGGCGGGCGCGAGGCAACGGGAGGCGCGCCCGAAACGGTCGTTCACACGGGTCCCTCACACCGGGCTATAGCACCGGGGCAAAAACCCCCGCAAGAACCGGCATGCCGCGGTGCCTACTGGTTGCCCGGATAGTTCGGGCTTTCGCGGGTGATAGTGACGTCGTGGGCGTGGCTTTCCCGGTGACCGGCGGACGAGATCCTGACGAACCGGGCCTTTTCCCGGAACGAGGCCAGATCCGGCGCGCCGACATAGCCCATCGCCGCCCGAAGGCCGCCGGCGAGCTGGTGCAGCACGCTGCCGAGCGGGCCCTTGTAGGGCACCTGGCCCTCGATGCCCTCCGGCACCAGCTTCAGGCTGTCGCGCACCTCGGCCTGGAAATAGCGGTCGGCCGAGCCGCGCGCCATGGCGCCGACGGAGCCCATGCCGCGATAGGATTTGTAGCTGCGGCCCTGGTAGAGATAGACCTCGCCGGGGCTTTCGTCGGTGCCGGCCAGCAGCGAGCCGACCATGGCGCAGGACGCACCGGCGGCGAGCGCCTTGGCCAGGTCGCCGGAAAACTTGATGCCGCCATCGGCAACGACCGGAATGTCGGCGGCATCCGCCACTTCGACCGCATCCATGATTGCGGTGAGCTGCGGCACGCCAACGCCGGCAACGACGCGGGTGGTGCAGATCGAGCCCGGCCCGATGCCGATCTTCACCGCATCCGCCCCGGCATCGATCATCGCCTTGACGCCGTCGCCCGTCGCGACATTGCCGGCGACCACCTGGACCCGGTTGGACAGCGCCTTGGTGCGGCCGATGGAATCGAGCACCTTCTGGGAGTGGCCGTGCGCCGTGTCGATGACGATGAGGTCGACGCCGGCATCGATCAGCCGTTCCGAGCGGGTATAGCCGTCGTCGCCGACGGTGGTCGCCGCCGCCGCGCGCAG
The DNA here is from genome assembly GCF_025961475.1 of Rhodobium gokarnense. Lineage (NCBI taxonomy): Bacteria > Pseudomonadati > Pseudomonadota > Alphaproteobacteria > Hyphomicrobiales > Rhodobiaceae > Rhodobium > Rhodobium gokarnense. The sequence goes on along the minus strand of NZ_JAOQNS010000004.1, from coordinate 207,606 downwards.
CCGGCCCTGGTCGTCCTTGCAGGCGTTCGGGTGGAGCTGCGACTTCTCGATGTCCTTGACGGTGATCAGGCCGATGCAGTTGCGGTCGTCGTCGACGACGAGGAGCTTCTCGATGCGGTGCTGGTGCAGGAGCCGCTTGGCTTCCTCGTGGCGGACGTTCTCGCTGACCGTGATCAGGTGCTCCCGCGTCATCAGCTCATAGACCTTCTGGCCCATGTCCGAGGCAAAGCGCACGTCGCGGTTGGTGAGGATGCCGACGAGACGGCCGACATGCTGGCCGCCGGTGCCGCCGTTCTCCACCACCGGAATGCCGGAAATGCCGTAGCGCTCCTTCAGCGCCAGCGCGTCGGCGAGCGTTGCGTCCGGGCCGATGACCACGGGATTGACGACCATGCCGGATTCGAACTTCTTGACCTGGCGGACCTCTTCGGCCTGCTGTTCCGGCGTCATGTTGCGGTGGATGACGCCAAGGCCGCCGGCCTGGGCCATGGCGATGGCGAGCCGCGATTCCGTCACGGTGTCCATGGCGGCGGACAGGATCGGCAGGTTGAGCTCGATGGTGGCGGTCAGCCGCGTCTTCACATCGACCTGGCCCGGCATCACTTCCGAGTGGCCCGGCAACAGGAGGACGTCATCAAAGGTCAGCGCTTCCCGGCTGCCCGCGGGTTCGTAGAATGTCGGCATGAGCCAGCTCCCGAAGTGTTGGATCGAAGGGCCGGGAAAGCGCTCCGAATGGCATCCTTCGCAGCACGGTCGGCCAGCCCTTGGGCTGGCTGGCGACTCGGCAACTCCGGAAAGGATTGGCGCCGGTCATTACCATGCGGACGGGCCGGTGAAAAGCGCGGTATACGGGCTTTCTGCGGCTTTTCCATGAAGCCGCGAACAAGCGCGCCGGCGGCTTGACATTTCGGGGCCGCTCGCCGGTGATGGCCGCAGGGTTTTTGACGTCTTGAATGGGACCAGCCGACCATGAGCGAGCCGAAAATCGCCGTCGTCACCGCCGCCGGCAGCGGCATGGGCGCCGACATCGCCCGCACCCTTGCTGCCAGGGGCTATACCGTCGCCGTCTCCTCGTCGTCGGACAAGGCCGAAAAGCTCGGTGCCGAACTCGGCGGTTTCGGCATGATCGCCGACAATCTCGACCACGATGCCTGCACCGATTTCATCGACGCGGTCGTTCAGCGCTACGGGCGCATCGACGCCCTCGTCAACAGCGCCGGCCACGGGCCCAAGGGTCCGGTCGCGGAACTGACCGACTATGACTGGGTGCGCGGCATGGAGGTCTATTTCCTGGCGATCGTCCGCTTCATCCGGCTGGCGACACCGCACCTGGAAAAGACCAGGGGCGCCATCGTCAACATCACCGGCTTCTCATCGGTCGAGCCGGAAGCCGCCTTTCCGACCTCATCGGTGTTTCGCGCCGCGCTCGCCAATTTCGTCAAGCTCTACGCCGACCAGCACGCGGCCAAGGGCATCCGCATCAACAACGTGCTGCCGGGCTTCATGGAGTCCCTGGAGCCGAAAGACGCGATCCTCAACCGCATCCCGATGGCGCGCTACGGCCGGTTCACGGAGATCTCCGAGACGGCGGCATTCCTGCTCTCGGACGGCGCCGGCTACATCACCGGCCAGAATATCCGGGTCGACGGCGGCTTCACCCATTCGACGTGAGGAACGTCGGTCGGACATCAAGCCAGACAGATGCCCGCATCGACGCTGGAGCGCCTGGCAAGGCAGGACTGGATTGCCGCGTCGGCCTTACGGCCTCCTCACAATGACGTTGAAATTCTTGGGAAAACCGTCATTGCGAGCGCAGCGAAGCAATCCAGAAACAGCCTCCGTGACGCGCCCCGGCATAACGTCGGGACAAGGACAAAAGCCCGCGGCTCTCCGCTCCGCTACGGCCGGGGTGACGGCAGAGTTGGAGCCAATGCCGGAGAATAGGACCGGAATCGTAGCCTATTCCCCCTCGCCCCGGAATCCCCGCGCCAGCACATAGAGTTCCGCCGAATCCTGCCGGCTCGCCGCCGGCTTGACGTGGCCGACGGACGAAAAATCGCGCTTCAGGGCGGCGAGCAGGGTGTGCTCGGTGCCGCCGCGCAGGACCTTGGCGAGGAAATGTCCGCCGGGCGCCAGCACCTCGCGGGCGAACTCGTGCGCCACCTCGCACAGATGCATGATCTGCAAATGGTCGGTCTTACGGTGGCCGGTGGCGTGGGCCGCCATGTCGGAGAGGACGAGATCGGCCGGGTGCCCGCCGAGCGCGGCCTTGAGGGCGTCCGGCGCGTCGTCGTCCAGAAAATCCTTCTTCATGAAGATAACGCCCGGCACCGGCTCCATGTCGAGGAGGTCGATGGCGACGACCAGCGGGTCGGTATCCGTCGATCCGACCTTGTCGGCCGCGACCTGCGACCAGCCGCCGGGCGCGGCGCCGAGGTCGACGACCCGGGCGCCCGGCTTCAGGAGCGAGTAACGCTCGTCGATCTCGATCAGCTTGAAGGCCGCGCGCGAGCGGAACCCTTCGATCTTGGCGCGCTGTACGTAAGGGTCGTTGAGCTGGCGCTCCAGCCAGCGGCGCGAGGATTCGGTCCGCTTCCTGTTGGCGCGCACCTTGGTGTGGATGTTGCGGCCGCCCCCACTGCCACTGCCAGTACCGCCGCTTCGCCTGCCGCTCATGACGGACCTCCCCGGTTGCGCTGGCGCCGTTGCTGGCGTCGCCGCCGCCAGACGCCGTCGGCGGCCATCAGTTCCACGAGGATGCCCTCGCGCAGTCCCCGGTCGGCAACGCGCAGGCGCGGACAGGGCCAGCGCCGGCGGATCGCCTCCAGGATGGCACAGCCGGCCAGCACCAGATCGGCTCGGTCGGCGCCGATGCACGGATTCGCCACCCGCTCGTCATAGCTCATGGAGGCGACCCGCGTGATCATCGCGCCGAGATCGTCCTCGTCGAGCCAGACGCCGTCGACCCGGCGCCGGTCGTAGCGCTCAAGGCCGAGATAGACGCCGGCAAGCGTCGTCACCGTGCCCGACGTGCCGAGCATGTGGACCTGCCGGCCGGCGATGATCTTGGTGAGGAGCGCGGCCTCGGCGAAATGGTCGAGATGGGTGTCGACGTCGGCGACCATGTCCTCAAAGACGGCGCGCGAGACATGCACCCCGCCATGACGCTCCGACAGGGTGACGACGCCAAGCGGCATCGACGTCCAGGAGCGGATGAAGCGGGTCAGCGCGACACCGCGCTCGCGCGAGCGGCCACGCAGGTCGAGCCAGACGAGTTCCGAGGAGCCGCCGCCGATATCGAACAGGACGACGCCGGCGGCCTGCGGATCGACCAGCGTCGAACAGCCGGCAACCGCAAGCCGCGCCTCGGTTTCGCGGCTGACGATCTCCAGCGTCAGGCCGGTCTCGCCATGGACGCGCTCCAGGAACGCCTCGCCGTTGAGGGCCGCCCGGCAGGCCTCTGTGGCGATCAGCCGGACCCGCTCCACGCCGCGGTCCGTCAGCTTCTTGCGGCACACATGCAGCGCCTCGATCGCCCGCTCCATGGCGTTGTCGCTGAGCGTGCCCGTGCGCTGGACGCCCTCGCCGAGCCGGACGATGCGCGAGAACGCATCGACGACCCTGAACCCGCGCTCCTGGGGTTCGGCAACGAGCAGCCGGCAGTTGTTGGTGCCGAGATCAAGGGCAGCATAAAGGGCGCGCTTGCCATTGCCGGAAGGCGGCCGCGAGCCGCCGTGACCATATCTCGGCCGCCCGGCATCCGGCGCCTTTTCGGGAAAGGGGGGATCGGCGGGCGGCACGGGGTCGGCGGCGGCAATGACCACCGGTTCTTCGGGTCCCGGCAGGTCCGGCACCGGCCCCGGGTCCTTCAGGACGGGAGCAACGACGGGCTCTTCCGCCGCGCTTTCCTCGCGGGCCCGCGCCTGCTCCTGACTGAGGGCCTCCTTCAGGCGCCGCCTTGCGCGGTTGCGCCGCCGGCGGCGCTTTCCGCCGGTCCCGGAAGACGCGACGCCGTCCGGGCCGCCATGTCGGGGCTGGTCAACGGCGTTGCCCGGCCCATTGGCAGGATCGATGCCGGAAGCATCGCCCCCCGCAGCAGCGCTCGTCGACGCGTTCGCCGCGGCCGGTCCGTTCTCAGTGTCTTGGAATTGGTTCTGCCGGGGCTGGTCAGGCCGGGAGTGCTGCATCGCGCGCGCAGCCTCTCCCGCCGGCACAGCCGACGCCCCCTGCCCGGTCCCATGCGCCGCCTTGCCACGCCTTCTCTTGCGGCGGCGATGCTTGCGCCCCGGTTCAGCGCCGGCTCCGCCGGCTGCCTCGGCCTTGCCGCACGCGAGATCGTTCACGCCGATCCGCGCGCCGTCACCGGGCCTATCCCGATCCGCCGGCGGCGGACCGTCACCCGTGTCACTCAATTTTATCCTCTCGCGTCACCGACCGCGCGAGAGACCGCGCGCGGCGACGCCGATATTTCCCGTTGCCGACAAGTGTAGCAGGCAAAGGACAGGGTGCAAGCATTCGCCGCGCCGAAACTGACCGGGCGGAATGCGTCTTGCCCACGATGGACGATTGAGTGCCGGCGGATTGTCGAGCGCGCGGACGGCAGCCGTCAGGCCTTGCGGCCCCAGTAGCGCAGGCCGATCTGGGCCGTCTCGGACAGGAACAGAGCCGGAATGACGATCTCGGCGATCGACCAGAACTGCGGCGGCAGCGCCGCAACGTTCCAATCGAAGAAAAAGATGCTGTCGAGGACGCCTGCGGCGTACCACAGGCCGAGCGGCACGGCGAAGAGAAACCGCCCGAGCCGGGTCGCCGACCAGAAATACCCGCTCTCGGCAAGGGCGAGATCGCGCTGGGCTTCCAGCTTGCCGATGCGGATATCGGCAGCGATTCGCTCCGCATCGTTGGCGGCGTCGAGCTTTGCCCGATAGGCCTCGATCAGCCGGTCGGCGACGCCGCCGGTGAGCCAGGAGAGGACCAGCTTCAGCATCGTTCACACCTTGGTGCCGGCCGGGCCGGTGGTGACCTGGCGGAGCAGGATGTTGGCAAGGGCCGAGACGACGAGGACGGCGCCCTGATACTTGACCGGCACGACCGCCGCCCAGAGCTGCGGCTCGACAAGGGCAAGGAGGCCGACGACGGCGAAGGCGGCGTTGGAGAGCCGCGTGCGCCAGCCCTTCAGGCGTTTGAGGGTCTCACGCATGGCCGAGCCCCCGCAGCCTGCGGGCGATCTCGTCGCCATTGCGCCAGAGGACATAGGCGAGCGATGCGGCAATGACTGTCGCCACCACGGCGAGCACCCAGGCCGGGGCGCCGGTATCGGAGCCGGCAGAGACGGCCCCGCCCGCCGCCGTGGCGAGCCCCGCCGCAAGGGCCGAGGACCTTGCATCACGCGTCGCGACCGCGCCGCGGTCGAGCGCGGCCTTCGTCGCCGGCCCCAGAATGCCGTCATTGGCGAGCCCGTCATGGGACCGCTGGAAGGCAAGCACGGCTGCCCTCGTCTTCGGCCCCCAGAGCCCGTCGGCCGGCCCCGGATCGAAACCGCGGTCCTTCAGGAGCTTCTGGTAGTCGGCAAGCGTTTTCTTGTCGTCCCCATCGGCGGAATGGCCATTCGGGCCACCGTCGGCATAGTCGCCGTGCTCGATGAGCGCCGCTTCCAGCCGCCGCCGCGCGACGAGCCCGGCAAGCCGACGCCCGCCGGCCGTGTTGTAGCCGACCCTCAAGAGCGCCGCGCAGCGGGCCGGATCGCCGTCCCTCAGCGCCTGCGCCCAGCGCCAGGCGACAGATCCCTTGCCGAGATTGAAGGCGACCGAGGTCGCACCGTCGTAGTGATGCTGCTCCTTTGGACGGATCGACGCGGTGACGGCGGCGCCATATTCCCCGTCGGCGACCTCGCTCAAGAGACGGGCGTTTTCCGCGCGGGTGATGGTGTCGCCCATGCGCAGCCGGTGGCCGCGAGTTTCCTGCCAATAGGCCCGGAATATGCGGCTGGCGTCGGTGAAACCGGTACCGATGGTGACGACGCCGACCGCGTCGCGATAGGCGTTGGCGACGAACCCCTCCCGGCGCTCCAGGAACGCCGCGCCGCGCGGCGACAGGCAAAAGCTCATTGTGGATCCTCCAGGAACGACAGCCGCGCCAGCGACACAGCAACGAGCCCGCCGCGCGGCGCCAGCGGATCGGCATTCGGCACCCACCAGGTGCAGGGCGTGATGCCGAGGGCGGCGGCAACGCCCGTGGATCGCCCCCGCTCGCATTCGGGCAAAACGGGATTGTTCGGCGCCCCTGCCGGCGCCGGCATCTGTGCAACGGCCATCGCGTCGCCTCGCTTGAAGATTTGAAAAGAAACCGCCTCGCGGTGATCTGTTATTTACATTATTTGTGTTTATAATGTCAACATGATTTATGTACATTCCGTGTTGAAGGGGGACAGGATGGACACGATGGCCGACCGATTGCGCACCGCCCGGGCCGAAGCTGGATTCCGCTCCGCCCGCGCCGCAGCGCTGAGCCTGGGCCTTTCCCCCTCCACCTATGCCGCCCATGAAAACGGCCAGAACGCCTTCGGGCCGGACGTCGCCCGCCGCTACGCCAAAGCGTTTGGCGTCACTGCCGCCTGGCTGCTGACGGGCGAGGCCGAACCGCTGGAAAAAAAGGGCAAGGCAGCGCCCGCCCCTACCCCGGTCGTCGGCGAGATCGCCAAGGGGGCGTGGATCGAGGAGGCCCCGGACCGGACGCCGACGGCCTTCCTGCCGGTCATTGACGACAGAACGGAGGACGGCGCCATGGTCGCCTATCGCGTCCGCGACGGCTCGCTCGGTCACCTTGCTCCGGAAGGCGGCTTCCTCATCTGCCGGGCGCTCGACCCCGACGCCGCTCCAAATGACGGCGCCCTCGTCGTGGTGGAACGCCTGAGGAAGGCGCAAGGCATCGTCGAGCGCACCGCGCGGCGCGTCTCACGACATGGCGGCCGGACCGAATTGGTCGAAGCCGACCCGGCCGCCGGCACGGCCGAGCCCATCCGCACCGGGCACGGCAAGGACGGCATCGACACGCGGATCGCAGCAAAGGTCGTCTGGATCCTGAGAACGCCCTGAACCGGCAAGGCCTTGCGGACCCAACGCCAGCCGCAACCGAGCTCTCGGGCCCGCCCCGCGCCGGCAACGCTCAAGCGCCATGCAGCCCGGCCGAACGCCCCTTTCGGCAAAACCCGTTTGCCGGCGCCGCCCCGCCGTTGACAACGCATTTTGCCGACCCTATACGGAGGGTCTTCCGCGGGCCGCGCCCGCGGAGCCGGGCTGCCGACCCGACGGCATCCTTGGGGAATAGTTTAACGGTAGAACAGCGGACTCTGACTCCGTCGGTCCTGGTTCGAATCCAGGTTCCCCAGCCAAGCAAAATCAGATACTTACGGTCGGTCTTTCGACTCACATTTTCGCCAAAAACCGCAGGCACACTGCAGGCACACTTTTCGGAGGGTGTGCCATGGCTGAATCGCATTCCATTCTGGGCGGGAAGGTTCGGGTCTACAAACGGAGCAGCAGCTCCGTCTGGCAGTGCCATACCTACGTCAACCGCAAGAAGATGCGGACCAGCACCCGTGAGAAGAGCCTGGCCCGCGCCAAGGAGTTTGCCGAGGACTGGTATCTGGAACTGCGCGTCAAGGTGCGCCGCGGCGAGATCAAGAACGAGAAGACGTTTGCCGACGCGGCGAAGCTGTTCACCACGCAGTACGCGGTGATGACCGCAGGGGAGCGGAACGAGCGGTATGTGCAGAACCACCAGGGACGGCTAAACAACCACCTGCTGCCGTTCTTCGGCACCAAGGGCCTGTCGGAAATCACCCCCGGCCTGTTGCAGGAGTACCGGGTGCTCCGGCGAACGCCGGACGAAAACGGCAAAGTGCCGGCACACAGCACGCTCAATCAGGAAATCGTCGTGCTCCGGCAGGTCATGAAGACCGCCTTGCGCGAGGGCTGGATTGGGCACCTGCCCGACTTCTCAACGCCCTACCAGCTTTCCCGGAAGGTCACCCATCGGGCGTGGTTCTCACCGGAGGACTACAAGAAGCTCTATCAGGCGACCCGGCGCAACGCGAAGGCAGCCCAGGGCAAGAAATGGCAATGGGCGGCCGAGCAGATGCACGACTATGTGCTGTTCATGGCCAACACCGGCCTGCGGCCCGATGAGGCCAACAACCTCGAATACCGGGACGTGTCGATTGAGCAGGACGGCGGCCAAACCATTCTGGTGATTGAGGTGCGGGGCAAGCGCGGGGTCGGCTACTGCAAGAGCACGGCCGGGGCCGTGCATCCGTTCAAGCGGATGGTCGAGCGCAACACCCCTGCCCCCACCGACAAGCTGTTTCCGGCCTATCACCGCAAAGGGTTCAACCGGATCCTGGAGGAAGAAGGCCTCAAGTACGACCGCCAGGGCAACCGCCGAACGGCCTACAGCCTGCGCCATACCTATATCTGTCTGCGCCTGTTGGAGGGCGCTGATATCTATCAGGTCGCCAAAAACTGCCGCACCAGCGTCGAAATGATCGAGAAGCACTACGCCGCGCACATCAAGACGCAGCTCAACGCCTCGGCGATCAACGTTCGGAAACGCGTGTCAAAAAACGATGGATGATCGAATTCAAAATTGAAAAACGTAAATCATTCCAAATATAATCGAACTCCTTGGATAGTGCAAACGGCCCAACGAAGATGGTAATGTGATAGTACAGACAATGTTCACAGCCCCGGCGGCCAAAAAGAACTAAATGGTGCAAAAAACGTTAGACTTAGCGCTGCGCAGTATCGAGACACGCCTTAAGCGCCAAATGCCTTTTAACTGTTTGGTTTATGGCAATTGCGTGCGACGACGCAAAGACCGTTCGCATTGGCATCCGCGATATTTCATTTCGCCTCAAATTGCGCTGGATCGAGCACACTTAAACACGTACAATTCGCGCTACTCAAACACTAGATTTCACGTCTTAAATCACTATTTTCTGCGTAAAGCATCCCAAAAAGATTGATGGAACCTTTAGCTCAAGTCGCCCCGAAATAGCGCCTCATGAGTAGACCAAAAAACGCCCCTCCTATTTGCAAATAATTCGATCCATCCAATCGGAGTCACGCCACCAATGAATACAATTGAATTCAGCGACGAGCGCCTAAAGTTAAATATACGGGCGGCTACGAGTAATTTCTTTTCATCCGACCAATCCGATATTTTATCCAGAGAGCTCAATCCGTATTTTTCAAAAGTCCAAATATTTCAAGAAAACGGTCAACATCAAGCCAACGGTACCGACACAAGGCAGAAGATCTTAGACGCTATTTCAACCGTTCGCATTTCAGCAAAGCTTCGAGCAATAGAAATGGGTGGAGTTAATATACACGCAGCCGCGATAGCCAATACGTGTAAAAAAGGTGTACTCATCACTGCGAAACCAGGAGGCGGGAAAACGACAGCATTACAGGGAATACTCCCCATTGGTCATTACGATTTCGTCACAAACGATCAGTGCATTTTACGTCAAGAAAACAACTTTTTACGGGCATTGTCTTACCCTGCCATAACTCGTTTTCGCGAGCCGCCCTTAGGGTATATTGAAGAATCGCCAATTCCGAAAATACTTCACGCCAGTCCATTGAACGGATACTATGATGGCAGACTAAGTTTAAGCCCTGTTGACTATCTTTCGGTAATCCGAGAACACACAGGCTCCCAATCTCCCAAAATCCTCAATCAGTGCGAAATAGTCGCCGCTATCGAATATCAGAAATGCGAATCTCACTACAGTTTATCCGAACTAGAGACAAACAAAGAACGATCGAACGTGATCGACCTGCTCAACCTCCCCCTCTCAGAACAAGTCCTTCCAACAACGATCAAGAAGCCGCTCGAACTCCAAGAGAAAAACAATTTTGCGACCTTTAATTTCTCCGGTATACGTTGTTACTGTTTAAGGTCTGACCTCCCATCACTCAAAAAGGCATGGGCCTACGCACTAAACGAAATACTATCGTAATTATTAAACATTAAAAACAGAACCGTCTTTCGGAACAATAAACTCATCCGTATCAATGGACTGCACTTCATCACTCATATGTGTGGCAACAAAAGTTTTTCCTATTGATCCATATGCCCTAACAAGATACGCCATATCATCAACACCCATATGCCCCGATCGAGCCTTTAAAAAAGAGGTATCTACAACAGCTAAGTCCGATACCCGCGCTATCCACTCAACCCCATCACAGAGTTCCGAATCTCCCGAGATACCAATCGTTTTCCCGTCTTTTGTAACACAATACCCATAAGCCTCGAGCCCATCATGTTTTACAGGTACCGAATTTATTTCGTAGCCATTAATACACACCGACTGAAATTCATTGGCTCTCAGCGGTAAAAATTTGACTCGCGAGCCCTCCGCTATTCGATCCCACTGATCAGGATAAGCCATATTAAACAAATTAAAAACATACTCTTCTACGCTAGAAGGACCAACAATATTAAAATCATTTTCCCGCTTATTTCTTAACCCTTGTTCTAGTAACATAAAAGGTATGTCGAAGTAGTGATCTCCATGGAAATGCGTTATCAGGCAAACGTCGATATCAGCTATATTAACATCCATTCGCCGCAAATTTTTAACAGCGCCATTAGGAACATCTACCATTATACAGTCATCGATGAGACAACATGCACTGAGAGGGTTCGTAAGAATCGAACCCGTTCCAATCATAGTTAGTTTCATAACCCTACTCCCTTTGGAAAAACTCCAAAAACAACACTACCATATCCCGAATGTCCCATGCGGCCAACCAACTAGTCACGCCATTAAGTAATTCTATGGACGGGCCGACAGCAGCATAGGCGCAAAGCATTGTCAGTGCGATGACGGCCCAACGATAGGCCCACCTAAGCGCCGCATATCGATCCTCTAAGTTCAAAGACAAAGCAACCGCTTGGCGTCCGACTTCATCAATGAGTTTTTCAGGATCGCTTTCGAGCAGGACTTCTCGTAAAACTTTTTGTTCTTGCCCAGCGATCCAACCAAAAAAGAAAATTCTCCCACGAATACGTCGGCTCCCTCTCGGTTTTGATAACCGCTTTATGATTCCCAATGTCTTAATGGCACCAATTAGAGCCGCAAATAAACTAACAAGAGCGAGAAACCGTGCATATTTCCCAACTGCACCGCTATCAATAGTCGACAGCGCCTGTATATCTGCCGCAAGAATAGCAGCATAGACAGCAAGCAGAACAGTTGACTTGTAAACGAGTTCAACTCTTCTGAAGTTCAATGTCTCCAACATCTTATCGCTTCTATTAATAATTACGTGCAAATCATTTTGAGAGAAGCAGCGCCTTCCGCGGCGTATAAGCAGGTTAGACGAGTCTATATAAAATATTAATCGTTTTAAACCGTTTGTAACCAACTCCTTTCGCCAATACAATCGGTGTGATGGCATGTGCCCATTTAAATTAAGTATCGAACGCTCAAATCGAACCCGGACCAAAGATTTAAGAATCATCCACTGACTAAACAACCTCAGATCGAAATCATGATACAGACCATCCAAACAAGAAATCACATTTTCGGCAACGTCCTCCCTTGCTAACATTATAGAACTCCCCGCAAGTGCGGCCAAATCATTCCAAACAAAATTCCTTGAATGATATCTAGGCCCTGTTGAAGGGTCGAGAAACAAGCATCGACTACCATGCAAGAGAATATTTCCTGGATGGACATCTCCGTGGCACAAATGAAGTGCCGATATGCGGGCATTCAATCTTTCATTCGCCTCCGATGCAGCCATAAGAAATAGAAACACGCTTTCTAATTCACCTAACTCGTGGCTATATTCCGTATGTAAGTGTGCTTTTTGTTCCCTAAAATTCTTCCGAAGTGCCGCGAAATAGGTTTTCGCGAGCACAGGATCGCGCGGGAACACCTTACTTAGTGAAAAATGGCTGGCAACTATCCTTTCTATATTTACTTTGTCTTTTGAACATAGAATATTGGCAAGAAACCTATTTTCTGCATATAATGGAAATTTCTCCACTTTGTAATGCTTTCCGTTAAGCGTGCATTTTTCTGAAGAAACATCGATATCTTGCTCCTCATAAATTTTCCTTTCTTTAACTGATTGAATAACATCTTTAATTGAAATTGGAGAAATCTTAACAATACAGTCGTCACAAAAGAAAATGCCGCCATTGGCTGTAAAAAGCGTATCACTGTACGGATATTTAAGCGTTTTTATTATTTCGTGATAATTACTGTCCAATTGCATAATGACTCCTATGAGAATCTCCCAGTGCATTTGCAATCAATATGCTAATTTGATCGTCTTCCAAGTTTCCTAACTTGACAATCCCCGCAGGGTCACCGGAATAGATATCTCCGTTTGGCTTCAAAATTGCGATCAAACCTTTTGATACAGATTTAAGTTCATAGCAAGGGAGACTAAGGCTTTCGGCGTAATTTATCGCTTCTTCGATCAATTTATGCTCAATAGACGGATCCACCGATAGTTGGCCATATCTTGATTTCGCACGACCGCGGGGAACAAGTGTCTGAATCCTGACACACCTGACCCCAGTGGCTGAAGCCCATTTTATTGTTTCGAATAGAGAATTCTTATTTACCGATGTAAGTAATATACTTACACGAACCCTTAGTATTGGAGACAAGCTAACAATGTTATAAATCAGTTTTTCGAAAGAAACGCCCGGGCGACACTGTGAGAAAACGTTTGGATCGATTGAGTCAAGTGAAACATCGACCCAATCGAAAGCACTAATTGCCTCACTCGCGTCGATCGTAAATGTTCCACTCGTTCTCAATAATGAGCCCATGTTGAGACCGCGTGCATACGTTCCGAGATCATAAATTCCCGGAAAAAGTAAAGGCTCTCCGCCACCCCACCCGATTCTGCGAGTGCCAAGTTGATTTAAAAGATCGACATACGTGATTGCTTTATCCAACGCGATATCAGGTTTGTGCCTCTCAATTAAACAGTATGGACACATGCCTTGGCATCGATTAGTCGGTTCGAAGCAAACACTGATTAGCGGATTATGTTCTTTTTTTGTATCTATTTTTACGATATCTAACTCGGGATCGTAAATTGAACAGGGCATCAATATGCTCCTCCGTTAGCGCAATAGCGACGCATTTTGATAATGGTATATAATCTCTATGCCTATCGTCAATTATAGGTTGTCGTCTCTGCGTCCAAGAATTCGATCATAAGACCTGTTTTTGACTGTCGAACGCATTTTAATTCGAAAGGCCTCGAATGTTATTAATTTACAGAAATTCAAGTCACGCAAATCGACTAGCCTCAACTTCCAAAATTAAACAACAACACGTCATAGATTATGAGTCAAATTTGCTACCATCTACAATGAGCGGTTCAACCGCTTTTGCTGGTAACAGTGTTCAAGCTCGAGCATGAAAGCGCCCGCCGCACGGCCTACAGCCTACGGCATACCTATATCTGTCTGCCCTGCTGGAAGGCGCTGACATCTATCAGGTTGCCAAGAACTGCCGCACCAGCGTCGAAATGATCGAGAAGCACTATGCCGCGCACATCAAGACGCAGCTTAATGCCTCGGCGATCAACGTTCGGAAGCGCGCACGGGCGCGGGCATAGCAGCCCCGACCGGTGCTGTCGTGGGCGCACCCTGAGCCGCGTCAGCGTTCAGGTAGGGCAACCGCTTGATATATCGGCCATCTTCGATTGCCTGTATCCGATCCGAAATCGGCGGATGACTGGCGAACAGATTGTTGAGGTTGGCCCGCAGCATGAAACTGGCGAATGCGCGCTGTTGCTTCGGGGGCTTGGCTACATCGTTCTGGATCGCGTCCAACGCCCCGATGATCTGTTCCGGGTTGGTGAGCACCGCCGCAACGGCATCGGCCCAGAACTCCCGCTGTCGCGAGAACCGCATAATTTCGATCTGCGACGTGGGCGTGAACAGCCAGCGGGCAATGTTCTTGAGGCCGCGAAAGTAGAGGAACCAGGTCAGGGCGTTTTGCGCGCCATAGGCATAGGTCATGCGGGCCATATCGTTGTTGGCCACGTGCGCCAGTTCATGGGCCATCACCGCATCCAGTTGTGGCATGGTCAGTTTCTGGATCGCCCCGCGTGAGAACGCCAGCAGCGCGTTCTCTTGTGTGGTCCCCATCGCGAAGGCGTTAATCGCTTCATCATCGAACCAGCCGACCCATTTGATCGGCGGCAACGACAGTTCTTCGGCTTTTTTGTTGATGTACTGGTGGATGGGGTGACCTTCCGAAAACAACGTCACGCCCAGGGTGGTCGCAGCCACGCCGGGCGTGGCGGCTTTTGCGCCGAAGTGCCAGCCGCCGAACCCGGCCCAGGTCGGTGCTGCGACCAGCGCCAGTGCGAGACCGGCCCCGGCTTCAGCCAACACCAGCGGGCCAAACATGAGGAAGGCCAGTGGCCCGGCAAAGCCCGCGGCAAACATGCCGGTCGTCAGCGCGAACGCTGTACCGATGAACACGCCGATGATGGCGCCGATCACCATGATCGTCACCGTCGGCCAGACCGGATTCCTAAGTCGGGCCGGATCGAGTGTCGCCATTGGGATTCCCCCCATTCCAGTTGCCGTGTCGAGTGCGGCAGGTCTCGTTTGAAAACCATGGCGTCAGGGTGGCCTGGACCGGCGCAACCCCCCGCAGGAAATGCACCGCCTTGCGCGGCTTCGAGGCGTCGGTCGTGGCCAGCAACCGGATCACTTCGTCCGGGTTCAGCAGCTTGCGGCCGGTCAGATGCACGTTGTCGGAAATCGAATACGACGCCCCGCCGCCGCCCACCGCCATGTTCGTGTTGGGCGACTCGTACGCAACGGTGGTGTCGCCAAGATAGTTCGAGACCAGTTCCGCCGTATGCGGGTCATCGGTCCCGAAAAACGTCTTCACCTCCGCCTGGAAGAACGATTTCCAGGTGGTCGGGTATTTCTGTTCCAGCGTCGGCAGGTCCTGGAGGAAGAACCACAGCCGCACCCCGGCACTGGCATGGGTCCTGAGCGCGTTGATGAACCGGTCATCGGCTTCCAGCGCCAGAAACTCATCGAGCACAAACAGCACGGGGATATCGGGCTTGGCCTGATTGGCGAGCATGGCGTCGAGCGCGGCGGCAAAGACCATTTGCACATAGGTGCCGTAGGCGTTGATCTCTTCGAACGGCAGAACCAGATAGACCGTCGCCGGCGCATCCTTCAGCGCCCGAAAATCAAAGTCAGATTGTGCTGTGGCCTGGCGCAGGCCGGGGGTATCCCAGATGCGCAGATATTGGCTGAGGCTGTCGATCAGCCGGGGCTGGCCCACGTCGCGGGTTTTGGTCTGGACCGTCTGGGCCGCGTTGCGGATCGCCGCCGGCATCACGGGATCGCTCATAGCCCGCAAGAGGCCGTAAAAGTCCTTGCTGAGCGAGGATAACGTGTCGCGAATGGTGCCGAAGTTCCGGTGCGGTTCGGGCGCATAGCGGGCGTTGAACAAAATCACGCCGGACAGGAACCCGATGGCTTCGTTATCGAAGAACCGCTGCCGATCGTCGTCCGTTCGGGGATAAATCATCTCCGCCAGCTTGGTCGCGTCCCGCTCGTCCTTGACGTGGTCAAGCGGGTTGAACGCGTGACCGACACCGTTGAACTGCGGGATATCGAACGGATTGAGGATATAGACCGGGCCGACGTTCTCGGCACGCCAGCGGGCGGTGGCGAGAGCCAGTTCGCCTTTCGGGTCGAGCACCACCGCACTGCCCCGGTAGTGGAGCAGGTTCGGGATGATCTGCATCGTCGCCTTGCCGGTCCGCGTAGGGGCGACAGTCAGCAGGTGGCTTTCACCGGCCCACTGCAACGGCTGGCCGCTGTCCGCCTTCCCCAGCAGGATGCCGCGGCCGTCCGCCTGGGTCTCGGGACCGAGGAACCCGGCGTCGACGAGTGCCTGGGGCAATGCCCACGCCGCTGAGCCGTGGATCGGCGGCGGGTTGGTCCGCATCTCATCGAGTTTGCGCCTGGCCCGATAGGCCTGCTGAGCAGCGGCAAGGATACCGTCCGGCTCACGTCCGGCCTTCACCGCTTCGACGGCGGCCTCAATCGTGATGGGGTCGTAGCCTTCCTTCTCCAAACGGCGGCGGAGCATCCAGGCACTCATGCCACGGCCGATACTCAGACCGGCACGCAGCCCGCCCTGAGTGATCCGCACACCGTCCCGGACCTCGTTCCCGAAGCCTTTGACCGGCTGGATTGGCATGTTCTTGAGCTGGTCGAACGGATCGTCCGCCATATAGCCCCCCCGGCACGCAACTACTTCAGGCTGCTCAACTTTCCCCGGAACATGTTCGGGGATATGTTTATCCATCTAACAGCGCACTTACATGTTGCACAACGCGTACAGGTTGCGCAACATTGCCGCGTTCGCAGGTCCCTCGCGGGCCCGGCGAACACGGAAGTGCGGCAGGGGGAGACCCCCTGCACCCCCACGCCGTGCGATTTGGTGAATGCGTACCCGAAGGCCGACGCCGATGATGGACACCATCCACTGTCACGTCGACAACCTGTCCCGACGCAAGGCGGACGGCGGAGAACGTTCCGCCGTGGCGAAAGCGGCCTACAACTCCGGCACGGCCATCTGGAATGAGCGCGAGAACAAGGTCACCAATTTCGGCAACCGGGCCGATGTGGTGCATAGCGCGCTACTGGCACCGGAGGGTGCCCCTGCATGGGCGCGGGACCGCGCCCAACTCTGGAACATGGTCGATACGACCGCCAAGCGGCGCGACGCCCGCCTGGCCAAGACCATCGATGCGGCGATCTCGCGGGACATCCCGCAAGATCAATGGGTGCCCCTGCTCCATGCCTTTGTCGCCCCGTACGTGGCGCAAGGCATGGTGGCTGACGTGGCCATTCATGACGACGGTACGGGTCACAACCCCCATGTCCACATTCTGCTGACCGTCCGTACCCTGAAGCCGGAGGGCTTCGGGGCCAAGATCACGAACGTGGATCAAAAAACCTTCGTGACCAAAGCCCGAACGGGCTGGGAAGCGAACAGCAACAAATTTCTGGAGGCTGCCGGGTCCGCGCTGCGTTTGGACAAACGCAGCCACAAGGCTCGCGGCATCCAGGCTGAACCGACCAAACACCGCGGACCCAACCCGGCCGAGCGTGCGCTGCGCCGTGTACAGGCCCGCCAGTTCAAGGAGCAGACCATGAACCGCCGGGCGAGTGACGATGAACGCCGTGCGTATCCGTTGCTGACCGAACGGGAAGACTGGCCCCCGACCAGCGAACAGCCCGCGCGGGACATGAGCCAGCACGAACGGGGCGAGTTGGCACGCTATTGGGATGATCGCAGGGCAGAAGCCGAACAGGCCAATACCGCCGAGGTCCGCAGGCGGGATCTCGGCAGTTGGCTGGATCGTACCAATGAAGATGCCGCCCGGCGGCGTGAGCAAGCCCGGGAACCCAAACCCTGGTATGAGGCCGCGCTGTCGCGCGCCCGTGCCGAGCATCAGATGCCCGAAGGATACGACCGGGTTGTCCGAGAGCCGGTGCGTGACCTGGAACAGGACCTCACCGAGCGGCGCAGCGCCTACGAGCAAAACGTCTGGGAACGGGCCGTCAATCAGGGACCGAACCGGGAGGAGCGCGAGCTGCTGACGTTGGCCGAGGGGGCGACCCCGGAGGTCCGCGACCGCATCAAGGAAATCGTCATCGAGGAGCGTATGCGGCACATCCGGGCCGAGGATGACGCCAAACGCCTCTCCAGGTTCGAAAAAGAGATGGACCCGAGTCTACGGGAACGCCTGGACGATTTCCTTGGCGGTCAGGGTCAGGGACAGCAGGGTCAAACCCAGCCGGAGCCTGGTCCCTACTACCGACCGGAAACCCGCGACACCCTCGAGCGGGCGCAGGAAAAGATGCGCGAGGAATACGAGCGCGACGACCGGGACCGCGAGCCCGAACGCTGAGGCGTTCGGTGTGGCGTCTACCGCTGGCTTTCTTCAATGCCGGGCAGCGGGTTATAGGTCCCGAACAGGTCCTCAAAATCGCGGGATTTATGGAGCACGCGCACGATGGCTGTTTCGCCTTGCCACTCCATGAAGAACACGATGTGCGACGCATGGGGCAGACTGCGGATGCCGTCACCGAGTTCGCGCCGGAGGCGGCCTATGCGCGGATTATCGCCGATAGTCGCGAAGACGTCATACAGGCTGAACACGTACCTGCGGGCTTGGTCCTCGCCCCACTTCCCTTCGGAATAGATATAAATGTCCTGGATATCTTCTTCGGCATCGAGTGACAGAAACCAGGTGTCCACTACCCCTGCTTCCGTTGTTTGGCTTTGGCAATCACTTCGTCGGCACTGGCGCGGCTGACCTTGCCGGCTTTGACCGATTCCATGCCGCGCTGGACATCCCGGCGCAGGCTTTCCAGCTTCAAATGATGCTCCTCATGCAACCGCAAGGCATCCCGCACTACTTCGCTGGCGTTGTTGTAGGGGCCACGCGCAATCTGCTCGGCCACGTACTCTTCCAGCTTCTTGCCCAGGGAAAAGTTCATTTCGGCACCTCCTGTTCTTCCTATGAAGGCTCCCACAAATAACAACTGTTAGCAATTATTTTTATTGACGGAATTAGATGCCGATCGCCTGCTCTGACAAATCAGCCACATTGATTAAGTTCGCGGGATAGCTCCTACCGTCCACAAATCATGTTGGGTCTGCCGTGTTAAGCCCTGGTTTGGGCAGCAGGCCTCTCCTTCCCTTAGAACAGCCCACCGCGGCCGGGAACGGTCGGAAATTAGGCCGACCCGTCCCCCGTGCAACGGTCTTCCGCCGCAAGCGGTCTCCCGAGAAGACCATTGCACGGGGAACTGATGGGCGCGGCCTTTTTGGCTTTCCGACCAGCCGCATGGGGCGGCTGTAACGAAAGGAAGGAGAGCCGACATGGCAAAACAAACCAAAACATTCAACAAGGCACCGACCCACGAAGTTTTTCATGTGGTCGGCGACGGGGATAAAGCCCGCTGGACGAAAATCGGCGTGGGCTGGGGTCACAACGACGGCGACGGCCTGAACCTCGCCATCAACTACACCCCGCTGGTCGAGGGCCGGACGGTGGTCCGCAAGGTGAACCGGGATCAGGAGGCGAGCAAATGAGCCCGCTTCCCCTCATCTACCCGCCAGAGGCGGTGTACTTCGCCCAGCCGTACAGCATCGTCGCCGAAGGCTTCTACTTCTCCGCCCTGGAGGAGTATGAAGCCCGGGCGGCCGGGCACACCGACCGCCACGGCATGCCGGTCGAAGAGTACGAAATCCAGTTCATCGACGGGGACAACGCGCGGCTGTTTAACGCCCTCAACGTCAACCAAGCGACCTTGTCGCTCTGGTTCGAGACGTTCGCGGAGCTTGATCCAGATAACGACGACTACCTCAAGGCGGTCTATCTGGCCGAGAACGGCTACGCCATGGCCGATATCCCCGATCGGCTGGACGACCTGACCGTCTGGCACGGCACAGCCGAGGAGTACGCGCAGGAACTGGTCGAGGACTGCTATGAGCTGCCCGAGGCGCTGCGCTACTACGTCGACTATGCCGCGGTTGCCCGCGACATGCGTCTGAACGGCGAGATCAACGAGGTTGACATCGATGGCGAGACCGTCCTGATCATGGGCTACTGATCGTCCACCAGCACGATGCCCGCCCCGGCTGTTGCCGGAGCGGGCATCCTTTTCTTAGCGTCGGCGTAATTAAAGGAAATGCCACGAACCTTTACTTAGGCGCGGCAAATCAGGCGGTTTAGCCTCCCGTGGCCAGCTCGGCTGGCGCTAGCCTAGTGAACCACCTCACCGCAGAGAGCCTCCACGTGGACCTGGGCCTCGGCCGCGTTGGCGGCCGATTTGTCGAGTTCCTCCAACGCGGCCGCGAGCGCCGTATCAAGGCAATAGGTGACCAGATCAAGCGCCTGCGCGTGTGCGCTTTGGCGGGCAAAGGCAATCATCCGCGCGATCGCAGCAATTTCGCGTTCGGTTTCCGTTTCGGACACGGTAGCCGTGAGTTCCGTTGACATGTTCCACACCCCTCTTTGTTGATCTAGCAGACAGATCAGCGTCCCCAATCCAGCTATTCAACTTGGTTGGGCGTTATATCAGCGTTACACGCGCATACTCCGGTACCGGTTTATTCCTGTTCGCGGGCTACCCATTGCCGGAATTGCGCCGTGTGCGCGAACTCCCAGCCTTCGGGCTGCGGCACCCGCGCATTCTTTGCGCCACGCACCGCTTGCAGTACCGCTGCCGCGTCGAGCTGCTTTTGATCGACACCATTCTCCTTAAGGATGCGGGCCAGCGCGGCGCGGCGCGCCGGCGCCAGGCCGGCACCGGCAACGATTGTGCCCCAGGTCCGCTCCTTGAAGAATGTGGCTTCAGCCGCCGCGGCCAACCGCACCTGCTCTTCGCCGGAAATCAGGCCCTGTTGCTGCGCATGCGCCAACGTGGCCCAGACATTCACCAAGGGTTCGGTCAGCGGGGCATAACCAAGTTCGGCCGGGCCGTGGAGCAAGGCCACCGCGGCGTCGTCGTCGACGTCGCCGGCCGCATAGGCGCGATAGATTTCCCCGACGCCGATCATACCGAACGCGGCGCACTCGGCCGCGCGCAGCGCGCCGATGCTGGCGCCGCCGAACACCTGGACCCCTTGGGCCAGAGCAAACAGAATTTCCTTGTGCCAAATGGCGGCCACACTTTCATACGCCCCGTCAATCAGGCCAATCACATTGGCGCCGCCGCCAACGGCGGCATAAACGTCGCCCTGGGCCGCCGGTGCGCGTAGGTCAACGTCGGCTGCTTCGTTCCAGGGCATGCCCGACAGCGATGGACCCGCAAAGATAACCTTCATCGAAATACCAGCATCTTGCCCAATGCCCGCGCGCCCAAAGGGTGCTTGCGTGCGCCGGGAGGATTTTCCAGGCGGGGAGCCAGGACTTTGACCACCGCCATCCGGTCTTCGTCAGGATTGAGCCGGACTGCCAGCAGCGGACCCAGCCCCTTGCGGTCGAGCATCCCGATCACCGCGGCCGTCATCTCGGTCAGCGATCCGGCCGGCGCCACCGCATAGCTGCGGTGGTCGCACCGAACGGGAAAGTCCAGCTCCTGCCGCAGCGCAGGCGGCAGCGGCCGGGCAAAGGTCTCCGGCGCAACATCGTCGCGCGTGCCGCTGATCAGCGTCAGCCGCGACTGGACCGCCTCCGTCAGCGCGCGGATGAGCGCGCGCACGGGGTGCGGATGCGCCCCGCTGCCGTGGGTCACGTCGATGTACTTCGCTGCTGCGCTCATCCGGAGCGTGGCCGGCGCCAGCAACGCCATGAACACCGGCACGCCGACGTCGCTGGTGACATCGAACAACTGGATGCGGAACCCGGCATGTTCGATCCGGTCAAGCAGGTCACGCACCACCGGGTCGTCAGCATATGACCTGACATCGACACAAGTCCGTGCCCGCTGCGCCGGACCGGCGAGTTGCCACAAGCATTTGGCGTCCCGTTCGATCCGTTCGAGCACCCCGTGGAAAATGGCTTCCGCGGCAGTATTGCCGGATGCCAGGCCGTCCGACGACTGCCAGTAGCGGCTCGGGCGGGTGCGATCCAACGTCACCGCCGCGCGGGGGACCCAGACCGGTGTTCCGTGCACCAGGTCACAGGCCGCGATCCATTCCAAGGCCGTATCCGGGGCGATTTCCGGGCTGCCGGCCGCCAACAGGCCGGACAACGGGTCGGCACGCCGACCGTCCGCCCGCAGCGCCTGGATACTCGCTCGTCGGGTCGGCAGAGGGGGATTTTCGGCGACGGCACGTTCCAGTGCCTCCATTGCCGCCGAGACTTTGGCGTCGAGATCGGTGATCCCCTTGCCCTGATGCACGACCAGCGAGCGCGCGTTGGGCCGCATCGCATTCCAGACCGGGATGCCGATGGCATCCAGCCCGGTAATGCGTGCCAGTCGGGTGACGCCGCTGCCTACCAGCAGCGGCGTCACCCGTGCCAAGGTGTCGGCGGGCGAGCACACCCGATCCGAATACCGGACCGGGACGCGCTCGCCCCGATCGCCCGCACCGGACATGCTATGCCCGGAAATCAGCCAACGAGCCGCTAGCTATCAAATTGTCCGGAAAAGGCCTCCGAAATATCGAACTGCCCCGAGAACGCCTCGCCCTCGGTCACCACCTGAACGCCGAGATCGATACCGGCGGTCAAGACGGCCCCGTTCGCCCTTGCTGCGTCAGAATAGTCGAACGGCGGGCTATCGAGGTCCGGCAGCGGCGCAACCGTCCCGTTTGCGAAATCAACGAGCCAATAACCGTTCTCGCCGCGCAAGCCCAGCACCACAAACTTTGCCATGTTATCCTCCAGTCTAAAGGGTTATTTAAATCCAGCTTTGCGTAAGCCTTCCCGGTATTGATCCTTTTGCCAGGATTCTTTGACCGGCATGATTGCCAGCCATTTTTCAATTTCGAAGTCCGGAAAAATCGACATCGTCCGCCGCATCAAGGCGTTCGCTTTCGCCTTGTCGCCGAGCATGCCCCAGCAGGCCGCTTCCAGCCGGACGGCGGCGTTCTTATCATCCATGTTGTTGATGCAGGACAGCGCGGCTTGATAGCCGCCCTGAAAATAGTTGGCGCCTGCGGCGGTCCACCAATAGATGTCCGGACAGTATGGGTTCAGTTCAATCGCCAGATTGATCTTATCGAGAGCCAATCCGGGCTCGGAGGCGTGGACCAGGGTATCCGCATAGTCGGCCAGCAAATCGGCGTACCAGGGCGCACTGATCTCGGCACCTTTGAACGCGTCGATGCTCTCATCGAAAGCGCCTTGAAAAAGCTTGGTGACGCCCAACGCCCGGTAGCCGCCGGCGTCGTCGCCGTCCATCAAGATCGCCTGCAGCGCGTGGGTCTCCGCCGATTCCAGCAGTTCCGCGTCGCCGCGGGCGGTCAGGAGCCATTCCAGTTGTTCAGTGCGGGCCAGGCCCGCGAGCGCGCCCGAGAACTCCGGCGCATCCCGCAGTGACGCCCGAAAGGCCTTACGCGCCCGCCGAATATCCGGGAGGTCGACGCGCCGGAGATGGCGCTGTGCCAGCAAATAGTGCTGGTAGGCGCTGGGACGCTGCGCGTCGTCGATCCGGGCGAGTTGGTCAGCTTCGATCCGGCCCGCGACCGTCCCGACCGTCAGCCGCACCATCTCGTTATAGGACCGCGGCAGTTTGCTCGGCGTCAGGTCGAACCGTTCGGCCCAGAGCAGATCTTCACGCGGGACGTCCACCAGTTCTACCCACAATGATGCCCTGCCGGTGCGGGCACTAAACCGGGTTTCGACGGCGTAGCCGATGCGTCGTTCATGGAGGAGGTCGCCCGTTTTGGCCTCACGGGCAGCAATTTGGCGGGCGGTACGCGGGGCAACGGTTTTGATCGTGCGGACGCGGCAGAGGCCGATAGTCACGTCCTCCAGCAGCGCCGCTGCCAGCAGGCCGGTCGTGTCGTCCGGCGCGTCACCGGTGGGCGGCAGCAACGCCACCCGCGGAAAACGAATAGGCTCGACTGCATCCGGGGTCGGCGCCCGCGCCGCCGCGAAGCTTCCGGCGTCCTGCCGGGGCCGCCGCACCGGCTCCGCAATCCGCAGGGCACGCGTGAGGTCGAGGGTTTGTTGCGGCGGCGAGGTGCCCAAATCGTGCCAGAGCCGCTCCTTGTACTGCGCGAAGATCGCTTTGGCCTGGGCCAGTTGCCCCTGGCAGGCAAACACGCGCATCAAGGCTTCGTAGGCGACATCGTTGTACGCATCCAGTTCGAGTAAGCGGAAGGCCGCCTCCTGAACCAAATCGGCAAAGGTTTTGACATCCCGCCGGGTCGCCAACGCCTGCACATCCGCCGCAAGCGCGGACAGATGTTTGGCGCGTTCCCCTTCGATCCAGAACTGCACCTGTTCGCTTTGAAAGTTGACATCGGCCAGGAACAGGCCCCGCACGTGGGTCACAAGGGCGCGCAAGCGGACCGCCGGTGCCGCGTCCCGTGCCTGATCCAGATCATCGAGGTCGAACGACAGGTTGCCTTGCTCAAGGCCGATTGCGTTGTCGCCGATATGGAAAAGGGTCGTCCCGAGTTCGTGCTGTCGCGTTTTCACCCGCAGGATCAGTTGGCGCAAATTGCGGAGGATGTCGGCGTCCGTCTGCTCGCCCCACAGGACGCGCGCCAGCTCGGCACGCGAGATGTGCGTCAAACCGCGGGAGCGCAGGTAAACAAGCGTCACCAAGCCCTTTTCCGGAAAAGGGATGGTTTGGCCGTCCCGGTCGGTCAGGCGCACGTTACCGAACGTGTAAAGGCGAAACGTCTGACGCATGCTTTGGCAACCGATCGCTCGGAGCTGTCTGACTATGGCTCCACGTGGGGTTTGGCGGTGTGCATGCGGCCAGGAAATTCGATGATCTGTTTGTCACCCTCTTCCGCCAGCGTCTTGGCAAGCGCCACGATTGCCTGACGGGTCTTGGGGTTTTTGATTTTCGTGAATGCCTTGCTGAGAGCGATGCCCTCACGGGAACTGAGAAAGTCCGCCACCAGCTCATAGTCCGGCGCGTCACCGGCAACCAGCACGGACCCGGCTGGTTGACCTTTATCCTGAAAGAAAAAGGCAACCGGCACCTGCAAGACGTTCGCGATTTCCTGCAACCGCGACGCGCTGATGCGATTCGTGCCTTTTTCGTATTTCTGAATCTGCTGGAAAGTGATCCCCAATTCGGCGCCCAGGCGCTCTTGCGACATATTCAGGAGCATACGCTGCAAACGAACCCGCGAACCAACGAAGACATCGATGGAATTGGGCATTTTTGCCGACATACCTTACCTCTGCCGATGCAAACGCGACGATGAGCGTCGCCACTCGCTGTTCGCGCCGCGCGACCTGCCGGCACGAAGAATTGGCCAACACCAACGATACGGCAGCCTCAATTAAAAGTATAGACTGTGACAAGATACGCGCTGTGGATTTCCGGCATTTCAAGACACCGCTCCCCACGCCACGATGAGTTCCTGATACCGCAAGAACCGCCCCGTCTCGCGCTTACCGTCCTTTTCGCGCTGGGCGGATTCTTCCCAGATTGCGACATAGCCGAGAGCTTGGAGGCGGCTGACCAGATTGCGCGCGGCAGCGGTCTCGCTCAGGTCGGCGGGCACCTCCTGAAAAATCCGAACGTTGCTGAGGCCGATGGAAGCGGCCTGTTTGATCCGGATCATCACTTTGGCTGGGTCGAACAGACTGCGGGCATAGCCTTCCCGCCCCTCTTGGGTCAGCACGCCTGCCTCATAAGAATCAATCATCTCCATAGCCGTCATCCCAGATAGGTCGCCGTGATGCTGACGCGGCCGTGACCGAGTTCGGCGGCAATGACCAACCGGGCGTGGCGGTCGAGGCGTTGTTGGTTAGACGTCATACCTTTCGGGAGCGGGCCGCCCTGTCGCGGGCAGATCCAGCCGGTCAGTTCGACATAGCGGGTTTGGGCATAGGCGTGCCGCAGGCCGTGGAGGTTGGCGAGCCCGGCTTTGAGGGACTGGTATTCAAACGCCTTGCGGTGCTGGATGTAGCTGCGCTCGGTCGGGATCAGGGAGTTTCGGCCGACGAGCGTTTGCGCTTTGGCGAGGACGGCACGCTGATGTTCGGTTCGGATCGGGACATCACGGGGCCGCCCGCCCTTGGTCCATGAGCCCTGTAAGCGCAGGACATGGCCGTCGTCGGCGTCATGCGGGCGCAGTTTGAGGGCTTCTTCGAGGCGCAGGCCGAACGCGGCCATCAGTTCCAGCGAGGTTTGCATGTGCGGATCGGCAAGCTGGGTATCGTTCGAGAGCTGCCAGGCACGGTTCACCGCAGCCGCGCCGCGCGGATCAATGCCGAGGTCGGCATTGGCGCGCGGCACCACCGAGGCCTTATTGACCTTCTCCGCCCACCAGCGCACCCAGCCCAAGCGGTTTTTGAGCGTGGCGGGGCTGAGGCCCCGGCCTTGCCAGTCGGTGACCAGAGCGGTGACGTGTTTGGGCTTGAGGGAGTCGGCGCGGGGGAGTTTGTAGCCGAGGCGGTGGAGATCGTTCGCCAGGGCTTTCAGCCCCCGCAAGCGGTTGGCCTGGGTCGCCCGAGAGCCGTCGCGGTTGTGGCGGCACAACCGGGTCAGGGCCAGGGCGAGGTCGTTCACGGGATCGGTCTTTCGTTATGGTTAGTGTTGGTGGCCGCCGGCTGGCCTTGGCACAGCACGGCCCGCGCATGGCGCGGTAAAGGCCGGATACGTGGATGTGGTCTCCTTCGTGGTTGGTGCCTTCAGGCACAAAAAAAGAGCCGCTTGGGCTCACTCGGTATCGTGCCGGGATCGGCGGCAGGCGCTGGGACCGTAGGTCATACGCACTGCATGGGGCTGCGTCAGGTGCAGCCAGTCAAACGGGCTGACATGGCGATGTCTCCTTTCGTGGTGAAATGATCAGCAGATGAGTCGACGAAAGCCGGGAGTTTTTCCAGACTGACAAAATACTACCCCAAAACGCGGAAAAATGCAAGCAAAAGTTGTATTCCGCGTGTGTCGCAGACGGTGAGCACGCGTGGAGCATTTGTGGGAGTACAAGCTAAGGGCTTGGGGAGATTGGGGTTAGCGCCGCTGTCACTACCGAAACAATTTCGGGTAGTGACAGCGGCTCGGCCGCTTCATGGCCCGCGGGCACGTCGAGTACCATTGGGCCAGCGGGGATGCTCTCGGCCGCTCCCCTACCCTTGGCCATCCGCACGTTGTGCGGACGGGGACGTTGGCCACTCCCCGAACCCCACGGCAACGGCGCGCTGCGCCGTCCCAACGCGGGCGTTGGGGAAGCGCCGCCGGAGCGGCGCTAATAAGCGGACGACCGGAAGCGTTGCAGTTCGTCGGGTGGGGTAACCCGTTCCCGCGCTTCGGTACTCGGCGGCAGCAATGCCGCCACGGCATCGATGACATCGATCCCGGCCCCGCTCTCCCAATAGAGCGGGGTCCGCACGCCGCACGCCTTCTGCAACACGACCAGTTGTTGACGGCACGCACTCAGCGCCTTGATCAACGGCTCGTAGTCGAAATTATGCTGGGCGGGCTTCTTGAGGTAGTCGATATAGCCGCCGCGCGGTGGGGTCATGGCCGTCTCCCTGGCTGCGCATGTTCCTGATATGTTCTACATCAGGAATGGGACATCGCCAAGCGCGCTACAATTGCCCCGCCCTCACCCAAGCAATGATACTGATTGGGTCATCCATGGTGCGGAACACTTTATCGATATGGGGAATGGCGCCATTCGCTCATGCCACAGCCCCGGCCGCGCGTGCCCGCAGCAGCTTGGCGATATGCGCTGCAATCCGGGACGTTTCGTCCAGCGGCGTGAGATTGGGTGGCGGCACCGGGTCGTTATCCACCAGAAACGAGGTCCGCCCGAGCAAGCGCAGCGTTTCCTGAAACCGCACATGGACGCCGAACCGTTCCGGCCTGTTGGCCTCGTACCGGCCCCAGACGTAGACGGGCTTGTCGGTGGCGCAGGCTTCCGAGGTCATCGTCAGCGAGTCCGCCGTCACCACAATGGCATCCGCCATCGCCAGAAACGCGACGAGCGGATTGCCGCTGAGGTTCAGAGCATCGTATGGCAGCCTGATCCCATCATGGAGATCGGCTGCGCCGTCGTACCAATGGGTCTGCATCCCGACCAGTTCGAGGTTGCTCAGGATCGCTTCGTGCCGGGCCCGGCCCGTCCTGCGGGAGGTCGACACCATCAGGGAATAGTGCCGGAGCGAGGCGAGCCCGATCAGATCAAGGCAAAAGGCCTGCACCTGACGCGGCCGGAACCTGAACCCGCCCGCACTGCCGCCGACGAGCACGGCCAGTCGCGGTTTTGGTAGTTGGTCCAGTACCGGCGCCCAGGCAGCACGCTCAGCGGCCAGCAGTTCGGGGGTGATGTTGTTGGGCACGCCGAAGATCGGCAGCACCTTGCCGCTGGCACACCCGGCATGATCCTCAATCATATGGAGCGGGGTCACGACCACATCGAACGCGTCCGCCGGGACGTGGGTCTTGGCCAGGTGAACCGCGACGGTGGCCGGGCTGGCCTGTTTGATCAGGCGGGTTGCGAACGCCGCATCCGACCCGGAACTGAACACGACATCCGGATACGGCGGCGGCGGAATCCGGCACCCGATGCCGGGGAACAGCCGCCGGACCAGCTTCGGCGGGTGTGGCAATTGGAGAGGGATCAGTTCGACGTCGGTCAGGTTGAGAGCGTTGGCGATGCCCCGGCATTGTTTGACGTCGCCGACTGCGCCGTTGTCGACAATCCAGGCGGAAAGGTTACTGAAGTCATGCCGAGTTTCTATCCTCGGTAAAATCTCCGCAATGTTCATTGCAAACCCTGAGAATGACTTGTGGGTTCTGCAACAGAATTACCAATAGTGTTATGTATTTGGAAAAACTACAAATTCCCACTTGTAAAACGCCATTAAATACGCTACGGATTATTGTGAAGCCGCGCATCCTTTTGATGCCGCGACTGGAATCCCACCCTGCAACCGAATTGGTAATTTCGTTGCGCCTGCCCCCGCCCGGGGCCGCGACGCGACCGTTTGTTAAATTGAAGATGCCGCCCCGCTTATGCCGACGACCAGTTCCGAAATGCGTATCTACGCCGCCACGGGGGAGCGGCTGTACATCAACGCGGATGAACGGGCTCGCTTCCTGGCGGTGGCCGATGCCGCAGGCGGCCCGGTCCAGACCTTGTGCCTGACCCTCGCCTATACCGGCTGTCGCCTGTCCGAAGCGTTGGCGCTTACGCCAGCCGCGATTCAGCTGGGGCCAGGCATCATTGCCATCCGCTGTCTGAAAAAGCGGGACAAGGTCATCGTACGGGAAGTCCCGGTGCCGCCGGTCTTGTTGGCGCTACTAGACCGCGTGCATGAGGTTCATCATGCGCAGCGGGCGGGGCCGATTGCGACGACCACGCCGCTGTGGCCGTACCACCGCGCGACTGCGTGGCGGATCGTCAAAACGGTGATGGAACGGGCGGCCATCAGCGGGCCGCAGGCCACCGCCAAGGGCTTGCGCCACGGGTTCGGCGTTCACGCCATCCGCTACGGCGTCCAACTCAACATGCTGCAAAAATGGATGGGCCATGCCTCGATGAGCACTACCGCGATCTATGCGAATGCGACGGGGAGCGAAGAGCGGATGATTGCGGAACGGATGTGGATGTGATCGGCATACCAAAAGTGTGGGGTGCAAGGTTGTGACTGGATCACGGTCGCCGCGGCGACCGGCTCCGGCGCCAATCGCGCGGGGGGCCATCTGCCTGTGTGTCCGAGTTTGATGCTGTCGGTTGGGCCTTGGCTGGTTCGCCCTGAACCGCGGCCTCTTCCAGAGCGCAGCTAATAAGATAAGCAAGCAGGTTCAAGTCCTGTTCGGTTGCAAGCCTCAGCGCGGCGTCGAGGTGAGCCGTCAGTTCGTCCAATTGCTCGGGATCGGGCGTCAGCGCCATCGCGGTGCCCGCCAGCCAGCGTCGAGGGCTTCGCGTTCGCTACAGAACCAGCGTTCGCCCTTCTCGGGGCTGATCTTGGTCCGGCTATACCAGGGCGACCACGGCGGATGGTAGATCCGCCCGTTCCGAGAGATGTTGCCCTTGATCGGGCAACCGTCTGGTGCCTTCTGCTCGCCGACGTCCCATTTGGCTGCCCGGTAGGCCCAGGCCGGTTGGGTATCGGCCTGCCAGATACCGCGGCGTGCCTGGCGGGCCTCCTGTTCCTGTGCGACATAGGCGTTGCTGTATTTGACGAATGCCCAGGCCAGGCCCTCGCGTACGAGCGTTTCATTGATCTCGATACCGTCTTTGGTCGTGCAGTGGGCCAGGAGTCGTTCGTAGCCGTCAAATTCATCACCTCGGCAGGTGACGTCGCCTTTTGCCAGCATGGCCTGGAGACGATCCATGGCGGCGTTGTCGCAGCGCCAAGTTTTGCCGTTGGGGCGTTGACAGCGTTGTCCCGCTTCGGGGGCGTCGATGCCGGAGAGCCGGATCGATTGCTGGTCGATCACCAGCGTGTCGCCATCAACCACCTCACCCCGACCTTTGAACTCGTAGGCGACAGCGGACGTGGTGAGGGCTGCTACTGCGCAGGCGGCAATAGCAAGGCGCGCAAGGACGTTCATGGGTGCCTCCCCCGGCAATATCGTAAGCCGCAAAATGGTTGCAGGCGTTTCCGCCCACTAATGAGCGTTGCCAGGGGGTAGGGTCAAGGCTGCGGAGCATCACAAGATGACGGGATGAGCCAGTTTGGCTATCAGGAATAGTCGTCCGGCGGAATGACACGCTCACGCGCATTGGCACATGGGGGCAGCATGGCGGCGACAGCATCGATGACCTCAACGCCGGAGCCACTCTCCCAATACAGGGGCGCACGGATTCCACAGGCCCGGTGGAGGACCAGCAGCTGTTGGCGGCAGGCGGCGAGCACTTCGGCCAGCGGCTCGTAGTCGAAATTGTGTTGGGCGGGTTTCTTGAGATAGTCGATATAGCCGTCGCGCGGTGAGGTCATGGCGTGGAACCTCGGCTTCATATTTGTTCTAAGCGAAAGTTCGACCCAATTCCACTCCGTCGCTGGAGCCACAAAGGGTGCGCCCAGGACACGGATTAAGGCAATGTCTCATCCGATTTCACAAGGAAAACAATGGCCGAAGCCGTCATATGCAAAACATATCCAACCAGATGCGGAGGTATCTCCCGAGTAGCTGTGCCTTGACCGTGCCCCCCAAGGCGGTTTCTAGCTGTAGGCACCCCCGCCTCCAACGTGCTCCGCAATGCTGCAAAATGACTTTGCCAAAAACCGGGCACGAGGTGATTGTCGAAAGCAACGTTCAACAATTTACTAAAAGAATCTCTGTTAGGATCATGACTCCACCCACGGCGAGCTAATATCTCCTTTAATACGCTCTCCAAGGCTTTTAATGCGTCTGTAAGTGCATCTTCGTATTTCCCATTTTTGTAATCATCATAAGCACCGAGAAATTCTTCCTCTGCCCCACTAAACCGGCCATTTCTTAATAAAGTTAATGCCGGTTTAACAGTCTCAGAATGAACTAACTCGCTATCGACTCTAATTAACTCACCATCATATTCGAAACCAAGACCATGCTCTCTGAAACGATGATTGATCTCTTTGATCGCTTCAGCCGATTTTTCCTTCGAATCTTGGAAACGGCGATAATTGAAATCACCCACAACATTTTCGATTACGCGGCACAGAAGCTCAACTGCACTGAGAAATTCTTCAATATCCGGCTCAGATAAAATATAATTTGCAAGCTCCACAGAAAAGTCTTCGTTTTGGTGCTGCCTAGTTGGAGGCAAACGAAAAACTCCCCGTTCCCGCCGAAGAGTTTCAACAATAATTTTGTAGGCTTCTTTAACTCCACCATCCTGTCCGTAGTTGATCCAGTATTCCTCTTGGCCACCAACAACGCTAAACATTATCTGAACAATTTGATTGCGTAGACTGTCCGGGGCCGTTTCATATTGAAATACATCGAAAATATCACCACGTTGCCTTCGCATGCGCTTTTTAAACGTTTCAAAAATTGGCACAGTCGACTCGCCTCCTTCCTCAATCAGAAAGAAATTCTATCATCAATCACTCGCATTGATCACGCACATTAGAGTGCTTGCTCGTAGAATCAGATCGGCTTGCGCGGGAAAAAACATCAAAATCCGGGAGACAATCCCCGTAATCCGTGACATGCTATAGCAAATACGGGTGGAATCACGGGATTCCGGAACGCACAATGAAAAAAAGATTTTGGCACTATGGCGCGCAGCGACCTCATTCTCGGCCTGGTAAAAGCCGGGGTAACAGGGGACACGACCGAAGCTAGGCAAATCGCGGAAGCGATCGCTGCCGATGAGCGTTCTAAAAAGCACCTTGGCGTTGCGGATAGAATAAACCGCGTTCTGGATCGACCACCACCAGCCAACGTCAATAACAGCCGCCCTGGGCTCCGCGTAAGGGATGGCTCTGGTGGCATCCTTCACAAAGAACCAGAGCGGCCGCTCGACACCTTGTTCGTCGAAAGCGGCATTCAGTCAGCATGCCTGGAAATCATTGAAGAGCAACGTCGGGCCGACCTCCTACGCGCCCATGGGCTAGAGCCCCGTCACAGAGTTCTCTTTTGCGGCCCCCCAGGCAACGGTAAAACATCTCTGGCAGAAGCACTGGCTTACGAGCTGGCGCTCCCCTTGTTCACCGTTCGATACGAAGCCGTAGTCACTAGCTACCTCGGCGAAACTGCCCAGCGGTTGCAACGCCTCTTCGAATATGTCCGAACTGAACCGTGTGTCCTCTTTTTTGATGAGTTCGATGCGATCGGCAAAGAACGCGGCGATACGAATGAAACTGGCGAGATCAAAAGGGTTGTCACAACCCTTCTAATGCAACTCGACCGCCTTCCCTCATACTGTGTCCTCGTTTGCGCCACAAACCACCATGAACTTCTTGATCGTGCAGCTTGGCGCAGGTTTCAGTTTGTCTTACAAATCGATTCCCCTTCCGAACAATTGATGCTTAGCTATTTCTCGCATTATCTCCAAATGCTAGGCGGCCGTCCGGGATATACTGCGAAACGACTTTACGATAAGATTAAGCCAACAAATTTCTCTGAAGCGGAGAACTTCTTTGAAGACATAAAGAGGCGACTTATACTATCTCAAGGATTAAAAGATTTGCGAGCGGTGATAGATGATCGTGTGAAGGCTTTTTTGACTAGAAAACAGTTTCAACCAACGGTAAGCGGAAAGGATGCCTAACCGACCGATTCTCCGCCTTCAAGATCCAGTGCCAGCTCGGAGAAGTACGAGAAGTCCTGCCTGGATACCAAGCCCGGGCGGCCCGGGCCGTGCTGGCCAAACTCGGCGTCTAGGAAATAAGTTTGATCGGATTTCACAAGCCCTCCAAGGTGATGACCCTGCTTCCATCTTGAGAGCCGACCCAAACGGGATTGCACCTGAACGGGCTCTTGTTTTCGAAATTGCGGGTGATGCTCAAAAGTTCGTTGAGCTAGCCCAAAGAACCGGCTTGGAAGTTTTAGGTGAAATGGACCTAGAGGCCCTAGCCACCATTCCAGATGGCTTCCAGCCAGCAGGTGACGAAACTACTCTGGCGCGCACGCTATACGCCACTATGCCGACGCTTGAGTCATTTCGAACCCTCTTAAGTTGTTGGAATGATTACAAAAACAACATAGATCCTCCTCGCGGCTTTACGGGCTGGCGCGCTGTTTTTGATTTGTTGCTGGATGTTCACCCATGGGGACCGAAAGATCGCCTTGACCAGGCGGCAATCAACGAGATTGCCGAACACCTCCCCTTAAACGACGACGAGGCCGTAAACCTCGAAATCGAGATATTTCCGACCTCTAACCAAGACAAACGAAATGAATGGCGTCGGTCCGTGAGAAGCTGGATCAGAGCCGCAAATGGGGAGATTTTGGATCAAAGCACGATCGCAGAGGATGGCTTCATCTATGAAGCACTCCTCGTCAATCTGCCAGCGGGAGAAGTGAGGGCGCTAATCGGTCAACCCGACCAGCCTGGGAGTTTGGCCCAACTCGAAGGTATTCAGTTTATCCAAGCTCAGACAATTGCACAAAGCATCCCGTCTCCCGACGATACAATTGAAGAGGCCGAGAAAGTAGATTTTGCGGCTTTCTCACCCGACGCACCACAACGTGCTGTCTTGCTGGATGGCACGCCGGTCGCTCAGCATCCAGCCCTGACCGATGGCGTCTCCATTGAAGACCTCAACGATCTCGTCGGCCAGACGATTGTAAGTGATCGAAAACACGCGACCGCCATGGCATCTTTGATTTTGAGGGGCGATCTTCGTGGCGATGGAGCACCGCTTCAGGATTCAAGTCTGCTCGCCGTGCCTGTGCTTATTGATACTAACGGCTCTACCGAGTCGCCGCCAAACCGACTTTTTGTCGATATCATTCACAGCACTCTCTACCAACTATTTGCAGGTGATGAGCCTCTCGCCCCGGACGCGTTTGTTGTAAACTTCTCCATTGGCATCAGAAATCATGGCTACGCAAACCGGATTAGTTCACTAGCGCGGTTGATTGACTGGTGGGCAAACGCCCATGGGGTACTTTTCGTTATTTCTGCAGGGAATAACGAAAGCCCAATTGAAATTTTGAATACCGGATATTCCGCTTTTGAAGCCCTAAACACTGAGGATAAGCGGAAAAAGATCTTAGAAGCACTGCATCAACAACGCCATATCCGGACCCTGCTATCCCCAGCGGAAGCACTCAATCCGATTTCAGTCGGAGCATTGTCCCAAGACGTCATCGATCACCAGCCGCCGCATGACGCAAGTATTTTCTCATTGCACATGAATGAAGAAGCCGTGCCGCAGATTTCGAGCTGTTTAGGCTTAGGGCATGTGAAAGCAATCAAACCAGATATTCTATCAATTGGTGGTAAACAAGAAGTCCGATTACAGCCTTCGGGCAATGACGTCCGCATACGTCCTTCAACAGCCCTGAAACGGTCCGGGCTCGTTGTAGCTGCTGCCAATGCAACAGGCGGTGTTGTGAACTCCCATGGAACTAGTGACGCTGCCGCTTTGACGACGCGGTCATTGCTGCTCGCAGCCGAAGCACTCACGACTGAAGGGGGGCCCTACGAGGGGCAGGAGCTTCCCCGGCGACAACTTGCTCTGATGACAAAGGCTCTTGCGATCCACGCCGCACGTTGGCCCACAGAAGCTGATGAGATCAAGAATATTGCTTTGCAAGAATACGGTGCCCATGGGCACAAGCGAGCAAAAGATGACATCTCCCGTTTTTACGGTCATGGCATCTTGGATGTGGATTTGATGACCTCCTCCCCTGAAACCGGAGCAACAGCGGTCGGCTACGGGCATCTTAGAAAAGATCAGGCGCTTGTCTTCAAGCTACCGAAACCACCCTCGATGTCCGGACAAAAAATGCCACGAACGATGCGAGTAACAGTCGCGTGGTTTTCACCCATGAATCCATCTCGGGCGCAGTATCGTCTTGCAGCCCTAGAACCAATTTGTACTGAAAACCATCATTCCGATACAGATAATCAATGGGGCTTTTCTATGAAATCGGCTTCTGATTGCCCTGACATCAATGCACAGAAGAAGGGAACGGTTTTTTCCCGCCGCCTCACAAACGCGGTTCAGAAGGTGCCCTCTTTCGGGGATGAAGAATCCATCCCGATCTGCATCCAATGCCGAGATGCCGCCAGTGGTGGATTAAGTCCTGACGAAGAGATTGAGTTCGCAGTTGTCGTTTCGCTTCAAGCCGAAATCGAAACCCAGTTTGATATCCTCGACGAGATACAACAGGCTATTCAAACTAGCGTGGTTGTCGGCCAATAACGTCTGATCGCCGCTAGCCATAGCATCTCCGGTAAACATGGTGATCCGCCCGCCGACCGGCCTCAAGGCTGACGGGGTCACCGCCTTTGGCGGCTATGGCCTTGACCCCGGCCTGCAGGCGTATCGGGGGCTGGGGAACGGACAATGGGGCAGTGACGGATGAGATCCGCACTGGCTACCACTGGAGGGCATAGTAGCGGTCCCAGGCATTGGCGATGTCCTCAAAGGTCCATTCCTGGAGGCGGCCGTGTTCGGCGCTCGGGCGGGAGATGCAGGCGGCCAGGCCGGATTCGTGCTTGAACCGTTGGAACCAGGTCATCGACTTGGGTTTGCCTTTGCTGCTCAGTTCGATGCGGCGGATATGGTGGCCGTTGGCCCACAGCTCGCGTGGGTTTTGGAGGGTACTGCGGTCCATGAGATAGCCGCGGAGTTGGCGCAGGTGGCGTTCGCGCGGGTCTTGGATCAGTTGGCTTTGCAGTTTGGCGACGGTTTTTTCGGCGGCACGGCAGCCTGCTTCTTCAAGCAGGCGATCGAGCGCCTCGTGCGTCAGCACGATGGCGGGTGTTCCTTCCATGGGTTTGGCTTTCGTTGATAGGCATAAAAAAACGCCCCGGGGGTGGGACGTGTCCGTTGGCGGAACTTATCTTCCGCCGCACAATATATGTATACTACATGTATGTGCGGAAGTCAAGGCTAAACGCCGAGGAGTTGGCCCAGCTTGTCGGTGACGGGGCGCATCGGGTCTACAAACCCCAGGTCATAGATCATGGTGGTCTCGAGGTTGCCCTTATGGTCAACGTAGTGGCTGACGTCCTCGCGGCGGACCCCCTGCCCCACCAGCATCAGCGAGATCGCGATCCGCTTCAAATCATAGAGCTGAAAATGTTCCGGCACGCCGTCCAGCTGTTTGAACCGGGCGAGCGGCTTGCGGAAGTTGTCGCGGGGTTGGGTCGGATCCGCATGCGATGGGAACACCAGCGCCGCGTTCGGCCAGCGGCTGCGCTGCCGGCGGACCAGCTCCGCCACCTTGGGATGGATCGGCACCGAGCGGTAGGCGTACTCGTAGACCGCCCGGGACAGTTTGATCCCTTTGGTATGATGTTTGTGCCAAATGAGCTGGTCGAGGTCGAAGTGCGCGAACTCCGCATGGCGCAGCTCATTCGGCCGGGCCATCGTCAGGAACAGGATGCCCATGAAGTGGCATAACTCCTCCATCTGGGCGTTCTGTTGCGTCAGGCGACCGTTGGCGAGCGCCTGTTCGCGTTTGGCATCGCCGGTGAGGCCGTCGAGCGGCGGCGGCGCATCGAACACCGGCGCGAAGATATGGCGGGCGATCGCCTTGATCTGGGCCGGGGTGTAGTCGCGGCGCTGGCGCAGCACGGTCTTTTGCCGAATTGGATCACACGGGTTGCGCATATCGATGATTTGCATCCGGATCGCCCAATTAAACATAGCCTTGAGGTGCCGATAGGCGGTGTTCCAGCTCCCGGCTGCCTCAAACTGATCAAGGAAGTTCGCAACGTCGGTCGGTTTGATCGCTGTCACCGAACGCTGACCGTACATTGACCCGAAATCCGCATACGCGCATCGTTTGTTCCGGCCGCGCCTGTTGTTGTGCGTCGGGGTTGGCCGTGCAGCGGCGCAGATGTACCGCCAGTACTGATTTTGATATTTCGCCGATTTTTTTGAAATGTGGTCCCGCCAGTAGCGTTCAGCGATGTCGCTGACCAAGGTGGTGTGCTTCTGATGGTAGTCGACCTTCGCGGCGTCCGGGTCTTCGCCTGCCCTGATCTGGTTCTCGCGTTGCTGGACCAGCAAGCGGGCGGAACCCACGTTCAGAGTCCCCGGCGCTCCCAGGGCCACCCGACGGCGCTTGCCGTCGAAGCGATAGACATGGACGAACGCCTTGGCCCCTTGGGCGGTCACCCGCAGGCCCAGGCCGTTGGTCGCACCCTGGCGCACTTGACCGTCCAATCCCTTGGGGTGATCCCAGAACAGTTCCTGGTATTTATCGGCCGGGCATCTGGCAGAGCGAACAAAGGTATCAGTTAAGTATAGTTTCGGCATCAATATGTAACTTCCATGTAACAAAATACTAATCAAAAGTTGTAATTCTTGCAAGGAAAAATAAATTGAGCTGCGGAAATTCCGCATTTAATTCAGATAGTTCATAGTGTTTCACGAATTGCGGGATTGTATGCCATGACCCGTTCGTAATGCGTAGGTCGGGAGTTCGAATCTCTTCGTTGGCACCATTAAAAACAAATAGTTGTGCAAACACACAGCCGTCAACAACAGTCATGTAACCGCTATGTAACCAGAAATTCCGCACCTCCTCAAAGGATTTGAATACACCCCAAAAAACACGATCTCAGCTCCTTTGGATCAGGAAGTTGAGGGTTCGAATCCTTCCGGGTGCGCCATATGAATCATATAGTTAAACCAATGTCTCTTCTCTAAGAATTCAATGTAACTCTCCTGTAACCGCGATTTCAGCAGATCTTGCGCACCAGGATTGCCAAGCGCTTTGCCGCAATGAGCGAAAAACGAGACAATTATCGCTCATGGTTCTGAGGCTGAAAAATGCCCCTCTTAGGCACACTTTGCAGGCACATAACGTAGGCACACTCCGAGATTTTCAGCGTTTTTATATAATAGATACAATAACTTATAAATTTATATCTCGGACTCTGACTCCGTCGGTCCTGGTTCGAATCCAGGTTCCCCAGCCAAGCAATTTCCGTCAGCTACAGTCGATCTGCCGCGCCCGGCCCGGCGAGCCCGTTGTCAGTCGTTTTCGACAATGACGGGCGGGATCTTGATCAGGATGCCGGGGTCGGCCTCGTCCTTGTCGATGATCTCGAACAGCGCCTCGATCATCGTCGGCACATCCTGGCGGACCATGGTGATGTTGGGCGAGATCAGGGCCGCGAACGGGTCCCAGTCGAAGCACCCGAATGCAAGTTGCTGCAGACGCTCCAGGCCGTTCCTGCCGAACCAGTTCATGACGCCTTCCAGCGCGATCGTGGAGTTGACGAAAATCCCCGGCGGCATGTCGTGGGTTTCCAGATAGCCCTCGATGGCCGCCGCCGCCTTTGCCGCGGCATAGCCGCAGGCGAGCACATTGCCGGGCTCCACCGGGCCGCTCGCCGCCTCGATGGCATCGGAAAACCCCTTGATGCGCTGCATCGTGTTGTGATCGCTCGGCCGGCCGCCGACGAAGAGGAGTCGGCGCGGATCGCCGTCGCGCGAGCGTACCTCGACGATGAGCCTGTCGGTCAGTTCCCGCGCCCCCTGGTAGTTGTCGGAAATCACAGAAGGCGCCAGCGATCCCGGCAGGTCGAAATTGTAGGTCGGCACGCCCCGCGCCCGGCAGATCTCGGCGATGCTGTCCGGATCGGTGGCGCCGGTGCAGACGATCCGCTCGACCCGGTAACTGAGCAGCGTCTTCACCGCCTCGACCTCGATCGCCGGGTCGCGCAACGTCGAGGAGATGACCGGGAACAGGCCGCGCGCCCGCGCCTCGCGCTCGAAGGTCTGCGAGATGGAGCTGAAATAGCGGTTGTCGTGCATGGGCAGGATCATGCCGATGATCCGCGAGCGCTCCTTGCGCAGGGCGCTCGCCTGCAGGTTGATGGCGTAGCCCATGTCGCGGGCGAGCCGCTGGATCTCCTCCGCCCGCGCCTCGCTGATACGGCGCGCCTTCCACGATCCGTTCATGACCGCCCCGACCGTGCTCGGCGAAGTGCCGGCCCGCTTGGCGATATCGTAGATCGTGACGTGCTTTCGCTGCATTGCCCCGGATGTCCTTGCCTCCGGCAGAGGTGCCCTACCCGACAAATAGCCGCAACAGGAAAATTGCACAATCGATAGCGCAGCCCCTTGCACAATCGATGGTTCGGAGGTATTGCACCATCGATAGCGCACAATCGATGCGCTACGGCAAAGAAAAATGATCGGGGCCGCCAACGGTCCCAGGGAGGTAGAGATGATTTCCAGGAAAATGCTTGTCGGCACGGTTGCGGCTGCGGTGATGACCGCGGGCATGGCGAGCGGTGCGATGGCCGAGACAACGATCGGCGTCGTCGCCAAGATCGGCGGAATTCCGTGGTTCAACGCCATGGAAGCCGGCATCGAGAAGGAAGGCAAGGCGCTTGGCGTCGATGCCTTCATGGTCGGCCCGACCAGCGCCGACCCGGCGCTGCAGGTCCGCGCAATCGAGGATCTGATCGCCCGCAAGGTCGACGTCATCGGCGTTGTGCCGAACGACGCCAAGGTGCTGGAGCCCGTGCTGCAGAAGGCGCGCGACGCCGGCATCATCGTGCTCACCCACGAATCGACGGCGTCCGTCAACAAGGACTACGATTTCGAGCTCGTCTCGGCCAAGGATCTGGGCGAAGCCCACGCCAAGCTGCTGGCCAAGTCGACCGAGTGCAAGGGCGGCTACGCCGTCTATGTCGGCGGCCTGACGGTTCCCGCCCATAATGCCTGGGCCGATGCCGCCGTTGCCTGGCTCGACGAGAACTGCCCGGACATGAAGCAGGTCGCCGACCGGTTCGGCGTCGCCGAAAGCGTCGACGACAGCCGCAACACCACCCTCGACCTGATCCGCGCCCATGATGACCTCACCGGCATCCTGGCCTTCGGCAGCCAGGGCCCGGTCGGCGCCGCCCGCGCCGTGGAAGAACGCGGCCTGATCGGCAAGGTCGCAGTGGTCGGCCTGTTCTCGGCCGGCCAGGGCCGCAAGCTCGTCCACTCCGGCGCCATCACCGGCGGCTATGTGTGGAGCCCGCTGGAGGCCGGCCGGGTCTTCGTGGCGCTCGGCAAGATGCTCGCCGAGGGCGGTACGGTGTCCGACGGCGACGAACTGCCCCTCCTCGGCAAGATCCGGCTCGAAGGTTCCAACATCTTCGCCAACATGCCGCTCGCGCTGAGCAAGGACACGGTCGACGGCCTCGCTGAAATGGGTCTTTGAGGCTGCGCGCTCCTCCCAAGCGGATGCTGCGCGGATGTCCAGGATATCCGCGCAGCATCACCGGCCCTTCCCTCCCCGACCGCTTTGCGAGGCGAGCGGCAAGGGCCGCCGGAGGAACGGCATGTCAGGTGGTGCAGTCCCGATGACACAGATGGCGTTGCAGGCGGGCGCCGTTTCCAAGCGGTTCGGCAATGTGCTCGCCCTCGACGATGTCGCGTTCGACCTGGAACGCGGCGAGGTGCACTGCCTTGTCGGCGAGAACGGCTGCGGCAAGAGCACCCTGATCAAGGCGATCACCGGCGTCTATGTGCCGGCGCCGGGCGCGAGCTTCCAGTTCGGCGACGAAGCGCCGGTCGCGCGGATGACGCCCGCCGAGGCCAAGGCGCGCGGCATTCACGTCATCTGGCAGGACCTGTCGCTGTTCCCGGACCTCACGGTTGGCGAGAACATCATCTTCGACGCCTTCGTGGAAAAGCCGTTTGCGCTGTCTGAGCGCAAGGCCGCCCTGCGGCGGGCGCGGACCACGATGGAGGACCTCGGCGTCAGCCTTGACCTCGATGCGCCCCTGCGCCAGCTCGGCATCGCCCAGCGCCAGTTGGTCGCCATCTGCCGGGTGCTGCAGACCGAGGCCAGCATCATCTTCATGGACGAACCAACGGCATCGCTGACGCGGACCGAGACGGAGAACCTGCTCGGCATCGTACGCAAGCTGTCGGCCCGCGGCATCTCGATCGTCTTCGTCAGCCACCGCCTCGGCGAGGTGCTCGAAGTGTGCTCGCGCGTCACCGTGATGCGCGACGGCCGGATCGTCGGCACCTTTCCGGCCGAGGGCATGGACCAGAAGCGGCTGGCCGAGCTGATGACCGGCCACGAACTCCAGGAAGGCCGGCGCGACTGGACGAACCCTGGCGCGCCGGTGCTGCAACTGGACGGGCTGACGGTCTCCGGCCAGTTCTCAGATGTCTCGTTCACATTGCACCGCGGCGAAATCCTCGGACTGACGGGCCTCCTGGGATCCGGCCGTACCGAACTCGCCCATGCGATCTTCGGAATGACGCGCCCCGACCGTGGCCGCATCCTCATCGACGGCGCTCCGGTCGCGCTCCGCTCCAACCGCGATGCGATTGCTGCCGGCATCGCCTATGTCTCCGAGGACCGCCTCAATCTCGGCCTGCACCAGACCCAGTCGATCCTCAAGAACACGGCGATCACGACGCTGAAGGAGCTGTCGAGCCCGTCCTTCTATCTCGGCCCTGGGAGCATCCGGGCCCTCTGCGCCGAATGGATCGGGCGCCTCAGGACCAAGGTCAGCGACCCCTCGCTGCCGGTCAATTCGCTCTCGGGTGGCAACCAGCAGCGCGTCGTCCTGGCCAAATGGCTGGCCACCCGGCCGAAGGTGCTGATCCTCGATTCCCCGACCGTCGGCGTCGACGTCGGCGCCAAGGCGGAGATCTTCCGCATCGTCGACGAACTGACGGCCGAGGGCATGGCGATCATCCTGATCTCCGACGAGGCCGCCGAGATTCACGCCCATTCCGACCGCATCCTGATCCTGCGCAACGGCAGGATCACCAGGGATCTGTTGCCCGGAGACATCAGCGAGGACGACCTGGAGGCCCTGATCAATGCGTAAGGCGGCAAGCAGCGTCGAAGGCATCCTGTTCGCCATCCTGCTGGCTCTGTGCGTGGTGCTGAGCCTTGCCGCGGACAGTTTCTTTTCGGTGCAGAACGCCTTCGATCTTTTGAACAATCAGTCGGTCAACATCATCTTCGCCGTCGGCCTCGTGGTCGTGCTGATCGCCGGCGGCATCGACATTTCCTTCTCCGTCGCCGCCTCGGTGGTGCAGTACGTGGTCGTCGTCATGATGATCCGGATCGGCGGCGGCAACTGGCTCTTCGGCTTTGCCGCCGCCATGGCCTGCGGCCTCACCCTCGGCCTCTTCAATGCCTTCCTGATCCACAGGCTGCGCATCGTCTCGATCATCGCCTCGATTGGCACGTTCAACCTGTTCTTCGGGCTCCTGATGTATCTGACCAGGGGCCGCTCCATCTACGCCATCCCGGACTGGCTCGACGAGCGCGTCGCGCTGCTGACCGTCGGCGCCGATCGCGCCCAGGCAACGCTCTATCTCCCGGCCCTCGTCATGCTGGTCGTCGTTGCCGTCACCTGGTTCATCCTCGCAAAGACCGGCTTCGGCCGCCTCGTCTACGGCTTCGGCTCCGATCCGGAAGCGGCCCGCCGCTCGGGCGTGCGGATCGCCGTTATGCAGGGCTTCGCCTATGGCTGGCTCGGGCTTTGCGCCGGCATCGCCGGGCTCATGCAGGCGCATATGGTGCGCGAGGTCGTCCCCAACGCGCTCTATGGCCGCGAACTCGACGTGCTGGCAGCCGTCGTCCTCGGCGGGGCCGTGCTCGGCGGCGGCCGCGGCTCCGTGCCGGGCGCCGTGCTCGGCGTCCTGCTGCTGGCCGTCGTTCAGAACGGGCTCAATCTCCTCGGCGTCACGCCCTATGCCTTCAAGGCGATTGTCGGCGCCATCATCCTGATCGCGGTGACCTTCACCAATTTCGACAAGGTGGCACCGTTGATCGGCCTGTCGAACAGGAAGGCGCGCGCGACATGAGGACGTTGCTGCAGCAATTCCGCCGCCTCGGCGAGGCCGGCGAACTCATCGCCATGGTCGCCGTGCTAGCCGCCAGCATCCTCGTCTTCGGGGCAATCGCACCGGGCTTTTATGCCGGTCCGGTGTTCAGCTCCATGGCCTTCCAGCTCCCGGAACTCGGCCTTCTGGCGCTCGCCATGTTCGTGCCGATCATTT
Source organism: Rhodobium gokarnense (assembly GCF_025961475.1). Lineage (NCBI taxonomy): Bacteria > Pseudomonadati > Pseudomonadota > Alphaproteobacteria > Hyphomicrobiales > Rhodobiaceae > Rhodobium > Rhodobium gokarnense. Next base: position 164,311 of record NZ_JAOQNS010000004.1, on the reverse strand, counting down.
CCGGCGGCCTCAACCTCTCCGTCACCTATTCCGCGAACATCTCCGGCCTCCTCGCCGCCTTTTTCGTCAAGGCGTTCCTCGTCAATGCCGGCTGGGTCAGCCTGCCGGTGGCGCTGGCCATCGGGCTCGGCAGCGGCCTTGCCATCGGCTTTGCGATCGGCATCATCGTCGCCTATGTGGGCGCCCATCCGATCCTCGTCTCCCTCGGCATGATGATCCTGTTGCGCGGCCTCGGCGAATGGGCTACCCGCGGCGGCGACATCTCCGGTATGCCGGATGTCTTCGCCACCATCGGCTACGGAACGGTTTTGGGCGTCCCGGTCCCGATGATCGTTTTCCTGGCTGCCGTCGCCGCGACCGCCTATCTGATGGGACGAACCAAGGAGGGCTTTGCGATCTACATGGTGGGATCGACCCCGGCTGCCGCCGAATATTCGGGGATCGACGTCAGGAAGACCCTCGTCCTGGTCTATTCGGTCTCGGGCCTGCTGACCGGGCTTGCAGGTGTCCTAATGCTGGCCCGGTTCAACTCGGTGCGCGTCGGCCACGGCGATTCCTATCTGCTGATCACGATCCTCGCCTGCTTCCTGGCCGGCGCCAATCCGTTCGGCGGTTTCGGCAAGGTGTTGCCGCTGGCGGTGGCGCTGATGAGCCTGCAGGTGATCGCCTCCGGCATGAACCTGATGGGCGCGAGCCAGCACCTTTCCACCGCCGCCTGGGGCGCCTTCCTCATCCTCGTCATGGCGATCCGCGCGCCATTCCTCAGACAGAACAAATAATCAGGCAGAACACATAAGGAGCGGCCACCATGCGATATGTCGTCGGCGTCGATGTCGGAACCGGCAGCGCGCGCGCCGGACTGTTCGACGAAACGGGCCGGATGCATGGAACGGCGAGCCGGCCGATCCCAATCCACCACCCGAAAGCCGAATGGGCCGAGCAGAGCTCCGGCGCCATCTGGCAGGCCGTCTGCGAGGCGGTGCGCGACTGCGTGGCGACGGCCGGTATCGCGCCCGAACAGGTCGCAGGCATCTCCTACAGCGCGACCTGCTCGCTGGTGCTGCTGGACACAAACGGCGCGCCGCTGACGCTTTCCGAAGGTCCGCAAGGCTGGAACATCATCGTCTGGATGGACCACCGGGCGATTGCCGAGGCCGAGGAGATCACCCGCTCCGGCAGCCCGGTGCTCGACAATGTCGGCGGCACCATGTCGCCGGAAATGGAAATCCCCAAGCTGATGTGGCTGAAGCGCCACCGGCCCGGACTGTGGGCGCAACTGGGCTTTGCCGGCGATCTCGCCGACTACCTGACCTACCGGTCGAGCGGCTCGCTGGACCGGTCCGTGTGCACCCTCGGCTGCAAATGGACCTATGACCCGGATGCCGGTGCCTGGAACAGAAAGTTCCTCGCCGATATGGGCCTTGCCGACCTCACGGCGAAAGTCCGCCTGCCGGACCAAGCCGTTCCCGTCGGCAGCCCGCTCGGCCCCCTTTCGGCAGAGGCGGCAAGCGACCTCGGCCTGACCACGAACTGCAGGGTCGCCGCCGGCCTGATCGACGCCCATGCCGGCGCGCTCGGCACCATCGGCCTGTTCGTCGACGACCGCATCGAGAGCCGCATGGCGCTGATAGCCGGCACCTCGAACTGCCATATCGGCCTCAGCCGCACGCGCCGCGAGGTTCCCAGCGTCTGGGGCCCCTATGGCGGCGCGGTGGTCGACGGCATGTGGTGCACGGAAGGCGGACAGAGCGCCACCGGCGCACTGCTCGACCATCTCGTCGCCCTGATGGCACCGGACGATGTGAAGACCGGCTCCCTCGATACGCTGTCGGACGCCCTCAAGGCGCGCGCGGACGCCCTGCCCGACTTCGCCGGCCCCGTCGAGGTCATTCCCGATGTCATCGGCAACCGCGCCCCCTTCGCCGATGCCGAGCTGCGCGGCAGCATCGACGGCCTGACCATCGAGAACCCGGCAGAGACCTTCGCCAAGGTCTACTGGGCGGCGGCGGCCGGCATCGCCTACGGCACAAGGCTGATCATCGAGCAGATGAACCGCCACGGCTACGCGATCGACACCATCCACCTCAGCGGCGGCCACCGGAAATCGGCGCTTCTCGTCGATCTCTATGCCGATGCCACGGGCTGCGACGTGGTCCTGTCCGAGGCGGAGGAACCCGTGCTCCTCGGCGCCGCGATCGCGGCCCTTTGCCAGTTCGAGGAAAGCGATGCGGTCTCCCGGGTCACCGCGCGGATGCTGCGCGATGTCGAGATCCGGTATCCCCGGCAGCAGCACATGGAGCTGCACGAGGCACGATACCAGCGGTTCCTGAAGCACTATGCCGACAAGGGCTATCGCTTGCGCTGATCGAAGCCAGACGCCCGCTGCCGCGAGATCGGCGCTCCCAAGAAAGGCTCATGCCAGATCGAGGCTTCGCCCTTCGGCATTCGACGCATAGGCGGCATCGACGACCCGCATGACGGCCTCAACGTCGGCAAGGCCGGCGATCGGCGCGGCCCCAGTGCGCCAGTCGTCGAGGGCGCGGCCGACGAAGTCCGCATAGAGCCCGTCCGTGTCGAGCTCGATCGGATGGGTGACGCACTCCCCCGTCGCGCGGGAATACTCCGTGAGGCCGGCGTCGGTCGTGCGGAAATAACCGTGAGTCGTTCCGATCGTGATCGAGAACTCGCGCTTTTCCGTCGCCGTCATCGGAAAGGCGTAGCCGGTCTCGATGAGGGCCGGCGTGCCGTCCGCCATCCGCATGGAGAACTGCGAATAGTCCTCCACATCCGTGCCGTAGGAGAAATTGTTCATCAGGCCGAACACCGCCTTCGCATCGCTGCCGGTGAGCTCGCGAACCAGGTCGATGAAATGGACGGCGAGATTGATCGTCGAGCCGCCGCCGGAGACGGCCGGATCGAGCATCCAGGGCGAGTTTTGGAGGTACCGGGCGGGCGGGCCCGCAATGAAGCGAAAGGCGAGATGGGTGTAGCGCACAGCGTCACCGGCTTCGGCCCGTCGCAGGGTTTCCAAAAGAGGGCTCACCCGCAGGATGAGCGGCACGGCGACGTAGAGGCCGCGCGCTTCGGCCAGCGCCCGCAGCCTGGCGACGTCCTCCGCCTTGGTGCCGCAGGGCTTTTCCATGGCGAACGGGATGCCGCGGCTGATCAGCGCTTCGGCGATCGCCGGCATCTCCCGGTGGCGCCCGAAGGCGAAGGCGAAATCGATGCCCTCCAGCCGCAGCGCGTCGCGCCAGTCGGCAAAGGCCGGCGCGCCGAAATCGGCCGCGACCGCCTCGCGGCAGCCGGCGTCCCTGTCGGAAACCGCAACGATCTCCACGTCAGGGCGATGCAGCGCCTGCTGGTAGAGCGGAAAATGCCAGTGGCTGACTTCAAGAAGGGCGATACGCATCGCTGTTGGCCTCACACGTATTTCTGGCAGCGCTCGATCGAGGTGCGGACGACCTCGTCCGGGTCCCTCTCCCACCAGTCGGCTTGCGAAAAGATCTCCACCTCGACTGCACCGGCATAGCCGGCATCTTCCATCCAGCCGCGGATCTGCGCGTTGTCGATGACGCCGTCGCCCATCATCCCGCGGTCGAAGACCAGGTCCCTTGTCGGAACGAGCCAGTCGCTGACGTGGAACCCGACGAGCCGGTCCGCCCCGGCGCGGGCGATCTCGGCCTTCAGCCGCACGTCCCACCACAGGTGATAGACGTCGACCACGATGCCGACACCCGGCCCGAGCGCATCGCACAGATCGTTGGCCTCGGTCATGGTGTTGAGGACCGACCGGTCGGCGGCGAGCATCGGGTGCAACGGCTCCAGTCCGAGGGTGACGCCGGTGCCGCGGGCATGGTCGACAAGGGCCGCGGCGACGGAGACGAACCGCCCCCTTGCGCCGGCGAGATCGCGCGAGCCCTTCGGCATGCCGCCCGGGAACACCATCAGGCAGTCCGCGCCCAGTTCGGCCGTCACGTCGATGGCGGTCCTCGCCGCATCGACGGCCGCCGACAGCGGCACCGACCCATCGAGCACGAACGGGCCGGCGCGGTTGACGCCGGTAACCCTCATGCCGTTGGCATCGAGGATCTTCTTGCCCTCGGCAAGCCCGCACTCGTCCAGCTTGTCGAGCCAGAGGCCGACCTGGCGCACGCCGTGCCGGGCATATCCCTCGACGGATGCGCGAAATCCCCACCGGGTCTTGGTGGTCGCCTGGTTGATGGCAATGCGGTCGAGATCAAGCATGGGGCTACCGGTTTCCTTTCCCGTCGCGCCGCTCGGCAGTCGGTTCGACTGGCGCATTTCAGGCGATTTCGGCATCGCTCAAAATGCTCTAGACGACGAAGCCGAAATACCGCGGCAGGGCGAGCGCGAGCCACGGCCAGTAGGTGACGACGAAGAGCACGGCGACTTCCGCGCCGATGAACGGCAGGATGGCCTTTGCGCCGCGCTCCACCGGCAGTTTCGCGATCGCCGAGGCGATGAACAGGCACAGCCCGAGCGGCGGCGTGCCCTGGCCGATGATCAGGTTGAGCACCATGATGACGCCGAAATGGACCGGGTCGATGCCGTAGGAAACGGCGATCGGCGCCAGGATCGGCGACAGGATGATGAGGCTCGCGCCGCCGTCCATGAAGGTGCCGATGACCAGGAGCAGGATGTTGACGAGCAACAGGAAGACGATCGGCGACTCTGAGATCGACTGGAAGAAGGCGCCGATCAGCAGCGGCATCTGGAACACCGTCAGGGCATAGCTCAGGATCTTGGCGCAGCTGATGATCAGCATCACCGCGGCGGTCAGGATCGCCGTCCGCCGCAGCATCGCCGGCAGGTCGGAGACCGTCAGCGACCTCTGGATGCCGTAGCCGAAGATCAGCGCATAGAGCACGGCGAGCGCGCCCGCCTCCGTGGGCGTGACGACGCCGCCGAGGATGCCGCCGACGATGATCCCCGGCATCACCAGCGGCCACATGGCGTCCTTAGTGATGGTCAGCTTCTCGCGCATCGGGATCGAGCCCGTGCGGCGCGGGAATTTGTGTTTGCGGTCGAGGACGAGGACCGTCGCGATCAGCGACAGGCCGATCAGGATGCCCGGCACGACGCCGGCGATGAACAGCGCGCCGATCGAGGTACCGACGGAGACGCCGTAGATCACCATCATAATGCTCGGCGGGATGATCGGCCCGACCGTGGAGGAACTGGCCGTCACGGCGACGGCGATCTCCTTGCTGTAGCCTTCCTTTTCCATCGCCGGGATGAGCACGCCGCCGACCGCGGAGGTGTCGGCCTGCGCCGACCCGGTGATGCCGCCGAAGAACATGCTGGCAAGGATGTTGGCATTGGCGAGGCTGGCCGGCCAGCGGCCGATCAGCATCACCGAGAACTTGACCAGCCGGTCGGTGATGCCGGACCGGTTCATGATCTCGCCGGCGAGGATGAAGAGCGGAATGGCGAGCAGCGGAAAGAAGCCGATGCCGGAATAGAGCGATTGCGGGATGGCGATGAACGGGTCGCCGAAGGTCTGGCCCATGCTGATGACGAGGAGGCCGACCGCGCCGGCAAAGCCGAGCGACACATAGACCGGCACCCCGATCAGGATGAGGGCGAAGAGGAGCGCGATCAGCGAGACACCGGTGATCATGGCGCAACCTCGTCGGAATTGAAGGTGCCGTCGCGCACCGAGCGCACGGTCAGCTTGAGGAACTCGTAGAGGATCAGCACGCCGCCGAGCGGGATCGTGCCGTAGGCGAGCCACAGGGGAATGCCGATCATCGTCGTCGCGAGGTTGCGCGAGTCGTAGGCGTAGCCGGCCGAGGCCCAGATCAGGACGAGGAGGAAGACGATGGTGACGAGGGTGCCGAGGACCTTGAGGACGAGGCGCAGCCAGGGCTGCAGGCCGTTGACGATCAGCCTCAGGTCGATATGGGCGCCGTTGCGCGTCGCCAGCGCAGCGCCGACGAGGACCAGCAGGACCATCAGGTTGATGACCAGTTCGTCGACCCACAGGAGCCCGCTCGACAGCACGTAGCGGAAGAAAACCTGAACGAGCACGAGGACGACGATGACGCCCAGCGTCAGGACGCTGACGATTTCCTCAAACAGCTCGATGATCCGGTCGGGGCGCATGTGCTCTCTTATAGCCAGTCACGGTTGCCGCTTGCAGGTCCATTCGGCGCTGCCGCCTGCTTTTCGTGGGGAGCCGCGGATCAAGCCCCGGCGCCTGGCGGACACGCGAATACCGAGGGCTCGGAGGCATCCCCCCGGCCGAACCTGCCACTTGGGATTGGCGCGATCCTGCCGGGGGGCGGCTTGCTGGAGGCTTATTTTCGCGGTCTAGCCTCTCCTTTAGCCACCGTCGCGGACGGTGACGATCGTGTCGTAGAGCGCCTTGGTCTTTGCGTCGGCCGAGGCGAGGTATTCGTCGACCAGCGGCTGCACGGCCTTGCGGAACGCGGCCTTGTCGACTTCGTTGACCTGCACGCCCTTGTCCTTGAGGAGCTGGATGTCGCTGGCGACGGCCTTTTCCCACTTGGCGTTGAAGTCCTTCTGGGAGGCCTCGCCGGCCTTCATCACCGCGTCCTGCAGTTCCGGCGACAGGCTGTCGAACACCTTGGTGCTGATCATCTGCGGGTCGGGGATGATGAACTGCTGCGTCAGCGAGTAGTAGTCGGCAACCTCGTAGAACTTGTTGACGGCGATCACCGGCGGCGAGTTCTCCAGGCCGTCGATGACGCCCTGCTGGACCGCCGTATAGACTTCGCCCCAGGCCATCGGCACGCCGGTGGCGCCCATGGCGGTAATCGCCTTGGCGAGCATCGGGCTCTGCATGACGCGGATCTTGATGCCGCTGAGGTCTTCCGGCGAATTCACCGGGCGCTTGGAGTTGATGATGCTGCGCTCGCCCATGTTCCACCAGGCGATGATCTTGAAGCCGTTCGCCTCGGCGTCCTCGTTGAGGATCTTGGCGACGCGCGGATCGGACACGACGCGGATGGCGTCGGCGCCGTCATTGAACAGGAACGGCAGCGCGAAGATCGACCACAGCTCGCTGAAATTGCCGAGATCGGTGGCCGCGGCCTCGGTCATCTCGATGGAGCCGTTGCGCAGGCCCTCAAGGCTCTGGATCTTGTTGCCGAGCTGCGAGCTCGGGAAGAACTGAAACGCGATCTTTCCGTCGGAATACTCTTCCAGATATTTGCCGAGCTGGACGGCGCCGTCGCCCTGCTGGCCGCCGGCGGGAAAGACAGCGGAGAATTTCAGCGTGACCGCGTCGGCCGCTTTTGCCGGGCTCGACGCCGAAACGGCACCGACGAGCGCCGCGCTCGCAATCAGCGCCCCCAGGGTCGCGGTGAATCGTCTCCTCCGAATCTGGATCATTTCAGGCATCTCCCGTTTTTTGCGTTCGTTCGTCTGCTATCAAGCGTTCCGATTTCCGGAACGGCGTTTCTATTTAAATGCTGGTCCGCTTTTGAGTCAAGCTCGGCGACGCGAATCCGTCGACCGGGACAACACACCGCAGCAGGGGCGAACGCCGGCGTGCGGCGCGGCCGCTTCGGCAAAGGCGCTGGTTGCGGAGACCTGCGCAGGGCGCGCTAGGCCACACGCCCTGCAGGCGAGTGACCGGGGCTTGCGGCGAGGCCACTCTCCCGAACCGCAGGACGGCCGGGCGCGGCCCCTAACGAGCCTGCCGCGCGACGACCTCCTCAAAGGTCGGCATCGAGGGCCCGGCGCCGCGGCGCGAAACCGCCAGCGCGGCGGCGGCATTGGCGAACGCCAGGGCGTCGCGGAGGGGCTCGCTGGCAGAAAGCCGTGCGGCAAGCGCGCCGCAAAAGCAGTCGCCGGCTCCGGTCGTGTCGACCACCTCGGTATCGAGCCCGGCAACGAAGATCTCTTGCCCGGCGCCGACGGCGACAAGCCCGTCCGCCCCGAGCGTGACGACGACCCACTGGTCGTCGCGGGACAACAGGCCGCGCGCGAGAGCAATGCTGGCCTCCGGTGACGACGCGGCGTCGGGACGGCCGGCATAGGTCGCAAGCTCGGTCTGGTTGACGATGAGGATGTCGGAAAGGTCGAACAGGAAGCGCCCGTCCGGCAGTGCCGGCGCCGGATTGAGGATGCGCGTGCCGGACGCCGCCCCCGGCGCATCGAAGAAGGCCTTGATGGCGGCAAGCGGCATTTCGAACTGGGCGAGCCGGACGGCGGGCGCGGACGGGACCGGCACCGGGCCGCCGTCTTCGTCGAAGACAAAGTCGTGGTTCGCGCCGGCGAGGATGACGATGGAGTTTTCCCCGGCGGCGGAGACGTAGATCGAGGCCTGCCCCGTTCGCCTGCCGGCCAGCACCTTCAGCCCGGCCGTGTCGATGCCGTTGTCCTGCAGGTTTTTTGCAAGGACCGCGCCGTAGTCGTCGTCGCCCACCGCGCCGAAAAACGCCGTCGGCGCGCCGCAGCGCGCGCTGGCAATCGCCTGGTTGGCGCCCTTGCCGCCGGGATAAAGGTTCTGGGCGCTCGCCGCGATCGTCTCCCCCGCCTGCGGCAGGGTGTTGACGGAAAGGACGACATCCATGTTGACGCTGCCAAGGACGATGACGCTCATGACGGGGCCCCATTCGCCCGTTCGGCGATCAGCCCGCGAAACCGCTCCGCGCCGGCCTCGATGTGATCGAGGATCGCTTCGATCGCCCAGTGCCGCTCGACGATATCGTAGGTGACGACGCGGCTTGCCAGCGAACGGACCGTGCCGAGCCGCTGGTGGTGGAGCTTGGCAAGGACCGGATAGCCCATCGGCTCGGCCGTCGCGGCAAGCACCAGGAAGGTCGCCAGGTCTTCGGACAGCGGATCGCCGGACGCCCCGTGCCGATAGAGCCAGGCGTAAAGGTCCGGATGGAAATTGGTGAAGACGCCCGCAAACCCCTTCGATCCGGCCTGCATGGCATCGAACGCGATAGCAGCGTTGGCGTTGACGATCGAAAACCCGCTGCCCTTCACAAGCCCGATCCGGCGCGTGACGGTATCGAGGTCGCAGGAGACGTCCTTCAGCACCCGGAACCGGCCGGTATCAAGGCAGAGCCTCAACTCGTCGTCGCTCAAGAGCCGCCGGAACGGGGCCGGGCATTCATAGAGCCCGAGCGGCAGGTCGGCCGGAAGCTGCGACAAAAGCGCCTGAAGACTGCCGCGAAACGCTTCAAAGCCCTGATTCTCGGTATCGAGCCGGTTGGTGACGAGGACGAGCCCGTCGATGCCGCAGTCCGCCATGGCCGAGAGTTCTCGGATCTGGTCCTCGGGAGCGCTCGCCACGTGGCCGGAGGCGATCACCGGCACCCGCCCCCCTGCCCGGTCCACCACGAAGCGGGCGATCGCCACCCGCTCCTCAAGGCCCAGGAACTGCATCTCGCTCGACTGGCAGACGGCAAACAGCGTGTCGGCGCCGTTCGCGATGTACCACGCAACGAGCCGCTCAAGGCTCTGAAAATCGACCTTTCCGCCGTCGTCGAACGGCGTCAGCATGACGGGAACGATGCCGTCGATGGCCCTCACCCTGTCCATAACGTCCCTTTCCCGGCCGCCCCGGCGGGCAATCCGTCGCCGCCATGGATTTCTTGGCCGTGCATCTTGTTCCGAATTTCGAAATGATGTTCTATATGGAACATTGTTCGTAATAACTGAGCGGCGCGATGAACGTCAAGAGATGGGAAGACGATGCGGTCGTCTGGAACGGCCCGGCATATTTCGGCCAGCGCATCGGCTACGCGCCGTCGGTCACCAAAGGATATGTCTCGGGGCGCATCATAACCTGCGTCGACGTGGTCGACTGGGATGGCGACGGCGGCCGCGACCTCATCCTGTCGAGCTGGGACGCCTGCTATGACGGCCAGGTCTATCTGCGCGAAGAGATCGGCACCAATCCCGACGGCACCCCGGTCCTCGGTCCGGAGCGTCTGGTCGAGGGCGTGCGCGGCTATGTGACCGCGGTCCGGGACGGCGACGTCTTCCATCTCGTCTCCGCCTCGCGCATGCGCAAGGCCATCTACCTCTACCCCAATATCGGCACCCGCCAGGACCCGCGCTTCGGTGAGCCGGTGCGCCTGGACCTCGATGCCGACTGGGTCAAGGGCAACGAGTTCTACCACGTCGCGCGCTTCGTCGACCTTGACGGCGACGGTGCGCCGGAACTCGTCGTCGGCACCGATTTCTGGGACGACTACTGGCCGAACGGGCTGGAATGGAACGACCACGGCTATCGCGGCTACGATGCGGCGGACCGCTGGCTCGGCGGGCCCCTGCGCGCCTATCTCTACCGCTTCCGCAACACCGGCACCCTGACCGAGCCAAAGCTGGAAAAAGGCGTGCCGATCACCGCCGGCGACGGCCCGCTGGAGGTCTACGGCCAGCTCGCGCCCGCCTTCGGCCGCTTCTCAGATCCCGCCCGCCTCGACCTCATCTGCGGCGAGTTCTGGAACATCCTGCATCTTGGCGCCGGCTGCACCGACCGCTCGGTCGCCATGCCGGCCCTCATAGAGACCCCCGAAAGCACGCCGCTCGCCCTCGACCACTGCATCAACATCCCCTGCGTCGTCGACTGGGACGGCGACGGCCGGCCGGACATCCTCGTCGGCGCCGAGGACGGCTATGTCTCCTTCATCCGCAACACGGGGACCAATGCCGACGGCGCACCCGTCTTCGTCAACGAGGGCCGCATCGAGACGACCGAGCCGGTCGTCCATGCCAGCGTCCTGCCGGCGCCCGCCGCCCACGACTTCAACGGCAACGGCCTTGCCGATCTCATCGTCGGCAACTCCACCGGCGAATTGCTGTTCTATCCCAACCTCGGCCCCCGGCACGCACCGGAACTTGGCCGCGAGGTCAAGCTGACCGCCGCAGGTGCGGAGATCCGCGTCCGGGCCGGCCTCACCGGCTCGATCCAGGGCCCCTCGGAAAAGATGTTCGGCTACACCTGCCCGACCGTTGCCGACTGGAACGGCGACGGCCTGCCCGACATCCTGATGAGCGACATCCACGGGCGCCACGTGTTCTTCCGCAACGAGGGCGGCACCTACCCGCCCGCCTTCGCGAAAGAACAGCTCCTCACCTATGCCGGCAAACCCCTGAAGACCGTCTGGCGCGTGCGCCCCGCCGTCGTCGACTGGCTGGGAGACGGCCGCCTCCATTACGTCGCGCTCGACGACGACGGGTGCCTTTGCGACTTCGAGCGCGAGAGCGACACGGTCCTCGTCAACAAGCGGCTGCTCTCTTTCGAAAGCGGCGATGTCGTGCGGTTCACCAACGATGTCGGCGGCGGACGCGGCCGCGTGAAGCTGTGCCTCTGCGACTGGTTCGGCACCGGGACTTATCACCTGATCGTCGGCACCCATGCCCGCGCCTCCGTCCCGCCAGGCCCGGAAAGCCCGCCGCGCGGCACCACCGGCCAGGCCGGCATCTTCCTCCTTGAAAACACCGGCAGCAACGCGCGCCCGGTGTTCGCCGAACCGCAAGTCTTCGCCTTCGACGGAAAAACCATCGCCATGGGCATGCACGCCTGCTCGCCCGAGGCCGTCGACTGGACCGGAACCGGCGAGCTCGGCCTGGTCGTCGGTGTCGAAGACGGAAGCCTCGTCTGGCTGGAACGCAACCGCCTGTCCTGGGGCAAGCCCGAATGACTGTTGAAACCTCCGCCGCGCGCGCCCGCCAGACCGCCGAAACGCCGGATGCCATCGACGGCAGCACGAAGATCATCGGCATGCTCGGCGATCCGATCGCCCAGGTCCGCACGCCCCAGGCAATCAACCCGCTGTTTCGCGAGCTCGGAGCGAACATCGTCTGCGCGCCCCTGCGCGTCGCCCGCCAGGATCTCCGCGCCGTCTGGACCGGATTGCGGGCGGTCGGCAACGTCATCGGCCTCACCCTGACCCTGCCGCACAAGGAAGACGCCATCGCGCTCTGCGACAGCCTCGATCCGGAGGCCGAACGGGTCGGCGCCGTCAATGTGGTGCGCCGCGAGGCCGACGGCAGCTTCTGCGGCTACCAGTTCGACGGCCGCGGCTTCGTCGACGGCCTCCTCAGCCAGCACCACGATCCCAGAGGCCGCAACTGCCTCCTGCTCGGCGCCGGCGGCGCGGCAAAGGCCATCGCCTTCGCCCTGCTTGAGGCCGGCGTCGTCACCGTCACGATCTGCAACCGCACCCGGCCGAAGGCCGAGGCGCTCGCCGACCATGTCAATCGCGTCCTCGGCACAGGGCGGGTCCTTGCCGGCGATCCGGTGCCCTGCGACCACGACCTCATCGTCAACGCAACCTCGCTCGGCATGCGCGCCGACGATCCCCTGCCCGTCGCCGTCGACCGCATCAACGCCACCATGCTGGTCGCCGACGTCATCGCCGAGCCGGCCAAGACACGGCTGTTGCGCGAGGCGGAGAAGCGCGGCGCGGCGATCCACTCCGGCGAACACATGATCGCCAACCAGATCCACCTGATCGCCCGGCATTTCGTCGACGCCGCGCGGTGACGTCCGAAGCGCGCCGCACCCTCAGAACGCGGCGTCGGCGAACTCCATCAGCACGTCGATCCCGCGAAGCTGATCGGCCGCGGCGCGCAGCTTCGGCAGGTGCCCCACCAGAACCTCTTCGGAGAGGCGCGACGTCGGCCCGGCGATCGAGACCGTGGCGACGATGGTGTCGGCCGATTTGGCGCTCGGGATGCCGACCGCAATCGCGACAATCCCCGGATCCGCCTCTTCCAGCGCCAGGCCGTAGCCGCGCTCCTTGGTCTTTGCCAGCTCGGCCTGCAGGTCCTCGATCGTCTGGATGACGTTGGGCCCGTGCTGTTGCGGCGTGCCGAACCCGTCCCGAAGCACGTAGCGCAGCGCCTGCTCGGTCGACAGCGAGGCGAGCCAGACCTTGCCCGTCGCCGTCGCATGCAGGGCCACCTCGTGGCCCATCACCGGATCGATGACGAGGCTGCTCTTTGCCCCTTGCGCCTTGGCCACCCAGACCAGCGTGTCGTCGTTGACCATCGACAGCCGGACGAGGTCGCCGATCTCGCCGGCCAGCCGGTCGAGCACATGCTGGCACTCGTCCAGGATCCCGGTATTGGACAGGAACCGGAACCCGAGAACGGGCATCTTCAGCGTCAGGCGATAGTCGCGGGAAGGCAACTGGACCACGTAGCCGGTGCTGCACAGGGAATTGAGCAGCCGGTGCGCGGCGCTCTTGGGGATCTGCGCCCGGCTCGCGGTATCACCGAGGGACAGGCCGAGACGGTGGTCGGCGAGGATTTCAAGGATGGTGAAACAGCGATCGAGGCTGGAAGACGACATTTGGCAATTCCATTTGAAACGACGTTCTGAAAATACACGCTCCTTCGCCAATGCCAAGCGCGTTTGGCCGACCGCGGCGGTTCGCGCCAAAGCTTGCGATGCGTCCGTGCCGGCCAACAACCAAGGCGCCCGGATTTGCGGCGATAGGGCGCAATGCGCCAAAAAGCCGAGATGAACGCTTGAAGGCGATCCCGATCCTCTGTAACCAGAACATCGTTCCATTATTCGGAACAATCGATCGGCGGGACATCGCTACGGCAGCGGCGCCCGGCAGCAGGGAGACAGGGTCTATGCGTTTTTCAGGCAGGATTGCTTTGGTGACCGGTGCGGCCCACGGCCTTGGCCGGCGCATGGCCCTCGACCTTGCGGCGGATGGCGCGACCGTCGCCGTCAACGACGTTGCGGCCGATGCCGCCCGGCAAACCGCCGACGAGATCGTCGCGGCCGGCGGCAAGGCCCTGCCGGTGATCGCCGACGTCAGCGACAGCGCGGCCGTGGCGCGCATGCTTCAGGAGATCGAGGCCGCATCGGCGGGTCCCCTCGACATCCTCATCAACAATGCCGGGATCGGCGATTTCGTGTCCTGGCCCGAGATCACGGATGCGAAATGGCGCCGGCTCATCGACATCCACCTGACCGGAACCTTCAACTGCTGCCGCGCCGCGCTGCCGGGGATGATCGCGCGCGGCTACGGCAAGGTGCTCAACATCAGCTCCGTCGCCGGCAAGCGCGGCGACTTCCTCGGCAACGCCCACTACACGGCGGCCAAGGCCGGCATCATCGGACTGACGAAATCGCTGGCGGCCGACGTCGCCGCCAAGGGCGTCAACGTCAACGCCCTGGCGCCGGGCCTCGTCCGCACCGAGCTGACCGACGAGATGTCGCCGGAGCTGAAGGCGAACACGCTCGGCCGCATCGCCATCGGCCGGCTCGGCGAGGCAGCAGAAATCTCCAGCGCCGCCCTCTTCCTCGTGTCGGACGCCGCCAGCTACATCGTCGGAGAGACGCTGAGCGTGAACGGCGGCTCCTATATGGACTGACGCCGGTCACGCGACCGGCGCCGCGCCGGCCGCCGGTCATGCCCGCCGCTCGGGACGCTCAGGCGACGTCTCCGAGCAGCATCTGGTAATTGTCCTCGCTGTCGAGCGTCACCCGGGCGTCTTGCGGCACCAGGATCGTCGTCGTCGGCTCTTCGATGATCGCCGGCCCGTCGAGGGTATCGCCCGGCCGCAGTTCTTCGCCGAAATAGACCGGACACTCGACCATGCCGGACCGCTCGTGCATGTAGACGCGGCGGGAAAGCTTCGGCGTCGCGGACCTCGATGTCGCCGCCGGCATGCCGGCCGGCGCGATGCGGCCGGGGCGCACGCCGGTGGCGCGCACCTTCCAGGTCGTGAACTCCACCACGTCGCCGTCCATGCGGACCGAATAGACCCGCTCGTGCATGTCGTGGAACGCAGCGACGAGGGCCTCGACATCCGCCTCGGTGATGTGCCCATCCGTCGGCATGAACGGGACCTCGATCTCCCAGCTCTGGTAGCGGTAGCGCGCCAGGAAGACATAGTCGAAGCGCTGGCGCTCCTCAGGCACGCCGGCGCGGTCGAGGAACGCCTTGCCCGCAGCGTAAAGATCGTCGAGGACGCCGTTGACCCGGTCGACGTCGAACGCATCGGAGGCATGGAGCTGGCTCGCCACCTCCTCCCGGCGCATGTCCGAGATCAGGCCGCCGAAGGCCGACAGGCCCGCGGCAAAGCGCGGAATGAGGATTTCCGTGATCCCCATCTCGCGTGCGATCTCGGCGATGTGCAGCGCCGTCGCGCCGCCGCCGACGACAATCGAGCTGTCGCGCGGATCGATGCCCTCCTTCACCGTCATGTCGGTGATCAGGCCGACCATGGTGTTGTTGGAGGTGGTGAAGATGGCATGGGAAAGGGCCTCGATGGAAAGGCCGAGCGTCTCCGCAAGCGGCGAGAGCACGCTTTCCGCCGCAGCGCGATCGAGCGGCATCGAGCCGCCGAGGAAATGGTCCGGGTCGAGATAGCCGAGCACCAGATTGGCATCGGTGATCGTCGGCTGGGTGCCGCCGCGACCGTAGCAGGCCGGACCCGGCACCGCGGCCGCGCTGTGCGGGCCGACGCGCAGCATGCCGCCGGCATCGACCCAGGCGATGGAGCCGCCGCCGGCACCGACCGAGCGCACGTCGATCTTGGCCATGCCGAGCATGTCCGGGCCGATCCAGGCCTCCGGCGAGACGACCGGCGCGCCGTCCCGCAAGGCGGAGACGTCGAAGGTGGTCCCGCCCATGTCCGCGACGATCAGGTTGCGGCCCGGGAGAAGCTGCTGGGCCGCCATCGGCGCCAGGGTCGGCCCCGACATGACGCTATAGATCGGCCGCCGGATCAGTTCCTCCGGGGGCATCATGCCGCCCATGCAGTTGGCGAGCAGAAGATCCTTGTCGTAGCCGGCCGCGTCGAGCGCGCCGGTCAGCGCGCGCACATAGGAGCTGACGATGGGCTGCAGCGAGGCATCGATGACGGTGGCGATAGTGCGCCGGTACTCCCGGCCGATCGGATTGAGCTCGTGGCTGAGCGTCACCGGCACCTCCGGCCACATATCGGCAATGATCTCCCGCGTCCTGATCTCGTGCGCAGGATTGGAGATCGACCACAGATAGGCAACGCCGATGGCCTCGGCGCCGCCCGCCCGGAGCGCGTCCACGGCCGCCACGACCGAGGCCTCGTCAAGCGGCTCCAGTTCGTTGCCGGCGGCATCCATGCGGCCGGTGATGCCGAAGGTGCGCCCGCGGGAGACGTAGGGGTCCGGATAGTCGAGGCGCCAGTCGAAGACGGGCTTCGGCAGCGCCTCGCGGATGGTCAGCACATCGAGATGGCCGGCATTGCACAGATAGCCGGTGCGCGCCACCTTGCGCTCCACGAGGGCATTGGTGGAGACGGTCGAGCCATGGACGATGCGGTCGACCTTTTGGAGGAAGTCCGCCAGCGTCATGCCGAAGCCCTCGGCCGATGTCTCGATGGCGTTCATGAAGCCGTTCTGGAAGACCCCCGGCGTCGTCGGGACCTTGAAGATGTGGCGCCCGCCGTCGGGCGCCTCCACGAGGCAGTCCGTGAAGGTGCCGCCGATATCGATACAGAGTTCGTAAGTCATGCCTGCCCTCAGAGCGCGCCGCGCAGTTGCGCGGTGGTGGTGTCATCAAGGTCCCAGTCGAGCGCTTCCGGGTTCCAGGAAACGGCGACCCGGTGGATGTCGCGGGCCCGCTCCGGGCTGACCCAGCCACGCCGCACCGAGCGCAGCACGCGCTGCGGGTCGCGGGCCGCCGGATCGCCGTAGCCGCCGCCGCCGCAGGCGCGGAACCGCACGGCCTCGTCGGCGGCGATCGTCGCATCGCCGAAGGCCGGCAATGTCGTGACGGTGCCGTCGGCCTCGCGCCGCCAGTTGCCGGATGTGGCCGCCGCCCCGCCGCCGGCAACGCCCTTTGCCGGGGTGACGTCGCCGTCCGAGCCCCAGTAGACGGTCATGGCGCCGCCGAGCGGGCGGAACGCCCCCTCGATGCCCGGCGCACCGTCCCAGGTGCCAGGCCCACCGGAATCCCGGGCGCAGCCGCGCTCCTCGATGACGATCGGGTACATGCCCTCGACGACCTCAACCGAATCGACCTGCATCTGGCCGCCGTCGCAGGCCGCTCCCGAGGACAGCCAGCCGTCATAGCCGTGCGAGGCGCCGCCGCCGCCATAGCCGATGAAGACCTGGTTGACGAAGGGAAGACCGCCGCGCGTCGCATCCTCGCCGGAAATGACAGCCTCGCCGAGCGCCTGGGAATAGGCGAACTCGCCCATGCCGTTATTGGTGCCGATCTGGGCAAAGCAGGAGGCGACGGCCGCGATCAGCCGGCTGGTGAGATTGGTGGTCGCCACCGAGGTGCCGACCGGATAGCGCGGAATGCCGAGGGCGCAGTTCTCCCTCAGCCGGATGCGGATGCGGTCGGCGCTGCCCTGGTTGTGCGGCAGGTCGGGGTTGAGATTGTAGAAGACGCCGATGCGGCAGGAGGCGGTGGCCGTCGCCTCGGTAAGGTTGAGCCCGCCCGGGACGCAGTCGACATTGTCCGTCGTATCGACGGTGATCGTACCCGCATCGGGGTCGATCTCGACCTCCACATTGACCGGAATGCCGTCCTCGGCGACGCCCGGCACCGGGTCGTGCCGGTTCTCGAAGCGCCAGCGTCCCTTCGGCAGCTTGGCGATTTCCGCGGCCATCATCCGGTCGCCATAGTCCATCCATTCGCGGATGAAGGCCTTGATCACATCGGTGCCGTAGCGCTCCGCCAGTTCCTTCAGCCGCCGCTCGCCGATGCGGCAGGCGCCGACCTGCGCCAGGTAATCGCCGTACCACAGGTCCGCAACGCGGATCTTGGTGCGGCACATGCGGATGATGTCGGCGCGGTCCTTAAGACCCTCCTGGATGCGCACGCAGGGGAGATGCACGCCCTCCTCGTAGATGGTCGCAGCCTCCGTGAGATAGGTCGTCGGGATCGGCGCGCCGATATCGGCATGGTGCGCCCGCGACAAGGTCCAGAACATCGGTTCGTCGTCGACGAAGACGGGCACGCACAACGTCATGTCGGCGTGGTGCGAGTTGCCCGTATAGGGGCAGTTGTTCATGAACGCATCGCCGGGCCGGATGTCGTCGAAGAACTCCGTCAGCGGCCTCGTCGCCTGTTCCAGCGCGGCGATGTGGATCGGAATGCAGTCCTCAACGGACAAGAGCCGGTGATCGAAGGTCAGGAGCCCGCAGGAAAAGTCCTTGGAGTTCTTGATCACCGACGAGCGGCTCGCCTTCATCAGCGTCGCGTTCATTTCCCTGACGATCGCCGACAGTCGTGCCGACAGCACCGGCAGGAGATGCGGCTCGAGCGGGCTGCCTGCCGCCGCCTCCCCCAACGTCTCCCGCGCCGTTCCGGTCGCTTGTGCCATGAGCCGCCCTTTCTCGTGAGATTTCCTATTGCGTGATCACAGATCACAGCATAGGGTTAAATACGGAAAGCGGACTCCGCAAGCGGAAAATCCCCCCGCCGCTGCCGAAAGACATCACCAGCAGGTTTGACGACACCAATGCCCGACACTTCCTATCCCGAGACGATCGGCCTCTTCATCGACGGCCAGTGGATCGGCGCAAACGCGCGGGACTCCTCGCCCCTCGTCGACCCCGGCTCCGGCGCCGAACTCGGCCGCGTGCCCCATGCGACGGCCGCCGATCTCGACGCCGCGATCGCGGCATCGGTCGCCGGGTTCCGCGCCTGGAAGGCAAAGACGGCGCTGGAGCGCGCCACCATCATGGGCCGCGCCGCCGACCTGATGGCCGAACGGGCGGACACCATCGCCAAGACGCTGACGCTGGAAAACGGCAAGCCCTTCGCCGAGGCAAAGGGTGAGACCCTGTTTTCCGTCGATGCCACGCGATGGTACGCGGAGGAAGGCAAGCGCGCCTACGGCCGGATCGTCCCCGGCCGCGCCGCCGGCCAGCGCCAGATGGTGCTGAAGGAACCGGTCGGCCCGGTCGCCGCCTTCGCCGCGTGGAATTTTCCGGCTTCCAACGCCATCCGCAAGATCGCCGGGGCGCTCGGCGCCGGCTGCTCGATCATCCTGAAGGCGGCCGAGGAAACGCCGGGAACGGCCGTCGCCTTCGCCCGCTGCTTTCAGGAGGCCGGCGTGCCGGACGGCGCGCTCAACCTCGTCTTCGGCGTCCCCGACGACATCTCGCTGCACCTGATCGCCGCGCCCGAGATCAAGAAGATCTCGCTGACCGGCTCGACCCGCGTCGGCAAGCTCTTGCAGGCCCGCGCGGCCGAGACCCTGAAGCGGTCCACCATGGAACTGGGCGGCCACGCCCCGGTCATCGTCTTTGCCGATGCCGACGTCGACCACGCGGTCGCGACCCTTGCGGCAGCGAAGTTCCGCAATGCCGGCCAGGTCTGCACCTCGCCGACCCGGTTCTTCATCCACGAAAGCATCTACGAGGCATTCGCGGAAAAGATGGCCGCGGCCGCCGGTGCCCTCACCATCGGCCACGGCCTTGAGCCGGACACCAGGATGGGCCCGATGATCGCCCCGCGCCGCCTTGAGGCGATGACCGATCTCGTCACGGACGCGACCGGCAAGGGCGCTCGGCTCCTGACCGGCGGCGAGGTGCTGCACCGCCCCGGCAACTATTTCGCCCCGACCGTCCTTGCCGATATTCCGGAAAACGCCCGGATCATGTCGGAAGAGCCGTTCGGACCGATCGCCTCGCTGACCCCGTTCGCCGAATTCGACGAGGTGATGGAGCGGGCGAATGCCCTGCCCTACGGCCTTGCCTCCTTCGTCTTCACCCGCGACGGCGGCCTTGCCCAGCGCGCCGAACTCGCCCTTGAAGCAGGCCTTGTCGGCGTCAACCACACGGGCATTTCGACACCCGAAACCCCGTTCGGCGGCGTCAACGAATCCGGCTTCGGGTCGGAAAGCGGCATCGAGGGCCTGGAAGCCTACCAGCGGGTGAAGTTCGTCTCCGAGGTCTTCCCGTGATCGCCGCGCCCGCTCGCACCTGTCAGAAACGTAACTTTCTTTCCGGGCCGAAATCGCCAAGATGGAAAGATGTTATCAAAAATAACAAAAACCGGATGACGGGCCGCGGTCCGGCCGCAACGGGACATGAGAGTGGTGCCCGATGGGATTGAGTGAGCGGCAGATGATGACGGAAGACCGAACGGTCGAGGCCGCCACGCCGCGCCCGGCGCGCATCCTGGAGGTCGACCACCTCTTCCACAGCTTCGGCGATTTCACCGCCCTCAACGACGTCAGCCTCAGCGCCAACAGCAGCGAATTCGTCACCCTGCTCGGGCCGTCCGGCTCCGGCAAATCGACGCTCCTGCGCATCCTTGCCGGGCTGGAACTGCCGACCAAGGTCGACGCCCTGATCCTCGACGGCCACGACGTCTCGGACGTGCCCGCCAACCGCCGCAACGTCGCCACCGTCTTCCAGCACTACGGCCTGTTCCCGCACCTGAACGTCCTTGAGAACGTCGAATACGGGCTAAGGGTGCGCAAGGTGCCGAAGGCGGAACGGCGCGAGCGCGCCCTGCGCATGCTGGACCAGGTGCAGCTTTCCGACTTCGCCCACCGCAGCATCGCAAAGCTCAGCGGCGGCCAGAAGCAGCGTGTCGCCCTTGCCCGCAGCCTGGTGCTGGAACCGGTGATCCTGCTCCTCGACGAGCCGCTCGGCGCCCTCGACGAAAAGCTCAGGATCGACATGCAGGTGGAGCTCCTGCAGCTCCAGCGCAGCCTCGGCATGACCTTCATCTACGTGACCCATTCCCAGGAGGAGGCGCTGACCATGAGCGACCGCATCCTGCTGATGAACCAGGGCCGCATCGTCCAGGAAGGAACGCCGGAGGAGATGTTCGACCGGCCGGCAAGCCGCTTTGCCGCCAGCTTCATGGGCATGGAGAACATGTTCGAAGCCGTGGTCGCCGAGGTCGGACCCGAAACCGTCACGGTCACTGCCGACGGCGTGACCTTCTCCGGCATCTGGGCCGCCTCCGGCGCGCCGGCCGCCGGCGACCGGGTCTGCTGCGCGTTCCGCTCCGAAAAGGTGCGCATTGCCGGCGATGGCGCGCCCGAGCCCGGCCTCAACCGGATCGAGGGGAGCCTCGAAAGCCGCATCTACAAGGGCAAATATCTCGACATCACCTACCGGACCGCGATCGGACCCTTACGCATGCGCGAGTGGGACGCCCATGCCGTGACCGACGAGTCCGTCCGGATCGAATGGCGCGCAAGCCAGACGATCCTCTTTCCCGCCAACGAACAATAATCCGCCTCCAATCACCAACAGAGGAACCATCCGCATGACCACTTCCAAGATCTCCTCCCGGCTCTCACGCCGCTCCGTCCTGAAGGGGGGTGTCACCCTTGGCGCCGCCGCCCTCGCCGCCCCCTATTATGCCCGCAACGCCTTTGCCGCCTCCGGCAAGGTCCGGGTGCTGGGCGTCACCACCTGCGCCCTGCCAAGCTGGGACGGGTTCGCCAAGGACACCGGCCTTGAGATGGACTTCGTGGCGATCAATTCCGACCCCGGCCTCTACGTCCAGGAAGTCGTCGCCAACGAGGCCGGCGACGACTACGACATCTTCATCTTCGACGGCGGCATCGAGGACCGGCTCGGCGCCTCGGGCCACTTCCAGGTGCTCGATCCCTCGGCCATGGAGCTGTGGGGCGACGTCTCGGCCGACGTCAAGTCGAGCCCGCTGCTGCAGGGCGTCGACGGCGCCCAGTACGGCGCCCCGATCGTCTTCAACGCCGACAGCTTCGGCTACTGGGTCGGCGATGTCGCACCGGCCGACGAGGAACTGTCCTGGGGCATGGTGTTCGAGAACGAGAAGATGCTCGGCAAGATCTCCCTGGAAGACACCTGGCTGACCACCCTGCCCAACGCCGCGCTCTATCTCCTCGGCAAGGGCGAGAAGATCGGCGATCCCTCCAACATGACGCCGGAAGAGGCGAAAATGGTCGCCGACTTCCTGATCGAGCGCAAAAAGGCCGGCCAGTTCCGTGCCTTCTGGCATTCCTACGAGGAATCCGTCGACATGCTCGGCAACAAGGAAGTCCTCATCGAGGAATGCTGGGAGCCGGTCGTCAAGCAGTTGCAGCGCGACGGCAAGGACGTCGTCTACGCCAACTGCAAGGAAGGCTATTCCAAGTGGATGATCGGCGCCTACCTGCCGAGCCAGGCCGAGGGCGAGCGCCTTGAGAAGGCCTACAAGGCCATCGACTGGTTCCTCGGCGGTGACTACGGCGCCCAGATCGCCGTCAACCAGGGCTATGCCACGGCCAACCCGACGGCATCGCTGAAATTCGCCACCGACGCCGGCTGGGACGCGGAAAAGATCGGCGCCATCAAGGCCAATATGGCCAAGGTGGAGCGCAAGATGGCGCTGCCGCACTACTGGCAGAACTCCTCGCCCGACAATGTCGAGGCGATCGAGGCCGAGTGGTCCCGCTTCAAGCAGGCCTGATCCCCTCATCCGAAGTCCGGTCCGGGCGCCTCCCCGCAGCCGGGGGCGTCCGGCCGACCATGCGTCCCGGAGGCGGGGCGCCGTCGTCGTTGCGAGGTCCGCCGGTGTTTCGACCCCCGACACAAGTCGATCCCAAGGGGCATGGCTCCTTCGTCCTGATCTGGAGCTTCGCCGCGCTCCTGCCCGTCCTCGGGCTGGTTCTGTGGTCCGTCCTCAGCATGCAAAACTTCCGGCTGGTCTGGGAGCCGTCGCTGCAGGCCTATTACGACGTCCTCGCCTCCGGGCGCTGGGAGGTGACGGTGCGCACGCTTCGCATCGCCGCCATCGTCACCCTGATCGAGATCGTGCTCGCGGTCCCCTTCGCCCTGTGGATCGCCAAGGGCACGCGGTCCGTCGCCGTCAGGACCACCTGCCTTGGCCTGCTGACGATCCCGTTCTTCCTCAGCCTTGCCTCGCGCACCATCGTCTGGCGCGGCATCCTCGGCCTCAACGGACCGCTGAATGCGGTCCTCATGCATCTCGGCATCGTCGACCAGCCGCTCGACTGGCTGCTGTTTTCCGAGTTCTCGGTCGTCCTCGGCCTCATCGGCCCCTATTTCCCGCCGATGGTGTTCCCGCTGTTCCTCGCCTTCGCCCTCATCGACGACGAGGTGCTGGAAGCCTCCAAGGACCTCGGCGCGCCGCCCTCCTTCACCTTCCTACACGTCATCCTGCCGCTCGCCATGCCGGGCCTCGGCGCCGGCATCGTCTTCACCTTCGTGCCGATGATCGGCGATCCGGTGGTGCCGGCGCTCCTCGGCGGCGGCAACGTCATCGTGCTGTCGGCCTCGGTGCAGAGCTTGCTCAGGATCCTCAACTATACCGTCGCCGCCGCCCTGTCGGTGCTGATGCTGATGATCCTCGTCGCCATCATCGGCGCGGCGAGTGCCCTCTCGGCGCGCATGGCACGGGGGCGCCTCGCATGACCCGCCGCCCCGGCATCGACCTCATCCCGCACTGGTCGGAACGCCATAGCTGGAAGCGCCTCGGCCTCGTCGCCGGCGTCATCGCCCTCGCCATCATCTACCTGCCGATCCTCTGGCTCGTCGTGATGTCGTTCAGCGCGGAACCGCTCAGCGGCTTTCCCGGCCCGTTCACGCTGGAATATTACCGCGAGCTGATGGCCCAACCGGACTGGATCGGCCCGCTCCTCAACAGCCTGGCGATCGCCGCCGGCGTTGCCGTCGTCGCCATGGTGACGGCGACCGTCGTCGGCCGCGCCATCCCGCGCATCGGCCGCGGCCGCTTCGGCATCGTCGGCGTCATGCTGCTGCCGATGATGATCCCCGGCGTCGTCATCGGCACCGCGCTGTTCCTCTATTTCCGGGTCGCCCTCGGCATGAAGATGGGGCTCTGGTCCCTGTTCCTCGGCCATTTCGTCTGGGCCTATCCGTTCGCGTTCCTCTCCGTGCTGATCGTCGCGCTGCGCTTCGACAAGGTGCTGCTCGACGCCGCCGCCGACCTCGGCTCCGGCCCGATCGAACGGTTCTGGCGGATCGAACTGCCGCTGATCAAGGACGGCGTCATCGCCGGTGGCCTCTTTTCCTTCCTCCTCTCCTTCAACGAGATCGCCCGCTCGATCTACCTGAAGGGACGCACCGAGACCCTGCCGATCTATCTCTGGCAGCAGGCCGCCTCCCACTCCTCCCATATCTCACTGATCTTCCCGCTCAACGTCCTGATCCTGGTCGCCTCGATCCTGATCGTCAGCCTGGCCTTCTGGTTCCTGTTCGGCCGCGCCAAGGGGTGAGCGCAACGACAAGGAGCTTTCCATGTCCGCCATCGACGACCTTCTGGAGCGCGACCGCAACGCCGTCGCCGGCATCGAGAAGCTGCGCTTCTTCCCCATCGCGCTGGAATCCGGCAAGGGCTGCTGGCTGACCGAGGTCGGTGGCCGCAAGCTCCTCGACCTGTCGGCCACCTGGACCGCCTGCGGCCTCGGCCACGGGCACCCGAAGATCATCGAGGCGATGACCAGAGCCGCGCAAACGCCGCCTGGCGCCGGCGGCCTGTCCGCCGTCCACCCGGACTCCGTCGGTTTCGCCGAGGAGCTGCTGGACTTCACCCCCGGCACCGGCGACCGGCGCGTCTATTTCGGCCATGCCGGCACCGATGCCAACGACGTCGTGTTCCGGGCCGCGCGGATGGCCACCGGCAAGAAACGCATCGTCACCTTCAAGCTCGGCTACCATGGCGGCCTCGGCGTCTCCATGCGGGTCTCCGGTGTCCATATCGACGGCGGCACGGAGCCCGATCCGGACCTCTACCTCGCCACCTACCCCAACCCGTTCCGCCCCCATGCGGACGGCCCCGACCCGGTCGCCGCATCGCTTGAGGCGAGCATCGCCGAGATCGATGCCGAACTTGCCAAGGGCGATGTCGCCATCCTGATGGCCGAGCCGATCCTCTCCGACGGCGGCATGATCGTCCCGCCGAAGGGTTTTCTGACGGCGCTGTCGGAGACCTGCAGGAAGCACGACGTGCTGCTCGCCATCGACGAGGTCAAGATGGGGCTCGGCCGGCCCGGCGTCCGCCACGCCTTCCAACTCGACGGCATCGTCCCGGACATCGTCACCTTCGGCAAGCTGATCGGCTCCGGCCTGCCGCTGTCGGCCGCTGTCGCGCCGGCCTGGGTGATCGACGGGCCGCCCGCCGCGGCGCTGCTGACCACCGCCGGCAACCCGATCTGCACCGCCGTCGGCCGCCAGGTCATGCGCACGCTGGTCGAAGAGGACATCCCGGCGCGGGCCGGCCGGGCAGGAACCCGGTTCATGGCGGGGCTGAGGGAGGTCATGGAGACGAGCCCGGTCATCGGCGACATACGTGGTGCCGGCCTTGCCATCGGCCTGGAACTGGTCACCGACAAGGAGACCAATGCCCCCGACGCGGCGCTCGCCACAAAGGTGGTCTACCGGGCGTTCGAGCTCGGCGCCGTCGTCCACTATGTCGGCGGCAACACGCTGGAGATCACACCGCCGCTGATCATTTCCGACGAGGAGGTGGACATCGCTGTCGACATTCTTAGCCGCGCGATCGCCGATGCCGCGGCAGGGATGGTCTCCGACGAGGCGGTCGCGCCCTTCGCCGGCTGGTAGGCAAACACCCTTTCCAACGAAAAAGCCCGACGGATCACTGCCGGGCTTTTTTTGCGCGCTCGAAAAACAAGGGGACGCACGCGGCGCCCCCCAAGGGTCGTCAGGCGATCAGCCTGTCTGCCTTGTAGGCATCGGCGACGGCATCGACCGAGGCCTTCACGCCCGCCACCAGCGCCTCAACGTTCTCCTCGGTCATCGACAGCGGCGGCGACATGGCGATGACGTCGCGGTGCGGCAGGGTGCGCACAAGGATAAGATTCTCGTAGCCCTTGGCCTGCACCTTGCCGGCGGTCTTCAGGGAGAGGTCGAACGCTTCCTTCGTCTCCCTGTCCTTGACCAGTTCCAGGCCGATCATCATCCCCTCGCCGCGGATGTCGCCGACGATCGGACTGTCGCCGATGGTCTCCTTGAGCCGCGTCTTCAGGAGCGCGCCCATCTTCGCGGCGTTGCCGACCAGGTTCTCCCGCTCCAGGATCTCGATATTGGCGAGTGCCGCCGCGGCACAGGCCGGGTGGGCCGAATAGGTGAAGCCGTGGCCGAAGCTCGCCATCTGCGGTGCGGTCTCTTCCAGCACGGCCCAGATCCTGTCGTTGATGACGCTCGCCGACAGCGGCAGGTAGCCGCTGGAAAGCCCCTTGGCCATGGTCATGATGTCCGGCCGGATGCCGTAGAACTCAGAGCCGAACCGCGCGCCGAGGCGCCCGAAGCCGCAGATCACCTCATCGGCGATCATCAGCACGTCGTATTTGTCGAGGACAGCCTGGACCTCCTGGAAATAACCCTCCGGCGGCGGCAGCACGCCGCCCGTGCCCATCACCGGCTCGGCGATAAAGGCGCCGACGGTCTCCGGCCCCTCTGAGAGGATCAGCTTTTCCAGTTCGCCGGCGAGCAGTTTGGAATAATCCGGCTCGCTCATATCGGCCGGCTTGTCGCGGAACATGTCGACGGAGCGCGTGTAGCGGATCTGCGGCAGCGGCAGGTCGAATTTCTGGTGATAGACCGGCATTGCGGTCAGGCTGCCGGCACCGATGGTGACGCCGTGATAGGCGCGGTCGCGGGAGATGATCTTCTTCTTGTCCGGCATTCCTCGCAGATTGTTGTAGTACCAGACGAGCTTGATGTTGGTGTCGTTGGCGTCCGAGCCGCCGGAGCCGAAGATCACCTTGCTCATCCCCTCCGGCGCCCAGCGCAGCACCTTGTCGCCGAGCCGGATCGAGGGCTCGTTCGACATCGACGTGAAGGAATGGAAGAACGGCAGCCGGCTCATCTGCGCGTTGACCGCCTCGACGATCTCCTTGCGCCCATAGCCCACATTCACGCACCACAGCCCGGCCGCGCCGTCGAGGAAGCGGTTTCCCCTGGTATCGGTGACATGGACGCCGGAGGCCTCGGCCATGATCCGCGGACCGTTGGCAAGATGGTCGGCAATGGAGGTGGCGGGATGGAGCAGGCACGCCTTGTCCATCTCTTCGAGCGCCAGATTGTGGGCGGGATTGTGATTCATCGGGGACTCCGGGGTGGGAACTGGTGACTCACTGTAATCAGTGATCACAAATCACACAAGCAGAGTCACGCACATGCATTGCGGAATTCCGTAAATTTTCAGGAGCCGTCGGTGGTGCGGATAAGGAAGTCCATGCCGTCGCGGATGTCGCGCTCAAGCTCGAGCCGCGCGGTCTTGCCGTCGCCCCGCGCGATCGCGTCGACGACCTGGTCGTGGCGGTCGATCTCGGCCTGGTGGCGCACGTCGGTCTGGAACAGGTGCATGAACGGCCCGATCTGCAGCCAGAGCCGTTCCACCAGGTCCATCAGCGGCACCGAGCCCGCCGCCTCGACGATCTCAAACTTGAACTTCTTGTTGGCGCTGACATAGGCGTGGGCGTCGCCGGAGAGCGAGGCCTCGGTGAGCGCCTTTGCGAGTTTCCTGAGCTTGGCCACCACCCGCTCGTCGGCGCGCCCGGCCGCCAGTTCCGCCGCCCGGCCCTCAAGCAGGGCGCGCAGTTCGAACCGCTCCAGATATTCGTCGCGGGTCATCTCCGGCAGTTCGATGCCGCCGGCCGCGTTCTGGCTGACGATCCGCTCCGACACCAGTCGGGTGAAGGCCGCCCGCACCGGCATGGCGCTGACGCCGAGTTCCTCGGCGATGCCGCGCACGGTCAGCCGCTCGCCGGGCGCGAACCGTCCCGCCATGATCGCGGCGCGCAATTCGCCATAGACGCGATCGTGCAGTGTTTCCCGGCTAATCTTGTGGAACCGCGTCCTGGACATCCTACCAACGTTCTTAAATGTGATTTTTGATCACATAGTTAGGAATAGCCTTTTTGGCCACGCTGTTCCAGTCGTCGAGGCAACATTATCCAACGAAAGCGGTTTCAATACCGCGATTTTTCGCCTCGCCCCGAGGCGGATTGAACGGGCGGGTGCCCGGACCGGCTCAGCGGCCTCCGGACGGCCCCGGAACGTCTTCCGCACCCGCAACCCGTGCCGGCGCCGGCGACAGGGTCACGATCCGCTCCGAGATCCGCGCCGCCTCGGCCGCATCGTGCGTGACGATGATCGCCGTGACGCCGCGCTCTTCGACGATGCCGCGCACCAGCGAATGCATCTGCCGGGCGAGATCGCCGTCGAGCGAACTGAACGGCTCGTCGAGGATGAGAAAGTCGGGTTCCGTGACGAGCGCCCTGGCGAGCGCCACCCGTTGGCGCATACCGCCGGAGAGCTGGCGCGGATATTTTTCGGCATCGGCCTCTGAAAGCCCGACGGAGACCAGCATCTCCCCTGCCCGCTTCCGGCGCTCTGCCGCCGGCACCCGGCCGGCCTTCAGCGCGAAGCCGACATTGGCGAGCGCCGTGCGCCAGGGAAGCAGCAGCGGATCCTGGAACATGATCGCCGCCCGCTCGAAATTACGTTCGACGCGGCCGGCATCTTTTTCAAGCAGCCCGGCGACGATGGCAAGCAACGTGCTTTTGCCACAGCCGGACGGGCCCATCAGCGTGGTGATCCCGCCGGTCGGCACCGCAAGGTCGATGCCGGCAAGCACCGGCACATCGCCATAGGAAAAGCGGACGCCCTCAAGGATCAGCGCATCGCTCATGGCGCGGTCCCGCCGGTCTCGCGCCACAGCTCCGCTCGGCGCTGGAACGGCTGCAGCAGGAGCCGGTCGACAACGATGAGGACGGCGACGAGGACCACCACCCAGGCCATGGTCTCTGCCGTGTCGACCCGCGCCCGCGCCGCGGCGAGCCCGTCGCCGATGCCGCCGACGCCGGACAGGAGCTCGGCCATCACCGACACCTTCCACGACATGGCGAGCGTGGCGGTAAAGGCCGGAAAGAGATGGCTCAGCATGTGCGGGGCATAGACGTCGAGAGCCATCGCCACGGGCGGCGCCCGGTAGGCCCGCGCCATCTTCGCGAGGTCGCCGTCAAGGCTGCGCGCCCCCTCCGCCGCCGCCGCAAAGACGATGGGCGCGGTGACGACGGCAACGGTGAAGACGACGGCCGAATGGCCGGGAAACCAGAGCAGCGCCAGCACGATCCAGGCGATCGCCGGCACGCCGAGAAGGACGATGGCAACGGGCCTGAGCGTGAACCGGACGTCGTCGACGAGCCCGGCCAGCGTCCCGGCAAGGACGCCGATCAGCGCTCCGACAATCCAGCCGCCGGCCGCATGGAAGGCGGTCGCGGCAAGCGCCGGCCCGACCTCCCCGGCAAACGTCATGCGCCAGAGCGCGACCGCCGTCTCGCCGAGGCCGGGCAGCACCAGCGACCCGTAGGCAAGATGCCCGACCTGCCAGAGGACGAGCAGGAGGGCAATGCCGAGGGCAGCAAAGAGCACCGGTCTGAAGCCGCGCCTGTCCGCCCTCTTGCCCATCGCGTCAGCCCCAGTAAAACGAATCGTCCGGCTTCTTCCCGCCGACGATCGCCGGATTGAGGCTCATGAGATTGTCGAAATAGAGCTCAATGTCCTCGCGTGCGTCTTTCGCCGAGGCGACACTTAGCCGGATAAAGGGCAGCGACTTGGCGATCAGCGGCGCCGGCAAGGTCAGCGTCTTTGCCGTCAGCTTTCCGGCCTCCTGCTGATGCTCGAGCACCCATGTGCCGGCATCGACGGTCGCCGCATGGACGGCCGCGACGACCTCCGGATGGGCCTCAAGAAAATCCTCGCTGACGGCGAGCCCCACCTGCGGGATTTTTGGGCCGCGGCCGGTGTGCTTGCCATAGGCCTCGGTGATGTCGATCGCCCGGCGGATCGGCACGTTGGCCTTCGCCGCCCGCATCAGGGCCGCCGTCGCCGCCGGCTCATGCAGGAGGGCGACGTCGCCGCGCCCGGCCAGGAACAGCGGCACCGCCTCGCCGGGCGAGCCCACATAGTCGAGCGTCACGTCCTTGTCCGGATCGAGCCCGGCCCAGCCGAGCACCAGCCGGAACAGGAGGTCCGGCGCCTCGTTCTTGTTCGACAGCAGCACGTGCTTGCCGGCGAGGTCCTCGATCGTCGCGATGCTCTCGTCCCGGGCCATCACGTAAAGAAGCCCCCAGGTCACCACATTGACCATCACCGTCCCCGCCCCGCGATTGTGGAAATTGGCCGCGGCATAGGTCGAGGTGGCGAACATCTTGAAGGCGCCGGTGGCGATCCCGGCCCGCATCTGGTCGGTGCTCTTCCAGACATCGAATTTGGTGCCGGGCGCCGCCGCCTCGATCGCGCCCGACGCAACCGCCCGCGCGAACACGGCGGACGGAGACGCCGGAATGCCCCACAGCGTCAGCGGCTCGGCAAGCGCCGGCGCCTTGGCAAGGGCAAGCGAGGGGTTGAGGGCGGCAAGGCCGGCGAGGCCGAGACCGCGAAGGACCTGGCGCCGGTCGATGCCGGCGGACGGGTAAAAGGACATGGGCTGAGGCTCCTTTTTCCGGCATGCAAGGGTCCCGGCGGGAAAGCCGGGAACAAGCGGTGCGGCACGTGCCGACGGGCAATCGAAAGACTTGGGCTTGCACTGGTCTGACAACGATTTGCAGACGATGCAAGGGGGCGCGACATGGCGACGCCCGCCACCCGTCGAAACGGCCGGAAAAAGGCGTTCCGGCAGCGCCGCTTTTCGTCGAAAACCCGCGCGTTCCAGGCCCGTCGGCAATGGTTGCAGGCCGCTTCGGACGTCCCCGGCTGCGACATAAGGGATTGATCTAACACAAAGCTATGCAAGGCATCTTATGTGATGGTTTCGGGCGCGATGAGCGGTGTTCCTCCAGCCGCGGAATCGCCCCTCTCGGAACGAAGGCTCGCGGGCACTTCGGCCTTGGTGACATGCCGGCGCATGGTCACCGCCCCTGAAGATGCGGCGCGCTTCGGATCGAGGTCACCCTGCTGGATCGAGGTCACCATGGCACAGGTCGCATTTGGCGTATGGGACGGCGTCGTTCACGACGCCCGCAACATGGCCATCGACGCGCAACCCTCCATTTCCGCATTGAAGAATTTCGACGAGTTCGACGATGGTAACCCCATCCGCGCCTTTTTCGGCGACCGCGGCTTCTTCGTCTTCGACGAGACCGTCAGCCTCGTTGATGCGCTGTTCCACTACATGAACAAGGCGGCGGAGGAATCCTGCGGCGCCTGCACCCCGTGCCGGATGGGCACGATGCTGGTGCGCGACGCGCTCGATGCCATGCGCCGCGGCATCGATTCCCCGCTCGACTTCGACGAGATCGAGATTCTCGGCGAGCAGATGACCGAGACCTCGCTCTGCGGCCTCGGCAAGACCTGCTCGGTCGCGCTGCTCGACGTCATCCGCAACTTCCGCGACCGCATCGAAAAGGAAGTGGCCGCCAAGCGCCCGATCCGCGCCCAGCACGGCATGGCCTATATGACCGCGCCCTGCATCGAGGCGTGCCCGTCGAAGATCAACGTGCCGCGCTACATCGACTACATCCGCGACGGCAAGCCGGAGAACTCCCTCGGCGTCCTGTTGCAGAAGTACCCGATGGCCGCCACCTGCGGGCGCGTCTGCGTGCGCTATTGCGAGGAGGCCTGCCGGCGCAAATTCGTCGACGAGGCCGTCGGCATCAAGACCCTGAAGCGCTACGTCGCCGACCAGCAGAAGGGCCCGAACGCGCTGAAATTCACCCGCGACATGATCAGGAAGCCGCTCGCCGACGGCATGCGGGTGGCCGTCGTCGGCGCCGGCCCGGCCGGCATTTCCTGCGCCTACCACCTGCTCCTCCAGGGCTATCATGTCGACCTCTTCGAAAAGCACGAGCAGGCCGGCGGCATGGCCCAGATCGGCATCCCGAGCTATCGCCTGCCGAAGGACACGCTGGCGATGGAGACCGACATCATCGCAGCGCTCGGCGGCCGCTTCCTGTTCGGCCAGCAGCTCGGCCGCGACTTCACCGTCGAAGACCTCTTTGCCCGCGGCTACAAGGCCGTCTTCCTCGGCCTCGGCTGCCAGGCCGGCACCGCCCTCGGCGTCGAGGGAGAGGAGCATGCCCGCGACGGCTATCACCGCGGCATCGATTTCCTCCTGAAGGTCCACGACCATGTCGCCGGCGTCCGCAACCTCGACCTCTCCGGCGAGGTGGTCGTCGTCGGCG
This sequence comes from Rhodobium gokarnense, assembly GCF_025961475.1. NCBI lineage: Bacteria > Pseudomonadati > Pseudomonadota > Alphaproteobacteria > Hyphomicrobiales > Rhodobiaceae > Rhodobium > Rhodobium gokarnense. The sequence continues at coordinate 132,217 of NZ_JAOQNS010000004.1, read as the reverse complement.
CCGGCAACGTCGCCATGGACTGCGTGCGCTCGGCCGTCCGCCTCGGCGCCGACAACGTCCACGTGGTCTATCGCCGGACGCGCGGGGACATGCCCGCCGACGACGAGGAGATCGTCGCCGCCGACCACGAGGGCATCCATCTCCACACCCTGACCAATCCGACCCGCATCCTGACCGAGGACGGCAAGGTGGTCGGCGTCGAACTGGTCAAGATGGAACAGACCGAGCCGGACGACTCGGGCCGGCGCAAGGTGCGCCCGATCCCTGGCACCGAATACACCATCCCCTGCGACACCATCGTCGCCGCCATTGGCCAGCAGGTCGAGGACGAGGCCATGGTCGAGAGCGACGGCATCGCCTTCAACCGCTGGAAATGCGTGGAGACCGACGATGCGCTCTTGACCTCGCGGCCCGGCGTCTTTGCCGGCGGCGACTGCGTCACCGGCCCCTCGACCCTGATCTACGCCATGTCCGCCGGCCTTCAGGCGGCCCGCAACATCAATGACTGGATCCAGCTCGGCACCATCCGCTTCTTCAAGCGCACCCGCATGCGCCAGCTCCTGGAGGACAACAAGATCCTCGCCAACGACGTGGTCGAGACCCCGGTGCGCGCCGCCTACCGGGTGCACAATCCGGCCCTCGATCCGGAGCTGCGCAAGCACATGTTCGGCGAGGTCGAGCAGACCATCTCCAACCGCGAGGCCTATGCCGAGGCCCAGCGCTGCATGCGCTGCTACCGGGTCTATTCCGTCATCACCCAGCATTCCATTCCGGAAGGGGCGACCTGAGCCATGTGGACCATCGACAACGAGGTGATCGGGCGCGACCCGGCCGAGGCGACCGTCTCGCTGACCATCAACGGCAAGGCCTGCACCGCCTTTCCCAACGAGACCATCCTGCACTGCGCGCGCCGCCACGACATCTACATCCCGACGCTGTGCGAGCTCGACGACATCGACCACACGCCCGGCACTTGCCGGGTCTGCATCGTGGAAATCGTCCAGGCCGGTCGGGAAATGGAGCAGTTCGTCACCTCCTGCAACACGCCGGTCGGCGAAGGCATGGTGGTCCAGACCCGCACCCCCAAGGTGCGCGCCATGCAGAAGCTCCAGGTCGAACTGCTGATGGCCGACCACCTGCAGGACTGCGCCACCTGCACCCGCCACGGCGACTGCGAATTGCAGGACCTCGCCCAGTTTGTCGGCCTGAAGGAGAACCGCTTCTTCGACCGCCAGCGCACCGAGGCGCGCGAGGTCGACGAATCGTCCCCGGCCCTGATCCGCGACATGCGCCGCTGCGTGCGCTGCCAGCGCTGCGTCGCCGTCTGCCGCTACTTCCAGGAGGTCGATGCCCTCGTCATGTCCGGCACCGGCGTCAACCGGCTGGTCAGCCTCCGCCACGGCTTCGAGCAGGTGAACTCCACCTGCATTTCCTGCGGCCAGTGCGTGCTGGTCTGCCCGACCGGGGCGCTCGGCGAGCGCGACGAGACCGACCGGGCGCTCGACTATATCTGCGATCCGGAACTCACCACAGTTATCCAGTTCGCCCCCGCCGTGCGCGTCGCCTTCGGCGAGGAGTTCGGCATGCCCCCCGGCACCAATGTGCAAGGTCATGTCATCGCCGCCTGCCGCAAGATCGGCGTCGACGTCGTGCTCGACACCAACTTCGCCGCCGACGTCGTCATCATGGAGGAAGGCATCGAGCTGCTGGAACGGCTGAAGGCCGGCCGCAAGCCGACCTTCACCTCCTGCTGCCCGGCCTGGATCAACTTCGCGGAAATCCACTATCCGGACATCCTGCCGCTGCTGTCCTCCACCAAGTCGCCGCAGCAGGTGCTGTCGACCCTGGCCAAGACCTACCTGCCAGAAAAGCTTGGCGTTCCGCGGGAGAAGATCCGGGTCATCTCGATCATGCCCTGCACCGCCAAGAAGGACGAGGCGGTGCGCCCGCAGCTCCATATGGACGGCGGCCTGCCGGAGACGGACGTGGTACTGACCACCCGCGAATTCGCCCGGCTGTTGCGCCGTGAGGGCATCGACCTGAAGGACCTGGAGCCGTCAGAGTTCGACAACCCCTATATGAGCGAGTTCACCGGCGCCGGCGCCATCTTCGGCACCACCGGCGGCGTCATGGAGGCCGCAGTCCGCACCATCTACGCGGTCGTCAACGGCAAGGAACTGGAGGACGTCGAACTGACCCAGCTTCGCGGCTTTGAGGGCGTGCGCACAGCAACCGTAAACCTCGGCGGGCCCTTCGGGGACGTCAAGGTCGCCATGTGCCATGGCCTCGGCGACACGCGGGCGCTGGTTGAAAAGGTCCGCAGCGGCGATGCCGATTTCGACTTCATCGAGGTCATGGCCTGCCCCGGCGGCTGCGTCGACGGCGGCGGCTCGCTGCGCTCCAAGAAGGCCTACCTGCCGCTCGCCATGGCCCGGCGCGAGACGATCTACAATGTCGACCGGACCCGCAAGGTGCGCCAGTCCCACAACAACGAGCAGGTCAAGACGCTCTACCGCGACTTCCTCGATGCGCCGAATTCGGAAAAGGCGCACAAGCTGCTGCACACCCACTATTCGGAGCGCAGCCGCGACATGCACCAGACGGTGAAGGAGGTCTGGGACGACATCACCATGAGCACGATGCTTTACTGAGCATCGGCTCGTGTAAGGCGGCGACGGTCGCGCATCACGCCGTTGCCGCCGCCGGCCGGCCCGCCTCCTGAAGCCCCTCGCCCGACTGCCGCACGACCTCGGCGATCTGCCGGAACTGGTCGGCGAGCGGGCTGGTCTTGCGCCAGATCATGCCGACGGTCCGTGACGGGCACGGGGTCTCGAAATGGCCGATGGCGACCGGCGCGGAGCGGGTCTCGACGGCGACCGCCATTTCCGGAATGAGCGTCACGCCGATCCCGGCGCCGACCATCTGCACCAGCGTCGACAGCGAACTGGCGTCCAGCCCCTCGCGCGGACGTGCCGCCTGCATGTTGCAGAAGGCGAGCGCCTGGTCGCGGAAGCAATGGCCCTCTTCCAGCAGCAGGAGCTGCATGTCGCGCAGCGTCTCCGGCCCGGGCATCGGCGCATCGGCCTCTGCCTCCGGCCGCACCAGCACGAAGTCTTCTGAGAACAGCGCCACCTCCGTCAGCGACGGCTCGGAAACCGGCAGCGCCACGATCGCCGTGTCGATGCGCCCGTCGGCCAGTTCCGCCACCAGGCGCGAGGTCGTCGTCTCGCGCACATGGATCCGAAGCCCCTCGTGGAGCCTTGTGAGATTGCCGATCAGCGTCGGCAGCAGATAGGGCGCGATCGTCGGGATGACGCCGATCCTGAGCCCGCCGACCAAGCGCTCGCGTGAGGCCCGGGCAAGGTCGGCAAGCTCGTCGACCGAGCGCAAGATACCGTTGACCCGCTCGGCCACCTCCTCGCCGAAGGCCGTCAGCCGCACCTGGCGGGCGTTGCGCTCGAACAGCACCGCCCCGAGGCTGTCCTCCAGCTCCTTGATCTGCATGGAAAGCGCCGGCTGCGAAATGGCACACGCTTCCGCTGCCCGTTTGAAGTGTCCATGGCGCGCCAGCGCGTCAAAATAGCGAAGCTGCTTCAAGGTCATATGGATCATAAGGACATCTTATTGCAAATATCAGAAAATACAAATTTATCTGATGGCATCCATTGAATAGAATGATTTTAGAAAAGGTTGGAGAGCCGGGGTCGTCGACTCCCCCGGCGGACGCCCCGCGGCGGGGCGCTCCGGAAAAAGATTTCCATTCGGCACGCCAGCGTGCCACCCGGCCGGTTCCCTTTTTGCCGGCCGCGGGCCTGGACGATCACGGGCGGAATTCCCCGCCCCGAGAGAACGGTTCCGGCCCGTCAAACGACCCATTCGCTTCGATGCATCCAGATAGATGGGAGAGAAACATGGACGTCAAATCAGACAAATCGAGCCAGTCCGGCGGTTGCCCGATCGCCCACGGCGTCACCAACGCCAGCATGCGGTCCAACCGCGACTGGTGGCCGAACCAGCTTAACCTGAAGATGCTGCACCAGAATTCCGCGCTGTCCGACCCGATGGGCGAGGGCTTCAACTACGCCGAGGAATTCAAGAAGCTGGACCTGAAGGCCGTCAAGGAAGACCTCTACGCCCTGATGACCGACAGCCAGGACTGGTGGCCGGCCGACTACGGGCATTATGGCGGCCTCTTCATCCGCATGGCCTGGCACTCCGCCGGCACCTACCGCACCGGCGACGGCCGCGGCGGCGCGGGCGCCGGCCAGCAGCGCTTCGCCCCACTCAATTCCTGGCCGGACAACGGCAACCTCGACAAGGCCCGCCGCCTGCTGTGGCCGATCAAGCAGAAATACGGCAACAAGCTCTCCTGGGCCGACCTGATGATCCTCGCCGGCAACTGCGCCATCGAATCCATGGGCGGCAAGACCTTCGGATTTGCCGGCGGCCGCGCCGACGTGTGGGAGCCGGAAGAGGACGTCTACTGGGGCGGCGAGGACGAGTGGCTGGCGACCAGCGACCACGAGCTCGCCCGCTATTCCGGCGACCGCGAGCTGGAGAACCCGCTGGCCGCCGTGCAGATGGGCCTCATCTACGTCAACCCGGAAGGCCCGGACGGCAATCCCGATCCCCTCGCCTCGGCCAAGGACATCCGCGAGACCTTCGCGCGCATGGCCATGAACGACGAGGAGACCGTGGCGCTGACCGCCGGCGGCCACACCTTCGGCAAGACCCACGGCGCCGGCCCGGTCGACCAAGTTGGCCCGGAGCCGGAAGCCGCCCCGCTGGAGGCCATGGGCTTCGGCTGGCTCTCCACCTGGAAGAGCGGCAAGGGCGTCGACGCCATCACCTCGGGCCTGGAGGGTGCCTGGACGCCGAACCCGATCCAGTGGGACATGGGCTATTTCGACGTCCTCTTCAAATACGACTGGGAAAAGACCAAGAGCCCAGCGGGCGCCTGGATCTGGCAGCCGGTCGGCCTTGAGGAAGCGGATATGGCGCCGCAGGCGGACGGCTCGGGCAACAAGGTCCCGATCATGATGTCGACCGCCGACATGGCCATGAAGCTCGACCCGATCTACGGGCCGATCTCCAAGCGCTTCCACGAAAACCCGGAAGCGTTCGCCGATGCCTTCGCCCGCGCGTGGTTCAAGCTGACCCACCGCGACATGGGTCCGAAGTCGCGCTATCTCGGCCCGGAAGTGCCGGAAGAGGACCTGATCTGGCAGGATCCGATCCCCGAGGTCGACCATGAGCTGGTCGATGCCAAGGATGTCGCCGACCTGAAGGCGAGCATCCTGGCCTCCGGCCTCTCGGTCTCTGAACTGGTCTACACCGCCTGGTCGTCGGCCTCGACCTTCCGCGGCTCCGACAAGCGCGGCGGCGCCAATGGCGGCCGCATCCGGCTTGCCCCGCAGAAGGACTGGGACGTCAACCAGCCCGACCAGCTCGCCAAGGTGCTGCAGGTCCTGGAAGGCATCCAGAAGGACTTCAACAACGCCCAGTCCGGCGGCAAGAAGGTCTCTCTGGCCGACCTGATCGTGCTTGGCGGTGCGGCCGCCGTCGAAAAGGCGGCGAAGGACGCCGGCCATGCCGCGGACGTTCCCTTCACGCCGGGCCGCATGGACGCCGCGGCGGAGGACACCGACGTCGAAGCCTTCGACGTGCTGGAGCCCGTCACCGACGCGTTCCGCAACTACGCCAAGGCCAAGTACACCATCACCGAAGAGGAGCTGATGATCGACAAGGCCCAGCTTCTCAACCTGACGGCACCGGAAATGACGGTGCTGGTCGGCGGCATGCGGGCCCTTGGTGCCAATTACGGCAACTCGCCGCACGGTGTCTTCACCGACCGTCCGGGCGTGCTGACGAACGACTTCTTCGTCAACCTCCTGGACATGGGCACCGAGTGGAAGGCGACCTCCGGCGACGAGGACCTCTTTGAGGGCCACGACCGCAAGACGGGCGACGTCAAATGGACCGGCACCCGCTGCGACCTGGTCTTCGGCTCCAACTCGCAGCTCCGCGCCCTGTCCGAAGTCTACGGCCAGGCCGATGCGTCTGAGAAGTTCGTCAAGGACTTCGTGGCGGCCTGGAACAAGGTGATGAACGCCGACCGTTACGACGTCGCGTAAGCGGCGCACCCCCAATACCTCCGGGCGCGGCCTGCTGCGCCCGGAGGCGGCGGGAGCGACCAAGGGGAAAGGCGTCCGGGCACCTCTCGCAATTCTCTCCGGACACAGGAAGACGGCGGCGTTTCACGGGCAGTGGAGCGCCGCTTTTTTCTTGAAAAAACACCCGCCGGGTGCGTCCTTTTCCGGGCGGCCATCCGCCGCCTGGCACGGCACCGCCCGGCCGGGCTATTCTCCTCCTCGCGGGGGCGCCGTTGCAGCCCGAACGGGAGAGCCAATTGTGAAACAAATCGCCAAAATCGGAATACTGGTCGGCGTCGGGGTGGCGGTGATGGGGATCATCTTCCCGGCCCACTCGGTCCGCATCTTCGTCGGAGTGGGCACCTCGCCCTCGCTTTTTTCCGCCCTGCCGGTGCTTAGCGTATGGATCGTCATTTCCGGCTTCATCATGATGGTCGCCGGCGGCTTCGGCGAAGGCATCACCAGCCTCGTGATCCTGCCCGTAAACATCGCTCTGACGGCCTATTTCGCGGCCGGTCCGGCGACCAGCGTGACCGTGCCGACCCCCTTTGCGCTGCCCGTCGGCTACGGCCTCGGCCCGATGGCCGTGTTCGGCGGCTCCGTGCTTGCCTTCCTGTTCGCCGCCCTGATGGTGATTTCCCGCTATGGCGGCGGAAGACAGCGCGTTGCCGGCGCCGGCTGATCCGTCGCGCGCGCCCGTAGCTGCCAACCTGGCAGACGCAATGCGGGAGGACGGCGATCTCCCGGCGCAAAGCTGAGGTTTTCCGGGAACGTTGGCGCCGGCTCCCGCGTTGGTCGAGCAACGATGCCGGCACCGTCACATCGGCGTAGTCGGCGCCGGCACGCTTGGCGTCCTGCCGGCGCCCGTTGCCGCCGACCGTCATCAACCACCGGGGGAGACACGTGCATCTGGGACTGGGAATAGCCGCAGCGCTCTGCCTTCTGGCGAGCCTGATACCGCTCCTGCCGATCCCGCATGGCGCCGTGCGGATGTTCGATTTCGCGCGCCTGCAGATCCTCGCCTTCAGTGCGGCAACGCTGGTGCTGGCGGCGGCTCTTCTGCCCTTCGACACCGCGGCGATTGTGATCATCGGCGCGGCCCTTGCCGCTGCCGCCATCCAGATCGTCCACGTCATCCCCTTCACGCCGGTCTGGCCGACCCAGACGGCCCGCTACGAGGGCGCGGACGGCACTGCCGATTTCCTCTCCCTGCTGGTCTCCAACGTCAAGCAGAGCAACCGCGACTACGACAAGCTTTGCGCGGTGGTCGCCGAGGAAAAGCCGGACATCGCCGTCTTCATGGAGACCGATCCCGGCTGGGCCAAGGGCCTGCGCCCTGTCCTCGACGACTTTGCCGAGACCGTCGAATGCCCGCTGGACAACAGCTACGGCATGATCGTCGCCTCACGGCTGAAGCTGCGCGAGGCCGGCGTCCAGCACCTCCTCAACGATGAGGTTCCGAGCATTTCGATCAAGGCCGAGACAAGGGGCGGCGCGCCGCTGCGCCTGATCGCCCTCCACCCGGAACCGCCGATCCCGACCAATGACACGATGGGGCGCGACGCGGAGATCCTTGTTGCCGGCCGCATGGCGCGCAAGGAAACCCTTCCCACCATCGTCACCGGCGACCTCAACGACGTCGCCTGGTCGCGCACCACGCGGCGCTTCCTGCGCATCTCGCGCCTGCTCGACCCGCGCCAGGGCCGAGGTACCTACAACTCCTTCGATGCGCGCTATCCGCTGCTGCGCTGGCCGCTCGACCACATCTTCCATTCAAGGGAATTCGAGCTGGTCGACATCCGCCGCCTGCCCTTCGTCGGCTCCGACCATTTCCCCATGTACTACCGCTTCGCGCTGGTGCCGGTCGACCGCAACGACCCGCCCGAAAAACCGTCCGAAGACGACCGCGAAGAAGCCCGGGACATCATCCGGACGGAGAAAAGCCGCGACCGCGAGCCGATCGGCACCGACTGGGAGACCTGAGCCGCCCGTCGCCGGGCAGTTTTCCCCATTGCGTGCCGCAAACCAGGTTCTAACGCGGATTTTACTTGCAAATCGTTCGCATTTGCACTAGATATGTATACAACAGGTTGCCTGGCGTGCCGGGCGCTGCGCCTCCCCGCTCCCGTCACGGCACGACAGGAACCGATCCGCCCGGCCGCCATTGTCGTAAGGCAAGGTGACGGACCGGTCCGGCAACAACGGGAAGACCACGATGCGACTGATCTGGATGGCACTTGGGTTTCTGAGCCTTGCGCTCGGCGCTGCCGGTGCGGTGCTGCCGCTGCTGCCGACGACGCCTTTCCTTCTGCTTGCCGCCTTTTCCTTCGCCCGCTCCTCGGAGCGCTTCCACGACTGGCTGGTCAACCACCGCTATTTCGGCCCGCCGATCCGCGATTGGCGCGAGAGCGGCGCCATCAGTCCGCGCGCCAAGATCCTCGGCACCACCGCCATGGCCGGCGCCGTCGCCCTGTCCGCCGCCATCGGCGTGCCGCCGATGCTGCTCGCGGTCCAGGCGGCCGTGATGATCCCGGTATGCCTGTTCATCTGGACCCGGCCCTCGCCGCAGCGCGTTCCCGCCGGCGTCGCCGCGGAATAAAGCGCTTTCCCAAAAAGTTGGCAGACTTTTTGGATAAGACATCGCGTGAAGACAAAAACCTGAAGCACGGTGCGTGCTTCAGAAAAGACGCAACGTGCTTCAGGCCTATTTCATCGGGTCGACGGGTCCGCGCGCCTCGCGGAAGATGAACCACAGATTCCGGAAATAGATCAGCAGCCCGAGCCCCTGGCCGGCGATGAACACCGGATCCTTGCGGATGATGGCGTAGGTCAAAAGCAGCGCGCCGCCGGCAACGGAGAAGAACCAGAACGCCACCGGCACGATGGAGCGCCCGGCCCGCTCGCTGGCGATCCACTGCACCACGAAGCGCATCATGAACATCGCCTGGGCGACGAAGCCGAGGATCACCCAGACGTCGAACTGTTCGACGAAGACGACGTGGAACCACGCCTGGATTTCAGAGATGACGCTCGCCGTCATGGCCGACGACCTCCGTGACCTGGGGAATGCGCCGACGCCGGCGCCGCAGCCACCACACGCCGAAAAGATCCAGGAGCCCGGTCCAGAACCGGTCCCAGATGCCGTATTTCGACTGCCCGAAGCGGCGCTGCCGGTCGAGGACGTCGAGATGGACGACCCCAAAGCCTTCGCGGATGACGAGCGCCGGCAGGAAGCGGTGCCAACTGTCGAAATAGGGCAGCCGGAGAAACACCTCACGGCGGATCGCCTTCAGCCCGCAGCCGCTGTCCCGCGTGCCGTCGGCAAGGATCGCGCCGCGCACCCGGTTGGCGATCCGCGAGGCGATCTTCTTGAGGAACGAGGCCTTGCGCTTCAGCCGCTGTCCCGCCGCCATGGCGATGGCCGGCCCGGCCGCCTCAAGCGCATCTACGAGCCTCGGCAGATAGGCCGGATCGTTCTCGCCGTCCCCGTCGATGGTGGCAATAATACGCCCACGCGCGGCAAGGAGCCCGGTGCGCACCGCAGCGCTCTGGCCGCAGGCCGCCTCGTGCCTGAGGCAGGAGAGCCACGCCCGCTCGCCGGCCAGCGCGCGCACGACCTCGCCCGTCCCGTCGCCCGAGCCGTCGTCGACGACGATCACCTCGAACGCCCGGCCCGACAGCGCCGCGGCGATCTCCTCGATCAGGATCGGCAGGTTCTCCGCCTCGTCCCGCGCCGGCACGACGACGCTGACATCGGCTGCCGCGGTCTCGTCTGGCAAAGCGGAAACCTCAGAAGTCATGACGGTCCGTCGAGTAGGTCGGCGAGGCGCGTGTGTGCCGATGCCGAGAGCTAGGAAGTCGGGCTAGAACGGCTTCAACGCCTGCCATCTTTCGCGGGCTATGTGCACCAAATCCCGGACCGCAACAAGGGGCCAGCGTGTGTGCAGCGGCTTGATGCTGCCGTCCCTGTCGATCCGAAAACCGAGCCGGCGCACGGCCATCTGCCGCGCCAGCCAGTAGGAAAAGCTGATGCCGATCAGCATGCCCATGGCCAGATCGCTCGGGTAGTGCGCGCCGATGATGAAGCGGCTGACGGCCGACCAGAAGGCAATGGCAAAGAGCAGCAGCCGCGCCCGCCGGAAGATGAAGAAGCCGGCAGTGACGAGCGCGAAGATGGTCGTGGCGTGGCCGGAGGGAAAGCTGGCATAGCCCGCATCGATGGTGAAGGGCGAAAAGTCGAAGGCGCCGAGCTGGTCGTAATATTTCGGCCGCGCCCGGCCGCACAGCACCTTCAGGAGGATGACGACGATGCCGCTCGCCGCCACCGAGGTGAAGACATAGCCGACATAGATGAGGAGCGTGGAGAGGCCCGCCCGAAGACGGCGGTCGAAGCGCTTCCAGTCGAGCGACAGGAGCAGGAGGCACAACAGTCCGGTCGGGATCAGGATCCAGTCGGATTTTCCAAGATCGGTGATGGAGCGGAAGGTCCGGGCGATCTCCGGCGTCAGCGTGCGGCGGAATTCGACGGAAAAGGGATCGAGGAAGACGGCGGCGAAACCGACCAGGAGCAGCGCGATGCCGAGGAAATCCTCAAACCGGCGCCCCGCCATGAAGGGATGGCGGCAACTCCTGCTCGCCCGGCCGCGGCGCCGGATCAGTGCATAGGTGGCCGCAGCATTGGCCTTCAGCCGGCGGCCGACGGCGCGCGCGCGATCCAGGGGGGCCCCCCCGGAGCCGGAATCCGGCGCGCGGGCGACCTCGTCCCTCACGACGATCGCGGCCCGTTCTTGCCGCGCCCGGCGTCATATCCGGCAAGGAGACCCCTCATTGCGTATCCGGCCGCTTGCGATGGTGGTCCGGTGCCGGCCGCCCCGGCAACCGGCGTTCGAATAGCGCAGTGATACCGCATTGTCAGGCGGAAATGGGACCACTCGCACAACAAAAATCGAATGTGTTGCCGAAGGACACAACCGGCCCCGCCGCCCTCAATCGCTCGCCGTGCCGCCCTCCGAACCGCCGATGGCAAAGACGCCGATGTCGAGGGCGCGCCCGCCATTGAGGTTGCGCCCCTCCTCGCGGCCCAGTTCTCGCGGTGCGGCGGAAAGGCCGGAAAGGCCAGCCATCACCGTGTCCTGATGCCGCGCATCGACCAGGAGGAGCCCGCAGGCGGTGTCACCGACGGCCTCGGCCGCGTTGTCCTTGTTGGCGAAATCGACCGGTCGCGGCGACAGGAAGACGAGGCTCGGCTCGGAAAATCCGACGCTGACGACCTTCGGATCGGGGCAGGCATCGAAGGCGGCGATCCTTGCTGCCAGCCGTCCGCTGATCCACAGATCGGAGAACGCCGGCGCGGCAAGGCCGAGGGCGCCGCCATAGACGATGGCAGCGGCCAGCAGCGAGGTCGCGACGAACCGCACCCGCGCGTGGCCGCCGCGATAATAATACCAGGCCAGCAGCGAGACGACGACGCCGAGGCCGACGACCGGAATGGCGTAGAACGCCATCGGCGTGCCGTTGAGATAGACGGCACCGGCAATGACGGCGGCAAGCACCAGCACCGGCAACACGAAGAGCAGCACCGACCAGATGCGCCCGATGAGCGTCGGCCGGTGGCCGTCGAAGGTTTCAAGCACGCCGGCCACGATGACGAGCGCCAGCGCCGGATAGAGCGGCAGCACGTAATGCGGCAGCTTGGTCGGCACCAGCTCGAAGATCACCCAGCTCGGAATGACCCAGAGGAGACAGAACCAGACCGCCGAGTTGCCCGGATGCCGGCGCATGTGGTTGAGCCCGGCCGGCAGGAAGGCCGAGAGCGGCCAGAGCGTTGCCAGCGCAACGAGCAGATAGGCGCCCGGCGGCGCGCCGTGGCTCTCCTTGGCGCCGGCGACCTTGGCCAGCATGTCGCCGCCGAAAGAGGCGGTATAGAACGCCCAGTCGGTCCTGATGCCGATGGCGACGAACCACGGCACGGCGAGGATGAGGAACAGGAGAACGCCGAAGACGCTGGCGAGCGGCTTCAGCCAGCGCACCGAGCGCTTCCAGACGATGCAGCCGATCATCGTCAGGCCCGTCACCATCACGATGATCGGCCCCTTGAGAAGCACGCCTGCGGCAAGCGCGACATAGAAGAACGCGGTGAAGAAAAAGCCGACCTTGCGCCCGACCCAGAGCCGGGCAAGCACAAGCTGGGCGGCAAGGATCGCCGCCAGCAGCATGGCGTCGGTCTTGGCAAGCCGCGCCTCGACGCCCGGTAGGATGACGGCGGCAAAGAACAGTGCCCCGACGAAGCCCACGGTCGGCCCGAAGAGGACCGCCCCGATGCGCCAGGTCAAAAGCACCGCAAGCACGGCACCGACGAGCGAGGGCATCCGGTAGATCCAGATTGGCGCCTTGTCGCCCATGCCGCTCGCCTCGACGGACGCCGCCTGCAGCCAGTAGATGCCGGCCGGCTTCTTGTGCCGGGCCTCGTCCTGGAAGCGGATGTCGACGAAATCGCGGGTCTCGACCATCTGCCGGCTCGCCTGGGCGAACCGCGCCTCGTCCCGGTCGACCGGGGGAATGTTGAAAAAGCCCGGCAGGAACAGGGCCAGGCACACGGCGACGAGCACCAGCGCCGTCAGCGGCGGGAACTTTGCCAGCGCATCGAGGAGATCCCGGCGCGGCCGCTTGGGCGCCTCGCCTTTTGGGGGCTCGGCCTTCGGCGGTTCGGGCTTCGGGTCCTCGGCCTCGACCGGTTCCGGCTCAGCAGGTCCGCCCCTGTGAAAGGCGGGAGCTTCGGCCGTCGGCGCCTCAGCGGCCGGCGGGCCACCCGCAGGCGCCGGCCCGGGCACGGGCGCATCCGCTGCCTTGGCCGCGTCCGGACCCGTCGCACCCGGAGCCTTTTCCTCCGGCTTGCCATCGCTCGTTGCCATCGACCAACCCCCTGCGGCGGTGCGCCTGTCGCGCTCCTTCATCTCAAGGGCCCAATCTATCGGACGCAGGCGCGACGGCAATCGGCCCTTTCGCCTCAGCCGCAAGGAGCACTTGAAACCGCCTCAGTTGACCGGAACGGTCTCCGAGACGACCCGCGCCGATGCCGGCTCGCCGACCGTCTCTGCTTCCGCGATGAGGTCGCCGAGATCGGCGCTCCGGGCGATATCGCCGAAGACGTAGGAGCGGACGGCCGAGACGGAAAAGCCGAGCCGGCAGGACCGCCCGCACTCTTCCACGATGGCGCAGCCGTCAAAGGCGAAGTCGGTTCCAGCGCCGCTGCCCGCCCCGCCGAAGGCGCGCGCGGCATCGAGCTGGGCGATCAGGCTGAGGCCCGGCCGGCACACCGTTCCGGTATGCGGACAGATCGTGTTGAGGGTGATGACCCGGCGCAGCCGCATCGCGGCGGCAAGGTCGGCGCCGTCGAGGCGGCGGAAGGGCTGGGTCCTGGCGTTGCTCGGGTCCATGGCATCGATCCGTGTCGGCCCGCTTGGGGCACGGCGAAACGGTCGAGGACCCGGCGAAGGCGGGAAGCATCCATGATCGTATCTCCTCCGGAACACCCCGTCCGGGTTGGGGTTGCGGTCATGACGGCAGGTCTCCTGGCTCGCGGGTCGACGCTTCGTCCGGCCTTCCCGGCCTTGAAAAGGCCAGTGGCATGATCGGACGGGCTCGCCGCTCACAGTTGCGGGGGCAGCCCCGGCTTCGGCCCTCGATTTAAGGAGGGTCTTCCGGGTTCCCTTGGATCCCGTGCCGTGATTCCGGCGCGGGACGACCGTCGCTGAAAACGCTAGCGACGACGGCGGATAATGGCAACCGGCAGAAATACGGGGCGCGGCGAAATGCCTATTCGATGTATACGGTGACCCGGTCGGCCTCGCCGTTGCGGTCGACGACGGCGATGGTGACGAAGCCCGGCCCGTCGGGCAGCCAGCGCGCCTCGCGGGCAAAGGGCGTCCTCTCGATCGGCCGGCCGTTGGCGAACCAGATGAAGGGCGGCGCGCCGTCGCGGACCTTCAGCGCCAGCGGCACGCTGCGCCCCGCGTCGAGCCCGAGGTCGACCGTCGTGCCGTTATGCGGAAAGGCGATGCTCGGCCCCCGCGCCCGCTCCGAAATGCCGGTCTCCGGATGCCGCCAGCGCCGCAGCGGCGGCGGCAGTTGCGCGGTCGAGGCCACCAGCGTTCCGGCGGGCGCGCGCGGCAGCGGCACCTTCTCGCCGAGCCGGGCGAACGCATCGACGAGGATCGGCGCGGCCGAGGAAATACCGGTGAGGCCGAGGACGGGCGCGGCGTCCGGCCGGCCGGTCCACACCCCCACCACATGGGCGCCGTCGAAGCCGACGGCCCAGGCGTCGCGATAGCCGTAGGAGGTGCCGGTCTTGAAGGCGATGTCGCCGGCCGGCGCATTCGGCGGCGGCGGCGTACCGGAAAGGACGTCGGCGACCTGCCAGGCCGCCCGGGCCTCAAGAACCCGCTCCTGCCTCGGCTTTGCCGGCGGATCGTCCCGGCTGGCAAAGAGAGTCACCGCCGTGCCTGTCTCGGCAATGGCGGCATAGACCTCCGTGAGGTCGAAAAGGGTGATGCCGACGCCGCCGAGCCCGACGGCAAGGTTCGGCGCGGCAAGGTCGGGAAGCTGCGGATGCGCGCCGGCCCGCCCGAGCCGGGCGACGAGCTTGGCCGGCCCGACGGCATCCAGCAGCGCCACGGCCGGCACGTTGAGCGACAGTTGCAGCGCCTCGCGCATCGTCACCGTGCCGCGATAGCCGCCGTCGAAATTGGTCGGCGCATAGCCGGCAAAATCCGTCGGCCGGTCGTCGATGAGGCTCTCCGGATGGCCGATGCCGCCCTCAAAAGCGAGCCCGTAGATCAGCGGCTTCAGGGTCGAACCCGGGGAGCGCACGGCCCGGGTCATGTCCACATGGCCCTCACGCGCCTCGTCGAGCAGCCCGGACGAGCCGACGGAGGCGAGGATCTCGCCATTGCGATGATCGGCAACGAGGATGGCGACGGAAACGCCCGTGCCGAGGCGCCGGGCGCGGTCATGGGCGAGCTGTTCCAGCCGTGCCTGCAAGGATCGGTCGAGCGTCGTGTGGTGGACGTCGCGCTCCGGATGGGCGGCGACGATGTGCTGGGCGAGATGGCCGGCGAGCATCGGGAACGGCTTTCGCCCGTCGGGCACGGGCTCGCGCTTGCCCGCCTCGGCCTCGTCGCGGTCGATGACGCCCTCGCGCACCATGCGGTCAAGCACCCGGTCGCGCGCAGCGTGGGCCTCTTCGTTGCCGCGGTCCGGCCGCCGGCGCTCCGGCGATTGCGGCAGGGCGACGAGGAGCGCCGCCTCGCCGACCGTCAGCCGCTCCGGCTCCTTGCCGAAATAGGCGAGCGTTGCCGCCCGCACGCCCTCCAGATTGCCGCCGAACGGCGCATGGAGCAGATAAAGCTCCAGGATCCGCTCCTTAGAGAGGTTGCGCTCAAGGGCGAGCGCCAGGCGCATCTGCTGCAGCTTGCCGGGGACGGAGCGCGTGTCACGCTCGCTGAGGAGACGCGCCACCTGCATGGTCAGCGTCGAGGCGCCGGAGACGATCTCGCCGCCGGCGGAAACGAACTGCCAGGCGGCGCGAAGGACCGCGCGGGGATCGACGCCGGGATGATCAAAGAAGCGCTTGTCCTCGAACGCGATCAGCATCTGCAGATAGCGCCGGTCGACCTCGTCCGGCGTGATCGCCATCCGCCAGCGCCCGTCGGCGACGGTGAAGGGCCGCAACAGCCGGTCGTTGCGGTCGACGACGAGCGGCGAGGTGGCGATCGTCATGCGCGGCAGGACCGCCGTCTCGACCCAGCGGTCAAAGGCAAGGTAACCGGCAACGGCAAGCGCCCCGACGACGACCGCAAGGACACCGGCGGCAACGGAGAGACGCCGTGCGCTCACACGCATCGCCAACCCCGCTGCACCCCGGTCGGGGCCCGGCAGGCATGCCCTGCCGTCCCGGTTTTCAACGCCACCATCGGCTCGACCCGCAAACGTCCCCCGCGACCGTTACCGGACCGGACCGATGACGTCGACCCGCCCGCTCGCCGTGCGGCCGCGTTGCTCGGGCCGATACATGTCTTCGACCAGCGCCGCCGGATGGGCGAAGCTGCCGGGCGACACAGCCCGCGCGATATAGGCGAGCCGGAACGACAGCGGCGACCGCGGCTGCCGGTCGACCGAGGCGACGAACCGGTCGGCGCGGAACTCCAGGTGGTCGGCGCTGGAGGAGAGCCCCAGCCAGTCGAGCGCCTGGATGCTGCCGCCCGAAAGGAGGTTTGGATTGTCGATCTCGATGCCCGCCGGCAGCGGGTCGACGATCAGCAGCCGGCCGCGCACGTCGGCCTCGGCCGTCACCGTCAGCACCGTGACGAAGCGGGTGTTCTGCTTGACCTCGGCGATGTCGAGCGGTTTTCCCTCCATGGTGTAATAGGCCCGCTCGATCCGGTAGCCATTGCCGCCTGCCGGCTCCGGCACGCGCGGCACGCCGGAGACGGTGATAACCGCGTCGAGCCCGTCGGCCCCGAGATTCTCCACCTCCACCGGATTGCCGGTCAGCCGTTCCGCATCGAAGCGGGCATAGAGCGCCCGGTCAAGACCGCGACCATCCACGCGAAGGTCGGGCTTCGCCGAGGTCTCCACGAGGGCATTCGCGGCCAACAACATCCAGGCCTTTTCCTGGGTGCTGGTGTAGCGCGAGCGGAGGCTCCGCTTTGCCAGCCCGGCGACCAGCCGCTTCATGTCGAGGGCCTTTGAGCGGGATTCTGCAACGAGCGTCACCAGCCCCGCCCCGTCGCGCAGGTCCGAGCCGTAGTCGTGGCGCGAGACGCGCACGTCGTCCTGGCCGCGCGACAGGTCCGCATAGGCCGCCTTGAACGCCTTGTCGGCCCTCAGCCGGTCGCCATAGAGCGCCAGCGCGGCACCGATTTGGGCCTTTGCGAGCGGCGTTGCGAAGCTGTTGATCTTGATATCGGCGTAGTAGCGCAGATCGCCGATCGATGCCCGCCCGGCCCGCGCCAGCACATAGAGCGCATAGGCGACATCCTCGCCGCCATCCTCGAAATCGGTGGCATAGGAGAGCCGGTTGGAGAGGTTGTCGATGGCAAGGTCGTAGCCGATGCGCGGCACCGGGTAGTCCTTTTCCTTCGCCCGGGTCAGAAAGTCCGAGACATAGGCGTCGAGCCAGAGATTGTCCGACCCCGGATACCACATGCCGAAGCTGCCGGAGGACGCCTGCTTGGCGAGCACGCCTTTGACCGCTTCGGCGACCCTCGGCGCCACCTCCGCGTCGCGGCCGAGGCCGGCGGCAATGGCGACAGAGTCCAGGTAAACGAGCGGCAGCGCCCGGCTGGTGATCTGCTCCGCGCAGCCATAGGGGTAGCGGTCGAGGGCGGCGACGATGCCCGGAATGTCGAGGGCGCCGGCACCGCTGATGGAGACCGCCACGGAGCCGGTGCCCGGCAGGAACTCCTCGAGCACCTCGCCGTCGATGGTCAACCGCCCGGTGCGGGCGGCAAGGCTGACGACGTTGCGGCGCGAGACCGGCGGTTCGTTCGCACGCACCGGGATCGTCAGCGACTTGGTCAGGAGATCGCCGTCCGGCGTCGTCACCACCACGTCGAGCCCGGCATCGCCGACCCGCTCGCCGTTGATCGGAACGGAGATTTCCGTGCGTTCGGTCTCGCCGAGCGTGACGGTGCCCTCGCCGGTCCCCGGTGTCAGCGCCAGCCTGTCGTCGGTGCGCACCGAATAGCGAACTTCACCGGCCGGGCCTTCTACATGGGTAAGCTCCAGGAGCAGCCGCGAGCGGTCGCCCGGCGCCAGGAACTGGGGCACGGAGGCGGCGACGACAATCGGATCGCGGGCGATCACTTCCCTGGTGCCGTGGCCGACGCCGTCGGCCGTCCAGGCCTGGACCATCAGCCGGATGGTGCCGTTGAAGTCAGGGATATCGACGGGAATGGTCGCCTTCCCGTTTTCGTCGAGGCGGACGATGCCGGAAAAGAACGCCATCAGCTTTTCGGTCGGCGGCGTTCCCTGCAACTGGCCGGCCATGCCGTCGCCGCCGGTGCGGATGGTGCCCGGCACCCCTTGCATGCGGTCGATGAGCTGGCCGTAGAGGTCGCGGATCTCCACCCCGAGCCGGCGGCGGTCGAAATAATAGTCGTCCGGCGCCGGCGCCTCGTAGCCGGTGAGGTTGAGGATGCCCACATCGACGGCGGCAAGCGTAACGAACGCCTCCCCGCCGGCCGGCAGGTTTGTGATTTCAATGTCGACATCGAGCGTGCCGCGCGGGCGCAGGGTCTCCGGCGCGGTAATCTCGACGGCAAGGTCCCGGTCGCCGACGTCGACGCCGGCATGGGCAAGGCCGAGGGCCCGGGCCGGCATGCGCTTGGCCTCAAGGTCCATCGGCCGGATCAGGCTCGCCGTGACATAGGCCCCGGCGCCCCACTCCTCCGTCACCGGAAGCTCGACCGTCGTGCCCTCTTCCGGTACCTCCACGGCCTGCATGGAAAGCACCCGGTCGGACATCACCATGACCATCGCCGTGCCGGCAAAGCGCGGCTCGATATTGACCCGCGCGGTCTCGCCGATCGCGTATTTCTCCTTGTCGAGGGCAACGCGCAGGAAATCGGGCGTTTCCGACGAACTCGCCGCGATGTACCAGCCGGCATCGAAGGAGACGCTGGAGGCGATGGGATCGCCGTCGGTGGTCTCCACCTGCAGGCGGTAGCGGCCCCATTTCACCGGCATCTCGATCTTGCCGGCCTCTTCGGGGCCGGTCGAGACGGTGCCGGTCTCCACGCGCCTGGTGGTCGTCACCGGCTCGTAGTTCCAGCTCCCGTTCTGGCGATACCACTGGTAGGAGGTCTCGATGTCGAGCAGCGACCATTTCAGGTCTTCGGCCGCGATGCGCGTGCCGTCGGGCTGAACGACGATGATTTCGAAGGCCGCATTGCCGCCCTCCTCCACCGATCCGTCGAACATCGGCTTGATGCCGATCCGCGCTCCATCGGGGCGCACGGGAAGCTCCAGCCGCCGCTCCACCCGGCGCCCGCCGGCATCGACGACCCGTGTCGCGATGGCGGCCTTCAGGAGGCCGGTCGTCGACGGCAGGTCGCGCAGGGAAACGGGGATCGTCGCGGTGCCGTCCGCGCCGGTCCTGAGCCCCTCCGGCAGCGCCTGGTAGCCGGCCTCGACCCGCTCCTCGGCAAGGCCGAATTGATAACCCTTGAAGCCGTCCATCTCGCGGCTCGGCGACACGTTGATCTCACCCTCGATGGCAAGATCGGCCGCGACCGCGCCGTAGAGATAGCGCACCTCCACGGAGAGATCGGTGACACCGCTCGGGTCGATGGCCTTGGCGTCGGTCTCAAGGTCGTAGTCGATGCGCTCCGGCTGGAAGTCCTCGACGAGGAAGCCTTCCTCCGAAAGGGACTGGCCCTTGGGATCGCTGTAGACCGCGACCTGCCAGGTGCCGCGCATGGCGTTCGGCGAAAGCGCAAGGTCGACGGCATGGCCGCCGGCGCCGGACCCCGAACTCGTCATCCGCGTCGATTCCACGCCATCCGGCCGGCGGAACACCACCGTCAGCGGCAGGTCCGACACGGCCTTCACCTCGGCGTCGCGCACCAGCGCGGTGGCGTGCACCGTCTCGCCCGGCCGGTAGATGCCGCGCTCCGTCGTCAGATACACATCGAGCGGCGGCGGCGACGGACGTCCGGCAACGCCGCGATCCGTCAGGTCGAAGGGAGACTTGGTAAGGTCCAGAAAACCGTAGTCGCCGTCCGCGCCTTCGGCCACCAGCAGTGCAGGCCGCTGACCGCCGGTGCCGCGCAACAACCCCGGCTGGAAATTGGCGACGCCCTTATCGTCCGTAGCGGCCGTCCCGAGAATCTCGTCATTGACGGCAACGAGCCTGAGCTTGACGCCGGAAAGCGCCTCGGCGCTCGACAGCGCCCGCACCACGGCCGTCAGCCCGTCATTGCCCTTCAGCGCCGTCAGCCCGAGGTCGGAGACGACGAACCACTGGGTCGCCTTGGAGCCCCAGCTCTCGCCGCGCGCGTCCTTGGCCTCCGCCGTCATCACATAGGCGCCGGGCTCCAGCGTGTCGATCACCTCGCCGACCGGAATGGCGGTGGTCACCTCCGCGTTGAGCTTGGAGGTCACGTCGATCTCGCCCTGCCACACCTTCTCGCCCGTTTCCTCCTCGATCTGGTTGATCTGATAAGGATTGAGCTGGCCGAGGAAGACGCTGTCGGAAACGGCCCGCGCCATCGAGCGGTCGCCGATCCGGTGGATCTCGGCGGCAATGGTGTCGCTGTTGATGGAAACGATCGGGATCGCCGCGCTGCCGCCCTTCGGCAGCACATAGGAGCGCCCGGTAAAGCGCACGGCCGGCGAGCGGTCGCGCACATAGATGTCGAGATTGACCGCCTTTTCGATCTTTTCCCCGTCCGCCGACGGCAGGCCGGGACGCAAGGTCAACTGATAGCGCTTGCCGTGCTCGACGCCGTCGACGCAGATCTGCCGCTCCTCGGCCTCCTTGGAGAGCCCGGAGCCGCCGCGCACGGACAGGTAGTCGACGAGCCCCTCGCGCTCGGCCGGCAGCGGATAGGCAAAGACGAGGCAGATGCGCGGCGATGCGGCGTCGGAATCCACCTCGTGGCTGACAACCCGGAACCCGTGCTGGGCAACCACGGCGTCATAGGCGGCGCGCACCATCTTGTCGTCGATGAGGGCAAGGCTCGCCCGGTAGGAGCGGATCGCCTCGCGCCAGATGCGGCGCTTTTCCAGCGCCTTGCCCAGGAGGAACAGGGAACCCGCCCGCTCCGCCTCGTCGCCGGATCTCAAGTAAGCGTTGATGGCGGCCCCGGAGCCGAACTCCTCGGTCTGGCGCTTGACCTGCCAGTCGGAGGGATTGGAGGCGATCAGCGCCTCCGTGAAGCGGGTCCAGAGGCTGCGGCTGTCCGGCGAGACGGAGAGCGCAGCGCCATAGAGCGCCGCCGCACCCTCATTGTCGCCCGCGAGCTTTTGCACCTCGGCCGCATCGATGAGCTGGCCGTAGCTGCGCGCGCCCGGATCGTAGTGACGGGAAAGGCTGGCGGCGAAGGTCCTGGCGCCCTCCACCATGCCCTTCGGCAGGAAGCCGAGCTCGGCCGCCCGTTCCTTTTCCACGTCGGGCTTCGGCGCATCGACGCTGACGATGCGCCCGGAGACGGCGCCGGCAAAGGCGCGAAGGTCGCCGAAATCGGCCTTCAGGAAGCACCACTTTGCAGACGTGTTATAGGTGAAGGCGACGCACTGCTGATTGCCGAGGCAGGAGCTCTTGCAGGCCTCAAGCTCCACATCCTTCAGGATGTCGTAGTCGCGGCCGAAATAGTCGGCGTCCTCGGTGATGACGAGGCTCCGCTCGGCGGCACGCCCGGGCGCAGAGCCGATGACGGCGAACGCCGCAAGCATCACGAGGAGCGCGGCGAGAATCCCGGTATTGAACTGCAAAATCTGGCGGCGATGGCAACGCATGGTCCGGTTCCTCCCTCAAAGCCGGATCCGCCCGTTGGCCCCCCGGGGGCGGGCGAGAAGTGTACGGCGCGCCGCAGCACCGGTAAAGCGCGGGTTGCGGGTTTTTGCTTATGAGCGCGGCCGATCTTTTGCCGGATGCTGCGCGCCCTCCTAAAGGTGGGCGAGCGTGCGGCCCGATTGTGGCGCCAAGAGGTCTTTTGTTGCCGAAGGAACGGCTCCAGGGACCGCTCAGGAGAACGAGACGAACTGCCGAAAGCGTGCCCTGAGCCGGTTCGCGGCCGCGAGCGCCGGGGCGTACCAGGCCGTGCGCGGCAGGAGGCGCCGGGTCAGCCGCCCTTCCCGCTCCGCCAGGATGCGGGTTGCGACGTCCTCGGCCGAACAGGGAATGCCGGTGCGCGCATCAATGTGGCTGGAGGCAACGATCAGCGTGCCGGCGACCAGTTCGTCGAGCGTGAGCCGACGGCGGCCATCCGGAACGGGCGCCCGGTCGGTGGTGAGACCCCGCCCCGCATAGAAAGGCGCTCCCCAACAGGTGACGGGAAGACCCGCCATCAGCGCGGCAAAGCCGGCGTCAGAGCCGACCGTGTGGACGCCGTCGACCGCGACCTTGCCGGCAACGATGCGCTCCAGCGTCTCGAAGCCGTCGGCCCAGGCCGCGGCCATGTCCTCGGTCAGCCAGCCGGGCGCCGCGCGCGCCGCGCAGTCGGGATGATCGACATAGAGGAGCCTTGCGTCGGGAAAGGCGTCGCGCACGGCGCGCAGGAAGAGGAGATTGCTGGCGAACGGATGGTCCGCATGGCGGCGCACACCGTCGAGTTTTTCCCCCAGCACCACTAGGACCTGATCCGTGCTCCGCTCCGCGGCCTCGCCGTCGCCGGCAGCGGCCGCAAGGCCGGCAACGAGGGTCGTAGCCAGCGCCTTGCCGCGCGCCCTGAGGCGCTCGTTGAAGGGATAATGCCCGAGCACCCAGTCGAGCCGCCCCTCCTTGCCGAACGGCGCCCGGTCGTCGACGACCAGTGAGGTGGCGGCCCTGCCCGGCCCGCGCCCTTCGAAGAAATCCATCGGGCTTATCCCGACGACGCCCCGGTCGGCCCGGCGCGGATCGGCATGCCGGTCGATGCCCGGCGCCTCCTTCCAGAACAGGAGCCGCGCATCGGTCCGCCGCGCCAGGATCGGGCCGACAAGCCGCCCGGCAAAGGAGAGCCGGTTGCCGCCGTCGTTGAAGAACGACCGCGCCGCCTTGCGCTCGGTAAGCGGCCAGGAAACGCAAACCGTGTCGATGCGGTTGCCTTCGGCGTGATCGCGCCAGGAAACGAGCCGGTCGATCGCCTCAAGGAGCCCGAAGACCCTGCCGCCCACCGGATCGGCATAGTTGGCGTATTCCAGATAGGCGGCGGCAAAGATATCGAGGGCCGTGCGGGTCTCGCCGCGGCGCGAGAGCGCCATCCGCGCCTTGCCGTCGTCGGGCGTATCCTCGGTGAGGCCCCAGCCGGCAAAGAACGGCACGCCGAAGCAGCGCACCGGAAGGCCCCTGAACGCGGCCTCAAGGCCGAGCTGGCTGGTCACGGTCCAAACCGCATCGACCCGTTCCAGGAGGTCATGCGGATTGCCCATGTCGGCGATGAGATGGAGGCCCTGGTCCCGCGCGACCCGGTCGATATAGCCCCGGGCGCGTCCGGCCATCACGTCGGGATGCACCTTCACGGCGATGTCGGCCGCGGCAAAGGTCCTCAGCGCGGTCTCGATCATCCTGAGGAAACTGCCGGCACTGGCGAGCCCGCCGGCGATCGACTGGTCGCCGAACACCTGGTCGACGAGCAGCACCTTCCAGCGCCGCCGCGCCGATCCGCTTCCGCTGCCGGCCGGTGCGACCGTGTTGTACTTGGTCAGCCGGTGGCGCAGGAAGAGGTCGAACCCCTCCTCCGCCTCGGCCCGGCGCCGTGCGTCGAGGTGCGATGCGCTGCGGATGAGGTGCTCGATGCGCGACGGCCGCGCGGCTTCATAGTAGATGCCGCGGTCATCGACGACGACGGAGACCGGCGGCAGCTTCGCCGAGGCCGAACCGGCCGAGCGCAGGAACCCGTCCTCCACGGCGACGTAAGGAAGGCCGTTGCGGCTCGCATAGGCACGGGCCTTGCGCGCCGTCGGCTTGGTGCCCCAGCCGATGACGATGTCGACGTCGCCGGCATGGGCGTCGGACGGCCATTCCAGCACGCCGGAGACGCCGAGCAGCGCCTCAAGATGCGGGATCTTGACCATGCCGGTGGAAAACACGGCCGCCACGTCTTTGCGGATCGAACGGTTCGAAAGGTCCAACGGAACGCCCCGGCAGCAACGGAAACAGGGAAGCCGTCTCCTTACCCGCTTCGCCGGCCGCTGACAAACGCCCGGGCGTGATCCCGGAGCAGGCCCTTTCCCTGTCCCGAAACCTGACACATTTGACCATTAGTCGTCGGACTTAGGGACAACAAGGGGAATCCCTGCCGGGTCGGCGCAACGGGAGCGCGTTATGGACTGCGGCAAACGCTCGGGGAAAAGACCAGGAGACGGTGACCGCGGCACGGCCGGTCCCGGCGCGCGCTTTGGCGTGCCCGGGGCATCGTGGTTTGCGCCGGTGCGCTGTCGTCCGATCGACATCCCGCAAGCACCGCCCGGACAGCGGTCGACGGCCGGGCGTAACAATGGTTTACAAATTTTGAAGCGTCGGCCACGGCAAAGGAATACGGCAAGAAAACCTTTGCGAATTCGACACTGAACCGACCGGGGAGCGGCAAAATTTGAAAAAACCACAGGAATCAACGTTCGGCGCGATGCAAGATGGCGAGGGTTTCCCGCGCCCGCGGGCTGTTGTCCGCTGCTTGCGCAGTTTTGACCGATACAGTATGACCCGAGGCTTAGTTTGGTGTCGTGGGGGCCAGAAACCAAGCGTCCTGCGCGGACCGCGGGCAGCCGCGCGTGGGGATTGGTTGACCTTGAGGGACGACATGCGTTTTTGTGGCTCAAACACCCAGCACACCCGGCACGCTCCTTGCGTCGCGGCGCCGAAACAAGCAAAACGGACAAATAACAAACGGCTTTTGAATGTACGGTGAAACCCGCGACATTGCGATCGTCGGCTATGCATGCCGACTTCCGTCGGCCGATTCCCCGGAGGACTTCTGGAAGGTTCTCGTAGACGGGAAGTGCGTCATCGGCGAAGTTTCCGGCGACCGCTGGCCGACCTCCCGTTTCGGCCACCCGAACCGTGCGGTTCCCGGCAAGAGCTACACCTGGGCCGCCGGCCAGCTCGACGACGTGTGGGGATTCGATCCGGGGTTCTTCGGCATTTCGCCGCGCGAGGCCGTGCAGATCGACCCGCAGCAGCGCCTGCTTCTGCAGGTGGTCTGGGAATCGCTTGAGAATGCCGGTATTCCGGCCAGCAAGATCGCCGGCGAAAAGGTCGGCGTCTATGTCGGCGCCTCCTCACTCGACTATTCCTATCGCTTCATCTTCGATCCGGCCGCCGGCGACGTGCAGTTGATGACCGGCAACACGCTGTCGATCATCTCCAACCGCATCTCCTATATCTACGACCTGCGCGGCCCGAGCTTCACGGTCGATACCGCCTGCTCGTCCTCCCTCGTCGCCCTGCATGAGGCGCTGGAGGCGATCCGCACCGGCCATATCGACACGGCCGTCGTCTGCGGCGTCAACCTGCTGCTGGCCCCGCTCGCCTTCATCGGCTTCGCGCGCGCCTCCATGCTGTCGCCGGATGGCCTGTGCCGGGCGTTCGACGCCGACGGCCAGGGCTATGTCCGCTCCGAGGGTGCGGTTTCCATTGTCATCCGCCGCGCCGACGTCGCCCGCGCAGAAGGCAACGGCATCCGCAGCCTGCTCGTCGGCTCCGGCATCAATTCGGACGGCCGCACCGTCGGCATGTCCCTGCCCTCGCCGGAATCCCAGGCGGTCCTGCTCGACGACGTCTACCGCGAGTTCGGCGTCGACCCCAATGCGCTCGCCTTCATCGAGGCCCACGGCACCGGCACCCGCGTCGGCGATCCGGCCGAGACCTCCGCGCTCGGCAGGGTGCTCGGCACCAAGCGTTCCGATGTCCTGAAGATCGGCTCGGTCAAGACCAATATCGGCCACCTGGAGCCCGCGTCGGGCCTTGCCGGCCTCCTGAAGGCCGTGATGGCGCTGGAGCACGACGTGCTGCCGCCGTCCCTGCATTTCGACACGCCGAACCCGGACATCGACTTCGAGGGCCTCAACCTCAAGGTCGTCACCAAGCCGACCAGGATCGCCCGCAACGGCGAGCCGCGCTATGCCGGCGTCAACTCCTTCGGCTTCGGCGGCACCAACGCCCACGTCATCCTGCGCGACCCGGACGCCTCCGACCTTGCCGCCCCCGACCATGAGCCCGACGAGCATACGCCGCTGGTGCTGTCGGCCCAGTCGGCCGAGGCGCTGACGGCGCTGGCCTCGGCTTATCGCGAGGAAATCGAGCGCGCCGACAACGCCCGCACGGCGGCGATCGTCAACGCCGCCGCCCATAGCCGCGAGGCGCTCGACCGCCGGCTCGTCATCATGGGCCGTGACCGCAAGGAAAAGCTCGCCGGCATCGACGCCTTCATCGCCCGCGAGAAGTCGACCTCCTATGTGGAGGCCCGTGCCGTCGCCAAGGCGACCGAGGTGGCATTCCTCTATTCCGGCAACGGCTCGCAATGGGCCGGCATGGCCCGCGACGCCTACCAGAACGATGCCGACTTCCGCATTTCGCTGGAGCGGGTCGACAAGCGCTTCATCTCCGTCGCCGGCTGGTCGCTGCTGACGACCCTGTTCTCGGCCGAGCTGGAATCGGAAATCGAGCGCACGGAGATCGCCCAGCCGCTGCTCTTTGCCATCCAGGTTGCGCTGACCGAGGCGCTCGCCAAGCGCGGCCTGAAGCCGGCCGCCGTCACCGGCCACAGCGTCGGCGAGGTTGCCGCGGCCTGGGCCGCCGGCGCCCTCGACCTCGACCAGGCCGTGCGCGTCATCCACGCCCGCTCGACCCAGCAGGAGGTGATCCGTCACCTCGGCGGCATGGCCGCCCTCTTGTTGCCGGAGGATCAGGCGCGCGAGGCGATTTCCCCGCCCGAGTTCAAGGGCATCGAGATCGCCGCCGTCAACAGCCCGCGCTCCGTCACCATTTCCGGGCCGAGCGACCTGCTCGACGCCTTCGGCAAATACGCCCGCAAGAAGCGCTGGGCCGTACGCCGGCTGAAGCTCGACTACCCGTTCCATTGCGCCCTCGTCGATCCGATCGAGGCGCCCCTGAACCAGTCGCTGAGGGATATCACCCCGGTCGACGGCGACGTCACCTTCATTTCCGCCGTCTACGGCGAAAAGGTCGCCGGCAGCTCGCTGGATGCCGACTACTGGTGGGAAAATGTCCGCCGGCCGGTCTATTTCCAGGCCGCCCTTGAGACCCTCGCCGACATGGGCCACCGGGTGCTGGTGGAGATCGGCCCGCGGCCGGTGCTCAACACCTACGCCAACGACACCTATCGCGCGCGCGACATCTCGGTCGCCTGCGTCTCCTCCCTCGACAAGGACGACAGCACCAAGGTCGACCCGATCGGCCAGATCGTCGCCAGCACCTTTGCCGCCGGCGGCACCGTCGACAAGGACGTCCTGTTCGGCAAGCCGGTGCGCGCGAACGTCGTGCTGCCGACCTATCCCTGGCAGAACCAGAGCTTCCGCCCGGACCGCACGTCGGAGGCCGTCTCCTATCTCGACGGCCGCAACCACATGCTGCTCGGCTACCGCATGCGGGCCGAGGCCGGCGAATGGTTCAACCATATCGATGCGGAACTGGTCCCGCTCCTGGAAGACCACAAGATCGAGGACTCCGTCGTCGTCCCCGCCGCCGGCTTCGTCGAGATGGCCCTTGCGGCCGGCCGCGAATGGTTTGGCTCCGACCGGCTGGAGCTGCGCGACATGGACATCATGCGCCCGCTCACCGCCGACGGCCACGACACCCGCGAAACCCTGCTGCGCCTGTCGCCCGACGACCTCGTCTTCGAGATCTACAGCCGCGCCCGGCTCTCCGACGACGAATGGTCGATGCATGTCCGCGGCACGCTGGCAAAGCTTCCCGATATCCCGTACCGGCAGGAGCCGGTGCCGGAGGTGGACGGCGGCCTTGAGGCCGAGCCGCTCTATCGCCTGACCGAGGAGTTCGGCCTCTTCTACGGCCCCGCCTTCCGCCGCGCGGCCGGCGTCGCCACCGCCGGCGACCGCATCGCCCGTGTCGACTTCAAGGCCCCCGGCGCGCTCACCGAGACTGCCGGCTTCGCCCTCGACCCGACGCTGCTCGACAGCCATTTCCACGGCCTCTTCGCCCTGATCGCCCGCGTCGGCGAGGCGCCGGCCAACACCAGCTTCCTGCCGGTCCGCATCGGCCGCCTCAGGCTCTTCAAGGCCGGCGTCCAGGCCGACCACGGCATCATCCGCGTCACCAGGGCCTCGCCCCGCTCCATCGAGGCGACCTTCGAGCTGATCGACGCCGACGGCGAGATCGTCGCCGTGCTGGAAGGCACCCGCTTCCGCGCCGTGCCGCTCGCCCGCCGTGAACTGCCCGACGAACTGGTCTACCGCACGGTCGGCCGCCGGCTCGGCCGCCGCGGCGAGGCCTCCGCCCTTGCCGACCTCGCTGCCGGCGACGTCCTTGCCTATGCCCGCAAGCACGAGCTGGTGCTGGCCGCCGACGCCGATCCGGAAGAGCGCGACACCTCGGAAGCCTGGCTTCTCATCGAGGCGACTGCCCGGGCCATCGCCTATGCCGGCATCGCCGCGATCGCCGATGGCGACCTTGCCGCCTTCAGGACCGACACCGCGATCACCAAGGGCCTGCTCGCGTCGGAGACGAAGACCCTCGCCAACCGGCTGCTGCTGGCGCTCGAGGCCGCGGACCTTGCCGAAGAGACCGACGGCACCTGGCGCATCGAGGCCGAAAGCGGCCTGCCTGACCCGCGCGACATCCTGTCGACGCTGGTCGCGGAACATCCCGACCGCATCGCCGAGGTCGCCCTCCTCACCCACCTGCACGACGCCCTTCCCGGCATCCTCAGGGACGGCTTTGTCGACACCGCGACCGCGTTCTTCACGCCGGCCGTCGTCGACCATCTGGTCACCGGTTCGCCGTCCTTCATCCCCGGCATCTGCTCCGTCGCCCGCACCGTGGAGGCGATCGCCGCCGACTGGCCGCGCGAGGCGCCGCTGCGCATCCTGCAGCTCGGCGCCGGCAACGGCCAGCTCACCTACGAACTGTCGCGCTTCCTCGATCCGGCCTTCACCAGCCTCACCGTCAGCGACCTCGACGACCACGAGCTGGAACGCGCCAAGGCGCGGGCGACCGCCATGCCGGGCCGCAGCTATACGGCCTTCCAGGACGTTGCCGCGGAAACCGCCGCCCATGGCGGCTTCGACCTCGTCGTCTCCGCCAATGGCCTTGCCCAGGCAGACGAGGCAAGGCTGCGCGACATCAAGAACCTGATGGCCTCCGGCGGCGCGCTGATCGCCACCGAGATCGCGCCGAGCCTGACCTTCGACCTCCTGTTCGGCATCGGCGCCGACTGGTGGTCGGAAACCGCGGATCACGACCTGCCGGTCTCCATGCTGCGCGGGCCGGAGGACTGGGCCGCCCAGCTTTCAGAGGCTGGCTTCGCCGATTGCGGCATCGTCCAGATCGACGATCCGGACACCGATATGCTGATGCTGTCGGCGCGCGCCAAGCGGCGCGTCAACGGTGCGGCCCCGGCCGAGGAAGCCGCCGTCGCGCCCGCCCGCATCGTCATGGTCACGGAGGCCGGCGGTGCTCCGCGGACGCTGGCCGATGCGCTGGCCGCAAGCTTTGCCGACGGCCGCACGCTCGTCACGGCAATCCCCGGCGAGCGCACCAAGGACAAGGGCGACGGCACCTGGACGCTGTCGCTGGCAAGCGACGACGACCGCGCCGCCTTCAAGGCCCTCGTCATGGCCGAGCCCGGCACGGAGATCGTCTACCTGTCCGCTGTCGGTGCCGACGAAGCGGCGCCGCTCGCCGCCGTCACCGCCAGGACGAGCGAACTTACCGCCCTCCTGCAGTCCCTCGGCAATGCCGAGCTGCGCCTCTGGCTGGTGGCGCCGGGCGCCGCCCAGAACCTCGTCAACGACGCCGTCCACCGGCCGGTGCAGACGGCGCTCTGGGGCTTCGGCCGCGTTGCCGCCAACGAGTTCCCCGGCATCGAATTGCGCATGGTCGACGTCGCCCCGGCGCTCGAGCCGGGCGAGGCCGCCAGCCGGCTCGCCGCCGAGATCGCCGAGCCGGGCACCGAACGCGAGGTCGTGCTCGACGCCAGCCGCCGCAGCGGCATCCGTGTCGTCCATGGCGGCGTGCTGCCCTCTCCTGGCGAGTTCGACGGACCGGAAGACGACGCCGGCTACCGCCTCGACATGGTTCGCCAGGGCTCCCTCGACGGCCTTGCCTGGCACCGCATCGCCCGGGCCGAACCGGCCGACGGCGAGATCGAGATCGAGATGGCCGCCAGCGGCCTCAATTTCCGCGACGTCATGTGGGCCCTCGGGTTGCTTCCCGAAGAGGCGCTGGAGGACGGCTTTGCCGGCCCGACGCTGGGCATGGAAGGCGCCGGCACGGTCACCCGCGTCGGGCCGAACGTTGCCCGCTTCAAGCCCGGCGACAAGGTGCTGACCTTTGCGCCTGCCTGCTTCGCCACCCACGTTACGGTTTCCGAGCGCGCCTGCGCGCCCATGCCGTCCACGGTTACGCTGGAAGAAGCCGCGACCATCCCGGTCACCTTCCTCACCGCCTATTACGCCCTGGTCTATCTTGCCCATCTGGAAGAGGGCGAGACCGTCCTCATCCATGGCGGTGCCGGCGGTGTCGGCCTTGCCGCCCTGCAGATCGCCCGCTGGCGCGGCGCCACGGTCATCGCCACGGCGGGCTCGGAGGAGAAGCGCGCGTTCCTGAGGATGCTCGGCGCCGAGCACGTGCTCGATTCCCGCTCCCTCACCTTTGCCGACGAGATCGCCGAGATCACCAATGGTGAGGGCATCGACGTGGTGCTGAACTCGCTGTTCGGCGAGGCGATGATGCGCTCCATCGACGTGCTGAAACCGTTCGGCCGGTTCCTGGAGCTCGGCAAGCGCGACTACTACGCCAACACCCGCATCGGCCTTCGCCCGTTCCGCCAGAACCTCTCCTATTTCGGCATCGACGCCGACCAGCTCTTGACCCGCCAGCCGAAGATCGCCGACCGCATCTTCGCCGAACTGGTCGAGCTGTTCGAGGAAGGCGTGCTGACGCCGCTGCCCTATCGCAAGTTCTCCGGCAACGATGCGACCCGCGCCTTCCGGCTGATGCAGCAGTCCGGCCATATCGGCAAGATCATCCTCACCGCGCCGCGCGCGGTGGAGGCCCGCCCGCCCGCCGCACCGCTCGCCCTGAAGGAAAACGCCACCTACCTGATCGTCGGTGGCTTCGGCGGTTTCGGCCTTGAGACCGCTAAATGGCTTGTCGGCCTCGGCGCCCGCAATCTCGCCATCACCAGCCGCCGCGGCGCCGCGACGGACGAGGCCAAAGCCGCCGTCGCCGAGCTGGAGGCCGCCAGCGTCACCGTCAAGCCGATCGCCTGCGACGTCGCGGATGCCGCTGCGACCGAAAAGATGCTCGCCGAGCTGAAGGCCGACATGCCGCCGCTCGCCGGCATCCTGCACACGGCCATGGTGCTCGACGACGCCCTCATCGCCAATCTCGACGAGGGCCGCATCGAAAAGGTGCTCGCCCCGAAGATCGCGGGCGCGGCCAATCTCGACCGGCTCACCGCCGACATCGATCTCGACCTCTTCGTCCTGTTCTCCTCGGCGACCACCATCGTCGGCAATCCGGGACAGGCCAACTACGTCGCCGCCAACGCCTATCTGGAAGCGCTCGCCCGCAAGCGCCGCGCCGACGGCAAGGCCGGGCTGGCCGTCGCCTGGGGCGCGATTTCCGATGCCGGCTACCTCGCCCGCAACACCGACGTCAACGACATGCTGAGCCGCAAGCTCGGCCGCCATGCGCTCGGTGCCCGCGAGGCGCTGGACGGCCTCGGCCGCCTGCTCGTCCATTCGCCGGACGCTGCCATCTCCTACGCCCGCATCGACTGGGCCTCGGCCCAGAAGGAGCTGGCGCTGCTCGCCACGCCGCTCTTTGCCGACCTTGCCTCCGACCTTGAGGCGGAGAGTTCGGAAGGCGGCGCGGAGATCGACGTTGCGGAACTGATCTCCGGCCTCGACCGGCCCCAGGCCATCGAGACGGTCGCCAAGCTGCTGTCCGGCGAGATCGCCCGCATCCTGCGCCTGCCGGCCGAGGAGATCGACCGCCACCGGCCGCTCTCCGAGATCGGCATGGATTCGCTGATGGCGCTGGAACTCAGGATGGCGGCGGAGCAGCGCCTCGGCATCGACATCCCCCTGATGTCGATCGCCAACGGCGCCACCCTCTCCGACATCGCCGGCAAGGTCACCGCCCGGGTGCTGGGCGAAGAAGAAAGCGGCATTTCGGCCGATATGGAAACCCTCTCGCAGCGGCACATGGACCACGAGACCGCCGGCAGCGAAGACATGACCGCGATCGCCGCGGCCATCGAGGAAAA
Source organism: Rhodobium gokarnense (assembly GCF_025961475.1). Lineage (NCBI taxonomy): Bacteria > Pseudomonadati > Pseudomonadota > Alphaproteobacteria > Hyphomicrobiales > Rhodobiaceae > Rhodobium > Rhodobium gokarnense. Next base: position 99,891 of record NZ_JAOQNS010000004.1, on the reverse strand, counting down.
GAGCCAGACGCTCAGGAACTTCCTGAAATGACCAAGCAACGCGGTATCGGCGGCCTCACCGGCGGCGCCAAGGACCAGCTCCTGGCCGACATCCGCTCGGCCAAGAAGACCAGGAAGGAGCGCCGTCCGGCCCCTGCCCGCCAGAGCGCCAAGGCCGGCAAGAAGGCCTTCGACTTCTCCGAACTGGACGACGTCAAGCAGTACCGCATGCAGCGCGCCGCGGCCGAACTGATCGGCATCGATAACCCGTTCTTCCGGCCGCACGAGGCGCTCGCCCGCGACACCACGCTGATCGGCAATCAGACCTACATCAACTTCGCGTCCTACAACTATCTCGGCCTCAACGGCCATCCGGAGGTCGCCGAGGCCGCCACCGAGGCGATCCGGCGCTACGGCACCACCGTTTCGGCGAGCCGGGTCGTTGCCGGCGAACGGCCGTTCCACCGGGATCTGGAAAAGGCCCTCGCCGACATGCACGGCGTCGAGGACGCCGTCGTCATGGTCTCCGGCCACGCCACCAACGTCACCTCCATCGGCCATCTGATGGGGCCGAACGACCTCGTCATCTGCGACGCGCTGATCCACAACTCCATCACCGAAGGCATCAAGCTCTCCGGCGCCGCCCGCATGCTCTTTCCGCACGACAATCTCGATGCGCTGGAGGAGATGCTTGCCAACCACCGCTCCCGCTTCGAGCGGGTGCTGATCGCGGTGGAAGGCCTCTACAGCATGGACGGGGATTTCCCCGACCTGCCGCGCCTCATCGAGATCAAACGCCGCCACGATGCCTGGCTGATGGTCGACGAGGCCCATTCGATCGGCGTCCTCGGCGAGACGGGTCGCGGAATTGCGGAATATTTCGGGACGGATCCCACCGAGGTCGAGATCTGGATGGGGACCCTCTCCAAGACGCTTTCCGGCTGCGGCGGCTACATCGCCGGCTCCTCGGCGCTGGTGGAATATCTGAAGGTCGGCGCCCCCGGCTTCGTCTTTTCCGTCGGCATCGCCCCGCCGGTCGGCGCCGCCTCGGCCAAGGCCGTGGAGATCATGCTGCGCGAGCCGCACCGGGTCGAGGCCCTGCGCGAGAACGGCCGCCTGTTCCTGGAGCTGGCCGCCGAGGCCGGGCTCGATACGGGCCCGTCCATGGGCTATTCGGTGATCCCGGTGATCACGGGAGATTCGGTAAGCGCAGCAATGCTTTCCAACAGTCTCTTCGAGCGCGGCATTAACGCGCTGCCGATCATCTACCCGGCCGTGGCGGAGAAGTCGGCGCGCCTGCGCTTCTTCATCACGTCGGAGCACACCCGCGAGCAGATCCGCCAGACGGTTGCCGCAACGGCAGAGGAACTCGGCAAGATCCGCGAACAGGGCTCCCAGTTCGGCAAGATTTTAGGCGGCGCCTGAACGCAAAAACTCAGTCCTTTCTTCCGTCCGGCTCGATCTCGGCCGAAAATCCGCCCATGAAAAGGTCGCCGATCTTCCTCGGCAGCATCTTGTTGAGGGTGATGCCGACCACGAGCGGCAGCGGAAAGGCGACCATCGCGCGCCGGCCCCTGAGCCCCTTCTGAATGATCGTCGCCGCTTTTTCCGCAGAGATTTCAAAGGGTTTTGCGCCCTGGTGGCGCGCCGACATCGGCGAGGTGACGAAGCCCGGACAGATGATCGTCACATGGATGCCGAACGGCTTCAGCCAGCCGCGCAAGGAATCCCCATAGGCGACGACGGCCGCCTTGCTGGCGCTGTAGGAGGGCATGTCCGGCAGCGCCATGATCCCGGCGAGCGAGGAGACGAGCGCGATCTGCCCGCGCCCGCGCGCCCGCATGGGTTCGACGATGCCGGAAACCGTATTGACGACGCCCTTGTAGTTGATCTCCGCCTGGCGCTCCGCATCGGCATCGCTCTCCCGGCTGCGCCCCGGCCCGAGCCCGCCGGTCACCCCGGCATTGGCGATCGCAAGGTCAAGTGGATGCCGCGCATCGAGATCGGCGAGCCAGGCGTGCAGACCCGGACGGTCGCGAATGTCGACCGTTGCGGCGACGACCGTCGCCCCCTTGTCCCGGCATTCGGCCGAAATCGCCTCGAGCTTCGCCCCGTCGCGGCCGGTCAGGCCGAGCACGATCCCCGGCCCGGCATAGGCCCTGGCCAGCGCCATGCCGATGCCGCCGGTGGCCCCGGTAATGAGGATCGATGTCGGATCGGGTCGGGCCATGCTTTTCGTGTCCTTTCAAGGATATAATCGGCGCTCGGGCCGGGCCACCGAGTAGCAGCGGAATCCGGCGCTGTCGAGGCGCGCGGCACCCTGCCGGCAATTGCAAGTGAGTTGAATTTGCGCGACTTTTTGCGGGTATGGAAACTGAATAGCGACAGCCGGGTGCCATTTCTTGACACCCCCCGGCGCGGATGCTACCCGAGCCTCAATTCTCCCTTCGCCGTGTCCATCGCTCCGGAAAACCGGCGAGCGTTCCGGTTTGGTAATTGGGTATGACAGCGAAACGGCGCCGCGTCTTTCTTTTCCTTCAGGGTCCCCCGTCCAGCTTCGCCAAGCTCCTGAGCGACGAGCTTGACCGGCGCGGCCAGCGCACGATCCGGGTCAATTTGTGCGCCGGCGACCGCTTCAACTGGCGCAAGAAGGGGGCCGTCAATTTCCGCGGCAAGTTCGAGGAATGGGCCGACTTCGTCGAGGAGCTGATGCTCCGCGAGGGCGTTACCGACGTCGTCTACTATGCCGACCGCCTGCCCTATCACAAGGTCGCGGCCGCCGTCGCCAGGAAGCACGGCATCGTCCCGACGACCTATGAATTCGGGTATCTCAGGCCCGACTGGATCACCCTGGAACGCGGCGGCATGTCCGCCTATTCCCATTTCCCGAACGATCCGGACAAGATCCGAGAACTGGCGGCAAAGGTTCCCGAACTCGACGGCGAGACCAAGTATCCCTACAAATTCCGCCACGAGGCCAGCCACGAGGTCATCTTCAACCTCTCGCAGGTGTTCTTTCCGTTCCTGCATCCGCACTACGACGCGGATAAGTATTACCACCCTCTGGTCGACTATCTGAGCTATATTCCCGGCCTGATGTCGAGCTATGTGAACCACCGGCTCGCCAAGCTGGTGACCCAGAAGGTGAAGCGCCAGAAGTTCCCGTTCTTCCTGTTGCCGATGCAGATGCAGAGCGATTACCAGGTGCGCGCCAATTCGCCTTTCACGCATCTTTCCGAAGTCATCGACCTGACGATCCGCTCCTTTGCCGCCCATGCGCCGAAGAACGCCCGGCTGATCTTCAAGGTCCATCCGCTCGACAACGGCCTTGAGGGCTGGCCGCGGATCGTCCGGCGCATCGCCCGCGATGCCGGCGTCTGGAAGCGCGTCTACCTGATCAATGGCGGCAAGCTCAACGTCATGCTGAACCGGGTGCGCGGCACCATCCTCATCAACTCCACGGTCGGCCTGCACGCCATGCGCGCCAACTGCCCGATCAAGGTGCTGGGCGCCGCCGTCTTCGACATTCCCGGCCTCACCTTCCAGGGATCGCTCGACGAGTTCTGGACCAAGTCCGAGCCGCCCGACCCGGCACTGCGCGACGCCTTCGTGCGCGCCGTCGGCGCCACCATCCAGGTGAAGGGCAATTTCTATACGAAGGAAGGCCGCGCCGTCGCCATCCCGGAAATGGCAAAGCGCCTGATCGAGGGCACGGTCAACGAGCCGGACGCCTTCATCGATCCCCCGCCGCGCCTTGAAGCGGCCAAGGCCGCCGGCGTCCCGGTCGTCGACGACGAGACGATGCTCGCCTCCTTCAAGCCCAAGCAGCGGCGCAATCCGCCGAGCGAGCCGGCCGCCCCCGCGGAACAGTCTGGGTCCGCCCCCACCGACCCGGCGGGCTAGGCCATGCCGATCGCGGCGCGGCATCGCACGTTCCTCTTCCTGCAAGGCCCGCTGTCGCCACTCTATGCGCGCCTTGCCGATGCCCTGGAGGGCGCCGGCAGCACCGTCCACCGCATCAACCTGTGCTTCGGCGACTGGCTGCACTGGCGCCGTCCCGGTGCCGTCGCCTATCGCGGCCGCGTCCGCGACTGGCCGGACTTCGTCGACCGCTTCATGGCCGACAACGGCATCACCGACCTTATCCTGCACGGCGACCGGCGCATCTACCACCGGCTGGCCGCCGACTGCGCCAGGCACCGCAGCATCCGGGTGATCGCCACGGAACTCGGCTATCTGCGGCCCGACTGGATGACGATCGAGCGCGACGCCACCTCGACCGGCTCCCACTTCCCGGACGACCCGGATGCGATTCGCGCGATTGCCGAGAAGGTGCCGGAGCCGGACCTGACGCCGATCTACCGCGGCAGCTTCTTCAAGGTCGCGTTCCCCGACGTCGTCTACAATCTCTCAAACGTGCTCTTCACCCCGCTCTGGCCGCACTACCGTCGCCACACGATCTACCACCCTGTGCCGGAATACCTTGCCTGGATCGCGCGACTCGCCAGCGAGAAGCGGCGCAACCGCGAAGCTGGAGCGGTCGTGGAACGCCTGAAGCGAGGCAATATCCCGTTCTTCGTCTTCCCGATGCAGCTTGAGGGCGACTTCCAGATCCGCGATCACTCGCCCTTTGACGGCATGGCCGATGCGCTGCGGCCGGTGATCGCCTCTTTCGCGGCGAATGCGCCCGAAGACGCCCACCTCCTCATCAAGGGACACCCGCTCGACAACGGCCTGGAAAACTGGCCAAAGACCATCGGTGCCATTGTCTCGGCCTATGACCTTGAAGACCGCATCCACTATCTCGACGGCGGCCGGCTCGACGAGATGCTGCCCTTTGCCTCCGGCATGGTCACGGTCAACAGCACCGCCGGCATCGAGGCGCTGATGCATGGCTGCCCGACGAAAACCCTGACACCGGCGATCTACGACATCGAAGGCCTGACCGACCGGCGCGAACTCTACGATTTCTGGTCGGCGCCGGAGCCGCCCGACGAGGAGCTGCTCGCCGCCTTCATCCGCGCGCTGACCGGAACGGTCCAGGTGCGCGGCTCGATCTACAATGATGACGGTCTGAAGGCGGCGGTGGAGAACATGGCCGAACGGATCCTGTCGCGCCGGCTCAACATGCCCGACGCCTATGTGGATCCTCCCCCACGGCTTGACCGCGCGCGCGCGCTCGGGGCACCTCTATGACCGCCCCGATCGTTTCCCGGCCCCACCCGGCGCGATCCTCCGTCCGTTTCCAAGGCTGATCCGACCGATGTCCCGCCAAAAGGTCCTCTTCTCGCCAGCCATCGGCCGCTGGCGCCGCGAGCTGGAAGCGCTCCTCGGCGTTGCCGGTGCGCCGGCCTGGATGCCGAGGAGCCTGGCGGGCATCGCGCGCGTCATCTGCAGCGCATCGCCCGGCGACATCAGGCGCGCCAAGCGGATCGCCGAGACGGCGCAGGTGCCGCTCACCATTCTCGGCCGCGGCCCGGTCGGCCCGGTCGAGCCACACGGTTGCCCCCTCTCCTTCTGGCTGCTCGACCTTGAGCCCGGAGCCCCGCTGCCGGACCATCCCCGCCGCGCCGCCATCGAGGAAGCCCTCAGCGACGCCGACGAGGTCCGGGGCAAACGCCTGCTGGCGCTGTGGCAGGACGGCGGCTTTGCCGACGACACCCCCGATGGTCTGCCGGAGGCGATCCGCACCGCCCTCGATCCCGTGGCGTCGCCGGAGGCATTCGCCGATGCCGCCCTGGCCGGCAGCGTTCTTTATCGCGACCCCTACGGTGATGGCGCGCTCGAGGCGGAAGACGCCCTCGACCTCTACGCCTTCCTCGGCCAGCGCATCCGGGAAAACGACCGCCGCGCCTTCTGCGTCGGCGTCAAATGGTGGAACCACAAGGGCGTCGCAGCGCTCCTTGCCGGGCCGGCCAAACCCGCCGTCTTCACCGACGATTTCGATGCAGCCCTCGGCCAGGCCAAAGAAGAAAACGGCCGGCTGATCGCCTGGTCGGCGAGTGCGACGCCCGAACGCGAAGCCGCCTCTCGCGAGGCCGGCGTTCCCTTCTCGCGCATGGAGGACGGGTTCCTGCGTTCCGTCGGCCTCGGGGCGGCGCTCGCCCGCGGCGCCTCGGCCGCCTTCGATGCGACCGGTATCTATTTCGACGCCACGCGTCCCAGCGACCTCGAAACAATGCTGGAAACCCGCGACCTCACCGATCGGGAGATCGCCCGCGGCCGGCACCTGAGAGAGGCCGTCGTTGCCGCGCGGCTGACGAAGTACAATGTCGGCCGGCCGGCGGCGCAAAATATCTTTCCGAAAGACCGCACCGGCATCCTCGTCCCCGGCCAGGTCGCCGACGACGCCGGCATCCTGAAGACGCTGTCGCAGACCGTTGACTGCAGCGGTGCCACCAACGTCAACGAGTCCCTGCTTGAGGCTGTGCGCGCCCGCAACCCGGACGCCTTCATCGTCTACAAGCCCCATCCGGACGTGGAAGCGGACCTGCGCAAGGGCAAGGTGCCGGAGGACGTCGCCAGGCGCTACGCCGACGCGATCGTGCGCGATGTCGACATCCTCGACCTCATCGACGGCTGCGACCGTATCGAGACCGTGTCGTCACTTGCCGGCTTCGAGGCGCTGATGCGCGGCAAGGCGGTGACGGTCCACGGCATGCCGTTCTATGCCGGCTGGGGCCTCACCGAGGACCTCGCTTCGACGCCGCGGCGGACCCGCAAACGCAGCATCGACGAACTCGTCTTTTGCGCCATGATCGCCTATTGCCGCTATATCGACCCGGAAACGATGCTCCATTGCCGGCCGGAGCGTCTGATCGGCAACCTCTCGCGTTTGCGGAGCGACCGGCGGCACCATCTGCGCTACGCCGCCATCAAGTTCGTCTCCTGGTTCGGCCGCAAGATCGGGCTTTGAGGGCGCCCCCGGAGTGATGCGGCGACCGCTCGCGCGAACCCGAAACGCGCCAAAACGCACCCAAATCGCGCCTTCGACGATCACACATCCGTGAAAAAGATATTTTTCGGTAACTTTTTGCGCCCGCCGATGCTGCGTCGCGAACGAGGGGCCGGTTTTCCGCAAGATATGGAAAAACCCGCAGTTTTCAGCGCCTGGCAGTCCGTGCAGGCCACAACGTCTCGCAATCGCGAAGGGCCGATCACGCAAAACGTTACCGCCCCAGGCCCCTGTCATTCTTTAAACGGAAAATCGGCGACACCATCTACCGTCATGGAACAGAATTGAACCGAACCTCGTTAAGGAAGCAGTTACTCGGTCAATTCAATGCCAAGGAGGCATACCATGACCCGTCTGTCGAAGATCGCTGTAGTTGGGATTGCACTGGGCATCGCCGCGACGACTGTCCCCGCATCCGCCGAAACCTTCAAGACGGACAAGTATACCGTTTCCATTGCCGATGACGCCGTGACCGGCGCCGACGCCCTCTACAAGGGCATGTGGGTCGGCGACGTCACCCGCGACGGTAAGACGGAGACCTGGCTGCAGCTCTCCGATCGCTACGGCGAGGTCGTCTACGAGGCCGCCATCCATGCCAACGAAAGCCATGTCCTGCCGGGCGGCTATGCGATCGTCGTTCGCAGCAACGCCCCGGCGCAGATGGTGAACGCCAAGACCTATACCGACCGCGTTGCGCCGGACGCCACCCAGGTGGCCACCACCCGCATCATTCGCGAGCCGAAGAACGTCGAGAAGGTGTCCACTGAGACGAAGCGCGATATCCGCGCCGCCCACGAGACGGCCATTCGCGGCGCCAAGGTGGCGAACGCCGAGGACACCATCCGCCGCATGAAGGAAGCCTTCGGCACCATGCGCATCGCCGGTCTCTGATATCCCGCTTCCGTCCAAGGCCGGAAATCCGTCTTGGGCAACATCCTGAGGCCACCTGAAGAAGACCTCCATCCCCGCGTCGCAGATGAGCGCCCGGCAGTCCCCGCTGCCGGGCGTTTCCTTTGGCGCTTGGAATGGAAGCTCCCTATCCGCGGCTCAGAGCGGCTCGATGAATTTCAGCGTGCCGACGGTGACGGCAAAGCACAGGCATTCGCCGTCGTAGTCCACCTGCTGGCGATGCACGATGCCGGCGCCGGCCATCGACAGGTCGCCGCGAAGGTACTGGCGGTGTTCGTCGGTCAGCCCGCCGTCGAGGATCAATGCGCTCTCGATCCCCTCGTGGTCGTGGGCGGGAATGACAAGGCCGGGAGCGAGCCTGACGATGCGTGCGGCAATCCCGTCATAAGAGCCGATCTCGTGGGACAGGATGCCCGGCATCATCTCCGTCCATGGGATCTGGTCGAGGTCGCAGCCGATGAAGCGCCTCAGCGCGACCGGCACGGGCCCGTCCGGCTGCGGCGCCACGGCCGGCGAAGCACCGTCCTGGGGAACCGCGAACACGCGTTCAAGCATGGTCTCCCGGGCGCTCACCGTGACCGGCTGAATATCTTCGAGGAGATGGCCGGAGGCGGCCTCCAGACCGTGGGTAAATGTCCGTGCGTCCGGTGACAATTCCAGATAGCTGCGCGCCAGTACGTCGAGAGGCAGCGCGAGCGACCCCGCGACATGGGCCGAGAGCAGATCGTCGATGGCGTCAGCGTAATCGGACATGAATTAAGGCGTGTCGCCCGGCTCCCCGTCTGGCCTGCGTTTCTCGAGAACACATATTCCAAGTCTGGCTACGCAAAATACTGCAAATTGGATCAACAAATAGCCCCCAAAATAGCAAGTCGTTGCCAATTCGGGCGGTATACACTGGAAAACCCCAAGGGAAATCGACGCAGGCACGGGATATCCGCCGCGTCGCCCGCCCGGACCGGCGCGCGCGGCTGCCGCGCTTGCCCGCCGCCGGCAAATACCTCTAAATTCGGACCCGTCCTGGGAGCCCCGGCACGGCAACCGCCCGCCCGCAATCAAACGAGCAGCAACCAAGCGAGCAGCATGGCCATCGAAACGCCCAACATCGACGCCTCCGTCATCGACACCATCGGCAACACGCCGCTGATCCGCCTCAACCGCGCCTCCGAGGAGACCGGCTGCGAGATCCTCGGCAAGGCCGAATTCCTCAATCCCGGCCAGTCGGTGAAGGACCGCGCGGCGCTCTCCATCGTGCGCGACGCCATCGACAAGGGCAGCTTGAAGCCCGGCGGCGTCATCGTCGAAGGAACCGCCGGCAATACGGGTATCGGCCTGACCCTCGTCGCCAACGCCATGGGCTTTCGCTCCGTCATCGTCATCCCGGAGACCCAGACGGCGGAGAAGAAGGACACGCTGAGGATGTACGGCGCCGAGCTGATCGAGGTGCCGGCCGTTCCGTACAAGAACCCCAACAACTATGTGAAGATTTCCGGCCGCATCGCCGAAAAGCTCGCCGCCACCGATCCGAACGGCGCGATCTGGGCGAACCAGTTCGACAACGTCGCCAACCGGCAGGCCCATATCGACGGCACCGGGCCGGAAATCTGGCGCCAGACCGGCGGCAAGATCGACGGCTTCATCTGTGCCGTCGGCACCGGCGGCACGCTCGCCGGCGTCTCCATGGCGCTGAAGGAACGCAACAGGGACATTACGATTGGCGTTGCGGACCCGATGGGCTCGGCGATCTACTCCTTCTTCAAGACCGGTGCGTTCCAGTCGGAGGGCTCGTCCATCACGGAAGGCATCGGCCAGGGCCGCGAGACGGAGAACCTGAAGGGCGCGCCCGTCGACACCGCGTTCCGGATCGACGACACCGAAGCGCTAACCATCGTCTACGACCTCCTCAGGAACGAAGGCCTCTGCCTCGGCGGATCGTCCGGCGTCAACGTCGCCGGCGCCATCCGGCTGGCGCGCGAGCTCGGCCCCGGCCACACCATCGTGACGGTCCTGTGCGACTACGGCACGCGCTATGCCTCCAAGATGTTCAACCCGGACTTCCTGCGCTCCAAGGACCTGCCGGTGCCGGACTGGATGGAGCGCGCGCCGAGCGTCGAGGTGCCGTTCGAAAAGATCGAGGAGGCCTGATGATGGCATATGAGACCGAGCCGCTGTTCCGCGAAGACGGCTACCTTGCGACCTGCGAGGCGACAGTCGTTGCCGTCAACGACCGCGGCGGCATCATCCTCGACCGCACCGTCTTCTACCCCACCGGCGGCGGCCAGCCCGGCGACAGCGGCCGGCTGGAGCGCCAGGACGGATCGACCATCGCCATCGCGACGACGGTCTATGGCGACGACAAGAGCGAGATCGTCCACGTTCCCGCGGAAGGCGCCGCCCTGCCCGATCCGGGCGAAAAGATCGTCTGCCACCTCGACTGGGAGCGGCGCTACCGGCACATGCGCATCCATTCGGCGCTGCACCTCCTCTCCGCCGTCCTGCCCTATCCCGTCACCGGCGGCTCTATCGGCGCCGATGACGGACGTCTTGACTTCGACATCCCGGAGGCCGGCCTCGACAAGGACGAGATCACGGCCGAACTGAACCGCCTCGTTGCCCTCGACGAGCCGCTCGCCACCGAATGGATCACCGACGAGGAGCTGGACGCCAATCCGGGCCTCGTCAAGACGATGGCCGTCAAGCCGCCCTCCGGCTCCGGCCGCGTGCGCCTGGTGCGCATCGGCGAGAAGACCGACCTGCAGCCCTGCGGCGGCACCCATGTGGCCGCCACCGGCGAGATCGGCGCGGTGGTCGTCGCCAAGATCGAAAAGAAGGGCAAGCAGAACCGCCGCGTCCGCATCCGCTTCGCCGACGCCTGAAACCTGACGCCCAGGACAAGAGAACATCTGAACGGAAGGAAGACACCCGTGAGCGCCTCCATGATCGACGCCCGGTCCCGCTGGATCGTATCGACCGACTGGCTGGCCGGGCACCTTGACGCCCCCGACGTCGTCATCGTCGACGCGTCCTGGTACCTGCCGACCAGCGGCCGCGACGCGGCGGCCGAATACCGCGCCGAGCACATCCCCGGTGCCGTCTTCTTCGACATCGACGCCATCGCCGACACGACCTCGTCCCTGCCCCACATGCTGCCGCGGCCGGAGGCGTTTTCCTCCACCATGCGAAAGATGGGAATCGGCGACGGCCAGAGGATCGTCGTCTACGACGCCGTCGGCATGTTCTCCGCAGCAAGGGTCTGGTGGACGTTCCGGCTGATGGGCGTCGAGGACGTCGTCATCCTCGACGGCGGCCTTGCCGCCTGGCGCGCCGAGGGGCGCCCGGTCAGCGACGACATCCCCGACCGCCCCGAGCGCCACTTCACCGCCCGCTTCGACCATGGCGCCGTGCGCGACTTTTCCGAGGTGCAGCACGCCCTTGCCGGCAACAGCGCACAAGTCGTCGACCTGCGCCCCGCGGCGCGCTTCAACGGCACGGAACCGGAGCCCCGCGAGGGCCTGCCCTCCGGCCACATGCCGGGCGGCATCTCCCTGCCGATGCCGGAACTCCTCACCGCGGACGGCAGCCGGATGAAGGACGCCGACGGCATCCGCGCGGCGCTGGCCGCCGCCGGCGTCGACCTGCACCGGCCGATCGTCTCGTCCTGCGGATCGGGCGTCAACGGCGCCGTCCTCAACCTTGCCCTGGAAGTGATCGGCCACCCGCACCATGCGCTGTTCGACGGCTCGTGGACCGAATGGGCCAGCGCCGGCGGCGAGATCGAGGACAGGGGACCGGCGCGCGGCGCCGCCTGACGCGCTTGCCCAAAAAGGCGACAGGCCTTCCGGATAGGAAATCGCGTCAAAACAAAGACCTGGCGCATGTTGCGTGTTTCAGAAAATACGCAACATGCATCAAGCGGCGCCGATCAGGCTGGCAGGGGAAGACGTGAGAAGGGTCAGTCGCTCAGGACGCCTTCGATCTTGCTCGGCGGGGCACCGTTGAGGATCAGCCAGATGCGCCAGATGCGCTGCATGTAGTTGCGCACGACCGGCGGGCCGAGGTCGTCGACGTCGTCGTCCGGCGCGTGCTCGGAGCGGCGCTGCAGGACGACCTCGAAATTGCCGCGCGCGACCGCCGGTCCGTCGGGCGACTCGATTTCCGCCTCCAGAAGCCACGCATAGGGGTCGGCGACCCGCTTGGTGATCTTCGTGGTGGTCGGGTTGGCGAGCACGAGCCGGAGGCTTCCGCCGACATCGATTTCGGCCCCCTTGATGACTTCCGGATAGGTGCCGATGAGGTCGGTCACGGCGGCGGCATCCGCAACGCCGGGATCGATATCGATCTTGGCGCCGAAGCGGGCGCCGGGGGTGACTTGAAGATCGAGCGTGCGGCCGACGCTCGAGACGTTTCCTGACAGTTGAAAGCTTTGTGGCATTTGGGAGGTTTGAACGCCGGGCGGACCCGACGCCGCATTCCGTCCTTTCCTGTTTGGCGCGTGGGCCGGCGGCAGGGCGGACCCGCGCCTCCCTGCCAGGCCGCGGCGCTAGTGGAGAATCTGGCTGAGGAACAGCTTGGTGCGGTCGTGTTGCGGGTTGTCGAAGAACAGTTCCGGCTCGTTCTGCTCGATGATCTGGCCGTAGTCCATGAAGATGACGCGGTTCGCCACCTGCCGGGCGAAGCCCATCTCGTGGGTGACGCACAGCATCGTCATGCCGTCCTCGGCGAGCTGCACCATGACGTCGAGCACTTCCTTGATCATTTCCGGATCGAGCGCCGAGGTCGGCTCGTCGAACAGCATGATGCGCGGGTTCATGCACAGCGAGCGGGCGATCGCCACGCGCTGCTGCTGGCCGCCGGAGAGCTGGCCGGGATATTTCAGCGCCTGCTCGGGAATCTTGACGCGCTCCAGATAGTGCATCGCGATGTCCTCGGCTTCCTTCTTGGGCATCTTGCGCACCCAGATCGGCGCCAGCGTGCAGTTCTCCAGGATCGTCAGATGCGGGAACAGGTTGAAGTGCTGGAACACCATGCCGACCTCGCGGCGGATCTCGTCGATCCGCTTGAGGTCGTCGGTAAGCTCGATGCCGTCGACGACGATGTTGCCGCGCTGGTGCTCCTCCAGCCGGTTGATGCAGCGGATCATGGTCGACTTGCCGGAGCCGGACGGGCCGCAGATGACGATCCGCTCGCCGCGCTTGACGGTCAGGTCGATGTCCTTCAGCACGTGGAAATCCCCGTACCACTTGTTGACGCCGACCATCTCGATGGCGATCTCGTCGGATATCGCGAGCCGCGCGGGCTCCGGAGTGGCGACGGCTGCGCCGGTGGATTCGCTCATGGCATGCTCCTCAGTCATTCAAATGCGCCAGCGCGCAAAAGGTTCATATTGCCCTGGTCGTTTTCCATCTTGCCGGCGCATGTCACGGTCGATCGGAGTCCCGCGCAACGAGCCTGTTTTTCTGTTTTCAAGGCATTTCTGCCCGGAACCATCACCCGTCCGTCGCCGGTTCCGGGCATCGATCTTGAAGCCGGTCCTCTAGCGTTTGTGCCCGGTATCGAGACGGCGCTCCATGTAGATGGAGTATCGGCTCATGCTGAAGCAGAAGACCCAGAAGATCATCGCGGCGACGAGATAGCCGGTGTGGCTCTGCGTCGGCGAGGCCCAGTTCGGGTCGGTGTAGGAAAGCTGGATGATGCCCAGGAGGTCGAAGAGACCGATGATCAGCACCAGGGTCGTGTCCTTGAAGAGGCCGATGAAGGTGTTGACGATGCCCGGAATGACCAGCGTCAGCGCCTGCGGCAGGATGATCTTCGACATCATCTGCCAGTATCTCAGCCCGAGCGCCATGGCGCCCTCATATTGCCCCTTGCCGATCGCCTGCAGGCCGCCGCGCACCACCTCCGCCATATAGGCCGACGCGAACAGCGCCACGCCGATCAGCGCCCTGAGCAGCTTGTCGAAGGTGATCCCCTCCGGCAGGAACAGCGGCAGCATCACGCTCGACATGAAGAGCACGGTGATCAGCGGCACGCCGCGCCAGAACTCGATGAAGATCACCGAGATCAGCCGCACGATCGGCAGGTTGGAGCGCCGCCCGAGGGCGAGCGCGATGCCGATCGGCAACGACGCCGCAATGCCGGTGACGGCGATGACGAGGGTGACGAGCAGGCCGCCCCAGCGCGGCGTTTCCACCTCCACCAGGCCGAAATCGATGCTTGCCACGAAGAACAGGATCGCCAGCACTCCGAACCCGGCAAGGATGCTGACGGCCGTGCCTTTGGCGTTGCCGCCGGCCTCACGGGTCAACAGGTAGATCGCCCCGGTGACGACGGCGGCGAACAACCCGAACTCGATCCAGAACCGCAGTTCGCCCTCCGGCATCGGCAGGAAGAAGCCGGCATAGGTGAAATCGCCGCCGGAGAGCAGGATCAGCGCGGCGACCGGGAACACGGCCAGCATATAGAGCAGGCCCTCGCGCTTGAAGGGCATCTGCGGCACCAGGAGCGGCACCAGGCCGATCGCGAACATCAGGAAGGTCAGATTGACCCGCCAGCGCTCCGGATCGGGATAGCGGCCGTAGATGAAGGTCCAGAAATAGGCCTCCACATAGGGCCAGCAGGCACCGTCCTTCACCGGGGCGCAGGCTTCCCGGTTCTCGCCCTCCCAGACCGCATTGACGAAGGCGAACTCGATCAGCGGCGGCACCACCAGATAGACGATGTAGGCGCCGAGCAGCGTCAGGATGGTGTTGGGAATGCTGGAGAAGAGATTGGCCCGCATCCAGCCGATGGCACCGACGCTGTTGGCGGGCGGCGCCGACGCCTCGACCATGTGGTCGCGGACATAGGCCTCGCTGGTGGATTCGTCGGCGTGCGTCATGGTCATGTCCGTCACCTACCGTTCCACCAACGCCATGCGTTTGTTGTACCAGTTCATGAAGGCCGAGGTCAGCAACGAGATCGTCAGATAGACGAGCATCCAGATGGCGATGATCTCGATCGCCTGGCCGGTCTGGTTGAGCACCGTGCCGCCGACCGAGACGAGGTCCGGATAGGCGATGGCGACGGCCAGTGAGGAATTCTTGGTGAGGTTCAGATACTGGCTGGTCAGCGGCGGGATGATCACCCGCATCGCCTGGGGAATGATCACCAGGCGCAGCGTCGATCCCGGCCTCAGGCCGAGCGCGTAGGACGCCTCGGTCTGGCCGTGGCTGACGGCGAGGATGCCGGCCCTGACGATCTCGGCGATGAAGGTCGCCGTATAGAGCGACAGCGCCAGCAGCAGCGACAGGAATTCCGGGATCAGCACGAAGCCGGTGCCCTCCTGGAAGCCGCGCATCAGGATCGGCCCGGTCTCCTTGAATTCCGGATAGGAGATGCTGATCGGCATGCCGGTGGCGAGAAAGATAATCAGCGGCAGCCCGACGATCAGCCCGATCGCCGTCCACAGCACCGGAAACTGCTCGCCGGTCGCGGCCTGGCGCCTGCCGGCCCAGATCTTGACGGCAACTGTCAGGGCGACGGCGAGGATGAACGCGACCACCGTTGCGGTCGAGCCCTCCTGGAACACCGGCGCCGGGCCACGAAGGCCGGCAATGTTGAGATGGAACCCGGGAATGATGGTGCCCATTTCCCGCTTTCCGGGAACGGCACGCAGCACCGCGAAATACCAGAAGAAGATCTGCAAGAGGAGCGGGATGTTGCGCAGCACCTCGATATAGACATAGGCAATGCGCGAGATCACCCAGTTCTTCGACAGCCGCGCGATGCCGACGATGAAGCCGATCACCGTGGCGAAGAAGACGCCGATGCCGGCGACCAGCAGCGTGTTGAGAAAGCCGACGAAAAGCGCCCGGCCGTAGCTGGAGACCTCCGAGTACTGGACCAGGTTCAGGATGATGCCGAAACCGGCGGTCTCGTCCAGAAACCCCCAGCCGGTCGCCATGTTGCGCTGTTCGAGGTTGGTTCTGGTGTTGTCGATGATTTCCCAGATCAACCAGGCAAGCGCCAGAACCAGCAGGATCTGGTAGACGGCACCGCGAACCTTGGGATCGTTCACCAAGGATGCGCGATCGGTTGCCCGTGCAGGACGGGCGTCTTCAACGGCCATAGTCCCCTCTTTGCCTCGTCACGCAGACGTGGCACGCCCGTCGCCCCGACGGGGCACCCCATGTGCAATTGAGCTCGCTGCGGCGGTTGGAAGGATTTTTATATGTCCGTCCGCAGCGCGGGCGCCCCGGCCGCAAGGGCCGGGACGCTGCTTCTTGAGGATCCCTAGCGGACCGGCGGCGCGTATTGCAGGCCGCCCTTCGACCACAGGGCATTGAGGCCACGGGCGATGCCGAGCTGGGTCGACGGACCGACATTGCGCTCGAAGATCTCGCCGTAGTTGCCCACGTGCTTGATGACGTTGTAGGCCCAGTCGTTGTCGAGCCCGATCGCCTTGCCGTATTCGCCCTCGGTGCCGAGCAGGCGCTTGATCGACGGGGTCTCGCTGTTCTTCATCTCGTCGACATTGGCGCTGGTGACGCCCAGTTCCTCGGCGTTGATGGTGGCGAAATGCACCCACTTGGCGAGGTTGAACCACTCGTCGTCACCCTGGCGCACGACCGGGCCGAGCGGCTCCTTGGAGATGATTTCCGGCAGCACCATGTGCTCGTCCGGATTGGTCAGCTTCAGGCGCTGGGCATAGAGGCCCGAGGCGTCCGTGGTGTAGACGTCGCAGCGGCCCGCATCATAGGCCTGCACGACCTCGTCGGCCTTCTCGAAGGCGACGATCTGGTACGGCATGTCCTTGGAGCGGAAATAGTCGGCGACGTTGAGCTCGGTGGTGGTGCCGGTATTGGTGCACACATTGGCGCCCGACAGCTCCAGCGCCGAGGCGACGCCGAGCGACTTGCGGACCATGAAGCCCTGGCCGTCATAATAGTTGACGCCGACGAAGTTGAGGCCGAGCGCCGTGTCGC
This sequence comes from Rhodobium gokarnense, assembly GCF_025961475.1. Classification (NCBI taxonomy): domain Bacteria; kingdom Pseudomonadati; phylum Pseudomonadota; class Alphaproteobacteria; order Hyphomicrobiales; family Rhodobiaceae; genus Rhodobium; species Rhodobium gokarnense. The sequence continues at coordinate 83,085 of NZ_JAOQNS010000004.1, read as the reverse complement.
GGCTCATCGTCCAGGTCGTGTTGCGCGGCAAGACGTCGATCTCGCCGGACTGCAGGGCCGTGAAGCGCTCCTTTGCCGACAGCGGGGAGAACTTCACCTTTTCCGGATCGTTGAAGATCGCCGCGGCCAGCGCCCGGCAATAGTCGACGTCGAGGCCGGTCCAGTTGCCCTGGTCGTCCGGGTTGGAAAAGCCCGGCAGGCCCTGGCTGACGCCACACTGCACGAAGCCCTTCGCCTTGACGTCGTCAAGCGTGCCGGCATTGGCGGCGGTCGCGGCCAGCGCGACGGCGGCACCCAATACCAAAGGCATAATTTTCATTGTCATGATCACTCGCAGCCTTTTCTGTTACCCTCGTTTATGATTTTTCACGGATGGGCGGAAAGGAACCCGCCGCGCGGCTGGCCGACGGCGCGTCGGGAGAGCGCATTCAGAACTCCCCACCACACCGGCGGAACCGCCGTCCGTCGGTTGCCATCACAGGCCATTTAGCACCCCGGGTCAAGGGGTTGCGCGCACAAACCAAAAATGCTTCATCGATCCCTCCCCCACCTGCCCGGCCCGGATTTCCGTCCCGGGGCAAGCTCAAGACCTAGCGACAATGCCTGATCGTAAAACGACCCATGACCGCCGTCCTGCCACCGTGCTCGCCCATAGCGGCCGCAACCACGGTGAAAACCGCTACTTCGTCAATCCGCCGGTCATCCACGCCTCGACCGTTCTCTATGACTCCGTGGAGGCGATGCAGACCCGCACCCAGCCCTACACCTACGGGCGCCAGGGCACGCCGACGTCGGAAGCGCTGGAGGCGGCCCTCAACGATCTGGAGGGCGCGGCCGGCACCTGCCTTGCCCCGTCCGGCCTTGCGGCGATCTCCGTGGCGCTCCTGTCGATGCTCGGCGCCGACGATCACCTTTTGATGATCGACACGGTCTACGCGCCGACCCGCAATGTCTGCGAGACAGTGCTGAAGCGCATGGGCGTCGAGACGACCTATTTCGATCCGGCGATCGGCGCCGGCATCGCCGACCTCATTCGCGACAACACCAGGCTGATCTTCCTGGAGGCCCCCGGCTCGCTCACCTTCGAGATGGTCGACCTCCCGGCCTTCGTGGAGGTCGCCAAGGCCCGCGGCATCCGCACCGCGATCGACAACACCTGGGCGACGCCCCTCTTCTACCGGCCGCTTGAGAACGGCATCGACCTCTCCATCCAGGCCGGCACCAAATACATCGTCGGCCATTCCGACGTGATGCTCGGCACCGTCTCGGCCAACGACGCGACCTTCCCGGACCTGAAGGCGACCCACCGCGCCCTCGGCCAGCATGTCGGCCCGGACGACGTCTACCTGGCCCTCAGGGGCCTCAGGACCATGGCCGTCCGGCTGGAAAGGCATATGGCGAGCGCCCTGACGATCGCGCGCTGGCTGCAGGGCCGTCCCGAGGTCGTCGCCGTGCGCCATCCGGCGCTGGAGACCGATCCGGGCCACGCCGTCTGGAAGCGCGATTTTTCCGGCGCCTGCGGGCTCTTTGCCTTCGAGCTGCAGCCGTCCACTCCGGCCAAAGCCGTTGCCGCCTTCCTCGACACGCTGGAACTGTTCGGCCTCGGCTATTCCTGGGGCGGCTTTGAGAGCCTCGCCATCCTCGCCAAGCCCGGCCCGAACCGCACGGCGACCCGATATGACGACACCAACCCGCTGATCCGTGTCCATATCGGCCTGGAAGATCCGGCGGACCTGATTGCGGATCTGGAAGCGGGCTTTGCAGCGATGGCGTCTGCCTGAGCGGCATCACGTCCACGCCCAGAGAATGCCGCCCTGGATTGCTTCGCTGCGCTCGCAATGACGGAGGATATTCCTCAAATATTTCAATGTCATTGCGAGGAGGCCGCTAGGCCGACGCGGCAATCCATGCGGCGGTTCGGCGTAGCCCCAACGTTCGCAAAGCTGCACTGCGCCAGGACGTGCTGAATATCTACTCCGCCGCCAGCCAGGGCTTCGGGATCAAGACCCAGTGGCCGTTGACGTGGATCAGTCCATCGAAGGCCATGCCGATGGTCTCGCCCGGCTCCACGAACTTGAACCGGACGATGGCGTTGCCGGGTTTCAGGTGCGGCAGCACCGCTTTGTAGCCGCCGGGAAATTCGGCAAGCACCGGCTCGCCGGCAATGAGCTGGTCGGTCGTTGCAAAGGTGACGAGGAGCTCGGTCTGGCCGGGCTTCGGACCGATGGCAACGCCGGTGCCCCAGAGGTTCGCGTAGATCTGCTCAAGCCGCGTCGCCACCGGCTCCTTGTAGGCGGCGGCATAGTCCTCGGTGAACGGCTGCAGTTCACCCGTCAGCGAGGCCCGGTCGGCGGCCGGATCGAGGAAGCGGGTGAGCAGCGCCCGTGCATCGGCCTCCGTCACGTCCGCGGCCTTCGCGCCGACGGCGGCGATCGCCAGCCAGGCGATGACGGCAACAAGGGCGATCAGCTTGGCGCGACAGAAACAGTGCATCCTTCCCTCCTCCGAAACGGCACGCGGCCGCCGCAAGGCGGCCACTCAGCCCATATGGTAGGAGGGAAAGCCGCAATCCGTCCAGAGCGGCAACGCGCCCTGCGACGTCGCACCGTCAGTGCCGGGGATCAGGCCCCAAGATTGAGGCCCGACGCTCAGGCATCGGCGTCGTGGCGCACCCGCTGCATGGCGCAGTTGGTTTCCCGGCAGCCGTCCTGGCAGAACATCCGATAGACGACGTCGAGCACCGAACGGGCCTGGCCGCTGGTCAGCGTGTAGTAGATCGACTTGCCCTCGCGCCGCGTCGTGACGATGCGCTCGGCGCGGAGATAGGCGAGCTGCTGGGAGAGCGCCGGCTGCCGGATGCCGAGCAGGGATTCCATCTCGTGCACGGCCTTCTCGCCCTCGGCAAGGAGGGCAAGGATCTGCAGCCGGGTCTCGTTGGAGAACAGCTTCAGGAACTGGCAGGCGGCCGAGGACGAGCCGATCAGGGTCGAGGTTTCCAGCGAGGTCGCCACCGCGCGGCGGGCCCGCGCCGCGGCTTGGCGCCGTCCGACCGCTTCACGCGCGGCGTCGCGCCGGGCAACCTTGGTCCGGAGGTCTGTGGCATTCACGGTGGCTTGCGTCATCGCTCTGTCTTCCTGTGGTTGTCGTGCCATCGGCAACGGGCGCCGGGAGTGTGGCACCGGGATAGGGCACCGGGAGGCGCGGCTCCGCGGCCGTGATTCAGCCGGGTCACATGCTTGTTTCTGCACCAATTGCGAATGATTTGCAATAGCGTTCTCAAAAATAGCCACAATGCCGCAACGGGCGGCCCCGGCGCATCGCAGGGAAACGCCCATAAGCGATTGCAAAACAGATATTTTAAACGATTGAAGGGGCTGTTCCGTCAGGCACTCGCGCCGGCCGCCGCGCCGAGAACGGTGGCCGTCTGGCCCTTGCTCGCACGGCCCCGGCAGAGCGCCGTCACCACATCCGCGATTCCGCCGACCCGGTCGGCATTGTCGATGGCGGTCGAGCCGTCCGCATGGACGAGGCTGTTTTCGAAGCCGACCCGGGCGTGGCCGCCGAGCGCCAGCGCCGCGGTCAGCGCCGCCGTCTCGCCGCGCCCGAAGGCGCAGACCATCCAGTCGGTGCGGTCTGTCAGTTCCGCGGCGGAGAGCGCTGCAAGGAACCCGACGAGGCTTGTCGGATCACATTCAAGACTGGCGCTGTAACGCCCGAGCACGAAAAGGAGGGCATGGCGCGCAGCGGACGGGATGATGTCGCCGGCAACGCAATCGGCGAACGCCCTCACCTCGCCCGGCTCATAGACGATATGCTGGACGCCGATCCCGGCCTCCGCGGCAAAGGCGTAAAACGCCCGCGCCTCGGCCTCGTCGGCAAGCGCCATTTCCCTGAGCGCAACGGAGACGAGATCGGGCCCCACGTCGCGCACGACCGCCGCCTGCTCTTCGGGCCGATAGCGGCCAACGGCCTCTGTGGTGATCTGGATCGCCATCTGGCCGCCCGTCAGCCGGGTGATCTCGGCAATCGCCTCGCGATAGAGCCCGGCATCGAGCACATGGCCCCCGTCAGCATCGCGCACATGGCAATGGATCGCCTGGGCGCCCGCGGCAAGGCAGGCCCGCGCCGTCGCGGCCGTCTCGGCAATCGTCACCGGCAGCGCCGGGTGGTCGGATTTCAGGCGCCGGGCGCCATTGGGCGCTGCCATGACGACGGCCGGACCGCTCATGCCGCCACCTGCTCGAACGCCACCTCGAGAGCCCGGTCGAGCTTGTCGACGATCTCTTCCACGTGCTCCTCGCCGATCGTATAGGGCGGCGCCAGGAGGATGTGGTCGCCGCGAAGGCCGTCAACGGTGCCGCCCATCGGGTAGCACATCAGCCCCTCGGCCATCGCCGCCTTCTTGATCCGGGCATGGAGGTTGAGGCTCGGGTCGAACGGCGTCTTGGTCATCCGGTTGTCGACCAGTTCCAGGCCGAGGAAGAGGCCGCGACCGCGGATGTCGCCGACATGGGAGCGGTTGCCGAAACGGCCGATGAGCGCGGTCATCAGCCGATTGCCCATCTCCCGGACATTGGACAGGAGATCGTGCTTCTCGAACTCGTCGAGGACGGCAAGCCCGGCCCGCGTCGCCACCGGATGGCCGATATAGGTGTGGCCGTGCTGGAAGAAGCCGGACCCGGCCTCCACGGCAGCGAAGATCTTGTCCGAACACAGCATCGCGCCGAGCGGCTGGATGCCGGCGCCGATGCCCTTGGCGATGCACACCATGTCCGGGAAGATACCCTCCTGCTCGGAGGCAAAGAGGGTCCCCGTGCGCCCGGTGCCACACATCACCTCGTCAAGGATGAGGAGCACGCCGTACTGGTCGCAGATCTCGCGAATGCGCTGGAAGTAGCCGGGAACAGCGGGCACAGCGCCCATGGTCGCCCCGACCACCGGCTCGGCAATGAAGGCGGCGACCGTTTCCGGCCCAAGCGCCAGGATCTTTTCCTCAAGCTGGTTGGCGACCCTGAGGCCGTATTCCTCCGGCCCCTCGCCCTCCTCGGCAAAGCGCCAGTAGTGGCAGGCGTCGATATGGTGCATGGCGCCCGACAGCAGCGGCTCGAACTGGCCGCGCCGCCAGCGGTTGCCGCCGGCCGAAAGGGCGCCGAGCGTATTGCCGTGGTAGCTCTGCCAGCGGGCGATGATGTGCCGCCGCTCCGGCTCGCCGGTCTCCAGGAAATACTGCCGCGCCAGCTTCATGGCCGCTTCCGTCGCCTCCGAGCCGCCGGAGACGAAATAGACCCGCTCGATGCCCTGGGGCGCGAGCGCGATCAGCCGGTCGGCGAGTTCCTCGGCCGGCTCGGAGGTAAAGAAGCTGGTATGGGCGTAGGCCATCCGGTCGAGCTGGTCTTTTGCCGCCTCCGTCACCGGGTTCGGCCCGTGGCCGAGGCAGGAGACGGCGGCCCCGCCGCAGGCATCGAGATAGCGCCGGCCCTCGGCGTCGATCAGATACGGCCCCTCGCCGGCAACGGCGACGGGAAGATCGGCCTTTGTGTGCCGGCCGAACAGGTGGCGCGAGCGCATCTTCGAACGCCCTTTCTGCGGATGGGAGGCTCAGGCCCGGAAAGGGAGCCTAGTTGCGCACCACGAACACGGACTGGCCGGCGTGGCGCACGACGCGCGCCGCGTTCGGGCCGAGGAGGTAGTCCTTCAGTTCCGGCCGGTGGCTGGAGATGACGATGAGGTCGCAGCTGAGGTCGTCGGCGACCTGGATGATCTCCTGGTAGATGGTGCCGTGGGCGACATGGCCCTTCACCTTGACGCCGTCGCGCGTGCACTTGGCTTCCAGGAGCTCTTTCAGGCGCTCCTTGGCGTCGGCCATCGCCTGCTTTTCGTAGCCTTGCGGGAAGTAGGAGCCGACGACCGACATGTTGAAGGTCGGGATGACGGCAAGGACGTTGAGTTCGGCCCCGTAGTCGGCGGCGAGCAGCTCGGCAACCGGCAGCGCCTTGTGCCAGGAGCTCTCCTCATCGAGGTCGATCGGCAGGAGGATCTTGTCGAACATGTCATTCTTTCTTTGATGTGCGTGGTCGCGAAATGCGCGGACGGTTCTGGGCGGAAGCGCATTTGGCCGCTTCCCGAAGGGCGGGGCGAGCGCCCCGCACAGGATGCCTCAACCGACGTACGCAGCGGCCAAATCCGCATCGTCCCGTTCACTCCGGCGCCCGGCGCCGCCCTACCCGGGCGCCGCCGGCCAACCGTCACACGCGGCACGGCTTCACTGAAACGCACCCCTATCAATGCCGCGCAAACCTTAACCGAACCCTGCCGGGCGTTCGTCAGAACGCCGGCTGTGTCTGGCGCCGGCGCTGCAGCAGAATGACGCCGATGAGCAGCAGCACGGCCGGGATGTAGAAGATCTCCTTCGGCATGCGTTCGGCCTCGAGCTGCACCTCGGCGATCTCGACCGGGTTGTCCCCGTAGAAATCGAACATCTGGAACTTGGTGAAGAACGAGGTACCGGCCATCGGTTCGTCCAGCTTGGCCTTGCCGTCCTCGTCCAATACCGTCAATCCGGCATTATTGAGGCGGCTGACGCCATCGCCGGCCGGTCCGAGAGCGGCCAGGATGGTCAGCTCGCTGGTCTTGTCCGGCTTGTCGAAATCCGGCCCGCGCACGAGCAGTCTGAGGTGCGACCCCGGCGGCATGCTTTCCGCGATCTGAACGACCTCCGCGCCCGGCCGGATGTCGTAGGGCGGCTGCACGAAATCGAGCCAGAAGGCCGGCCGCAGCAACGTGAAGGCAATGACCAGCAGCAGCGCCGACTCCCAGATCCGGTTGCGGGCAAAGAAATAGCCCTGGGTGGCCGCGGCGAACAGCATCATCGCGACCACGGCAATGACGAAGACCGCCACCGCCTTGAAGATGGTCACGTCGATCAGCAGGATCTCCGTGTTGAAGATGAACATGAACGGCAGCAGCGCCGTGCGGATGTCGTAGGCAAAGCCCTGCAGGCCGGTCTTGATCGGGTCGCCGCCGGAGATCGCCGCCGCGGCAAACGCCGCAAGGCCCACCGGTGGCGTGTCGTCGGCGAGGATGCCGAAATAGAACACGAACATGTGGACGGCGATCAGCGGCACGACGAGGCCGGACTGGGCGCCGACGGAGACGATCACCGGCGCCATCAGCGAGGAGACGACGATGTAGTTCGCCGTCGTCGGCAGGCCCATGCCGAGGACGAGGCTCATCACGGCGACGAGCAGCAGCATGACCATCAGGTTGCCGCCGGAGACGAACTCCACGAACTCGCCAACGATCTGGTGCGCGCCGGTCAGCGACACCGTGCCGATGATGACGCCGGCAACGCCGGTGGCCACCCCGATCGGCACCATGTTGCGGGCGCCCGCGATCATGCCGGTGACGAAATCGCCGACGCCCTGGGCAAACCCGCTGGCAATGGCCGCCTCGCCGCGGAAGATCGACTTCAGCGAATGCTGGGTCAGCACGATGGAGATCATCGCCACCGTCGCCCAGAACGCCGACAGCGCCGGCGACAGCCGCTCGATCAGGATGCACCAGAGGAGGACGACGATCGGCAACAGGTAATGGAGGCCGGTGAGCGCCACTTCATTGGCCCGCGGCAGCACGGCCAGCGGCGCGTCCGGATCGTCGACTTCCAGGTCCGGCCGCTTCGCCGCGATGAAGACGAGCACCAGATAGGCAGCGGCGAACAGCAGGGTCGAGGCCCACACCGTCATGTCCGGGAACGCGACCTTGATCCAGCCAAGGCCGTAATAGACCGCAAGTCCGAGGGCCGCGATGCCGATGAAGCCGGTGAGGAAGCCGATCAGCTTCTGCATGACCGTCAGGTGTGCCGGCGGCTTCTCCATGCCCTTCAGGTTCAGCTTCAGGGCTTCCAGGTGCACGATGTAGACGAGCGCGATGTAGGAGACGAGCGCCGGCACCAGGGCGTGCTTGATGATCTCGGTATAGGAAATGCCCGTGAATTCGGAGATCAGGAAGGCGGCGGCGCCCATCACCGGCGGCGTGAGCTGGCCGTTGGTCGAGGACGCGACCTCAACGGCGCCGGCCTTTTCCGGCGCAAAGCCGGTGCGCTTCATCAGCGGGATGGTGAAGGTGCCGGTGGTCACCGTGTTGGCGATCGAGGAGCCGGAATAGAGCCCGCTCATCGCCGAGGCGACGACCGCGGCCTTGGCCGGCCCGCCGCGCAGGTGTCCCAGAAGGGCAAAGGCGAGCTTGATGAAGTAGTTGCCGGCGCCGGCCTTTTCCAGGAGCGCGCCGAACAGCACGAAGAGGAAGATCATCGAGGCGGAGACGCCGAGCGCGACGCCGAAGACGCCCTCAAGCTGCATCCAGTAATGCCACATCGCCTTGCCGAACGACGCACCCTTCCACTGGATCGCGTCGGGCCAGAAGCTGAGATGGCCGAAGAAGACGTAGAACACGAACACGCCGGCGACGATCAGCATCGGCAGGCCGAGCGTGCGGTAGACGGCGAGCGCCAGCGACAGCATGCCGATCGTGGAGGCGATGAGGTCCGCCGTCGTCGGCAGGCCGGCCCGGTTGGCGATCGCCTCCTTGTTGATGATCAGATAGAGGCAGGCGCCGGCGCCGAGAATGGCCAGCACCCAGTCATACCAGGGCACCGAATGGCGCGAGCTGGTCTTGAACAGCGGATAGGCGAGCGAGGCGAGCGCGATCGCAAAGGCGAGATGGATGATGCGCGCTTCGGAATTGTTGAAGACGAGGTTGAGGCCGGTCACCTCATTCAGCCAGAACGGCACCCCGGAGGCGATGTAGAGCTGGAACGTCGACCAGATGAACGCCAGGGCGACGACGAAAAGGCCGACGGCCCCCGTCGGCGCCCGCGCGCCGCTGTCGACCTGGGCAACCAGTTCGTCGACATCGATTTCGGGCCGTTTGCTGGCCGTGCCAGAACCGTTGCTGTCCGACATGCATACCCCCTCGGCCGCGGGCTTTTCGCATGGCCTCCGATCTTGGCGTCGGTCGGCCGGCCCCTTGCGGCGCGCCGGACGGGACCGCACTGGCCGGCCCGGCGGAAAGAACTGAACTGATGACCGGAGCGCCCCTTGCTGGCTCCCCTTGGGGGCACTCCCGCGGGATCGAAAAAGGGGCGGCCCGTCAGGACCGCCCCTTCCGACGAGACCGGATTACATCCAGCCGCGTTCCTTGTAGTACTTCACCGCACCCGGGTGCAGCGGCGCGGACAGACCGTCCTTGATCATCTCCGCTTCCTTCAGGTTGGCGAAGGCCGGGTGAAGCTTCTTGAAGTCCTCGAAGTTGTCGAAGACGGCCTTGACGACCACATAGACCACCTCGTCCGGCACGTCGGCGGAGGTGATGAAGGTGGCGCCGACACCGAAGGTGTGGGTGTCTTCGTCGGTGCCGCGATACATGCCGCCCGGGATCACCGCGGTGCGGTAGTACGGGTTGTCGGCGACCAGCTTGTCGATCGGATCGCCGGCCACGTCGACCAGCTTGACGTCACAGGTGGTCGTGGCTTCGGTGATCGCCGCGGCCGGGTGGCCGATGGTGTAGATCATGGCGTCGATCTTGCCGTCGCACAGCGCCTGGGCCATCTCGGAGCCCTTCAGTTCGGCGGCGACCGAGAAATCGTCCATGGTCATGCCGAAGGCGTCCATGACGACTTCCATGGTGGCGCGCTGGCCGGAACCGGGGTTGCCGACATTGACGCGCTTGCCCTTCAGGTCCTCGAACTTCTCAACGTCCACATCGGAGCGCACGAGCAGCGTGAACGGCTCCGGATGGACGGAAAAGACCGCGCGTTCCTTCTCGAACGGGCCCTGGTCCTCGAACTTCGAGGTGCCCTTGTAGGCATGGTACTGCCAGTCCGACTGGGCGACGCCGAATTCCAGCTCGCCGGCACGCACGGTGTTGATGTTGTAGACGGACCCGCCGGTCGATTCGACCGAGCACCGGATGCCGTGCTCCTTGCGGGCCTTGTTGACGAGGCGGCAGATCGCGCCGCCGGTCGGATAGTAGACGCCGGTGACGCCGCCCGTGCCGATCGAGATGAACTGCTGCTCGGCGGCGGACGCCGGCAGGGCCATACCGATCGCGACAAGGGCCGAAAGGCCGATCTTGCGGATCATCACGTTACTCCTCCTGATTGTGTCCAGTCTGTTCAATGTCCAGTCTGCCTTATCCACAGTCTGTCTTATCTGCAGCCTGTCGTATCTGCAGCCTGTCGGGGCGGCTGTGCCTTGCCCCGCGTTCGGCCGGCGCAACCAGGGAAACCCCGTATGCGCCAGCCACATGCGGCCTCAGGGTAACTGCGTAGCCGGTTTTTGCAAGCCCCGCCAATAGCATCGTGATCACCGCCAACCGCTTTTTCGGCGCCCCCCGTGTCAATTCGCCCGAAATGCGATAAGAGAGGCTTTCGCCAAGGCTCGACCGGCCGGAAAACAAGTCGCTCCACCAGACGGATAGACGGCGTTTCGCGAACTCCCCCGGGGGCCGCGATGCATGCGGGCCTGACGGCATCAAGCCCCGTTTTCCGGCGCGCCGGCCGGCCCCGCCAGCTTTGAGCAAAACATGACACGACCCGCCTTTCCCCTCCGCGCCGGCAGCCTCGGCAAGATCGCCCAGACGCTGGCCATCGGCACCGTCGGCGGCGGCGTCCTGACGCTTCTGGGCGTGCCGGCATCCTGGCTCTGCGGGTCGATGGTCGCGGTCTCCTTCGCCTCGCTGACGGGCGTCAGCGGCCCGATCCCGCGCTGGCTCCGGGCGATCGCCTTCCTGCTCCTCGGCGTCTCCATGGGCGCCAGCGTCACCCCCGACATCGTGGAAAACGTCAGCAAGTGGCCGGTCTCGATCACCGCCCTCATCCTGATTCAGCCCGTCGTCATCGGCCTCGTTTGGCTCTACCTCCACCGCATCGTCGGCTGGACGTCCTCGACCGCGCTCTTTTCGGCAATCCCGGGGGCCCTTTCCTATGTGGTCGCGGTCGCCGACCAGTCCGATGCGGACATGCAGAAGGTGACGGTCGCCCAGTCGATCCGGGTCTTTATCCTCGTCATCTCGCTGCCGGCCATCGTCACGCTGATCGGCTCCGGCGGCGAGGCCGCAAGCGGCCTGCCGCTGAAGGCCGCCTCCGGCCTCGACCAGGCGGCGATCCAGCTTGCCGCCGGCAGCGTCGGCGCCGCCCTCTTCTACTGGCTCCGGGTTCCCGCCGGCGTCCTGCTCGGCGCCTTTGCCGGCAGCGCAGTGCTGCACGGCACGGGCATCGCCGAGGGCCGGCTGCCGGCCTATTTCCTGGTGCCGGGCCTCGTCATCATGGGCAGCGTCATCGGCGGGCGCTTCGTCGGCGCGACCTTTTCCAACGTCGCCGCCGTCCTCAAGCCGGCGACCATCGCCTTTGCCATCGCCATGGCCGTCAACACGGTGCTCGCCATCGGCATCGCGGAACTGCTGAACGCGCCGTTCGCCAAGACGCTGCTGGCGTTCGCGCCGGGCGGCCTCGATGCCATGACGGTTCTCGCCTTCGCGCTCGCCCTCGACCCCGCCTTCGTCGCTGCCCACCACACCTCCAGATTCCTGATGATGATCGTGGTGCTGCCGATCCTTGCCCGGCGTATGCTGAAGAAAGGTCCGGACGCCTGACCCGCTGTGAAGATTTGAAATGACCGACCCCGAGACGGACACCGACGACGCCCTTGCCGAGGCCTACAACGCGGCGCTCGACCTGGAAAAGGCCGGCGACCTGGAAGCCGCCGTTATCGCCTACCGACGTGTCCTAGAGCTTGACCCGGCCGACCATGGCGGCGTTGCCGTGCGCCTTGCCGCCATCGGTCGCGGCGACACGCCGGCAAAGGCGCCGGATGCCTACGTCGCCACCCTCTTCGACCAGCACGCCGACGTCTTCGACATGATCCTCGTCGACCAGCTCGGCTATTGCGTCCCGCTCCTGGTGGAGGACCGGCTGAAGGACCTGGCGCCCGGCCCCTACGGACGCCTCCTCGACCTCGGCTGCGGCACCGGCCTTTCCGGCGAGGCGCTGGAGGAGCGCACCACCTTCCGTGTCGGCGTGGACATTTCGGAGGGCATGATCGAGGTCGCCCACGAGCGCGAGGTTTATGACGAACTCTATGTCGCCGAGGCGGCAACGTTCCTTGAGGCGGCAAAGGACGGAACGCCCTTCGACCTCGTCGTCGCCACCGACGTCTTGCCCTACATGGGGGATCTGCAAGGCTTCTTTGCCGGCGTCGCCGCAAACCTCGCCCCCGGCGGCGTGTTCGGCTTTTCCTCCGAAACGCTTCCCGACGACGTGTTCGCCGGCCGACCCTATATGGTCGGACCGAACCAGCGCTTCGCCCATGCGGGCAGCTATATCGATCGGACGCTGACGGATTCAGGCCTGACGCGCTTCCACACCGAGCCGATCACCGTCCGCCATCAGGAGGGCGTCCCGGTGCCCGGCGACCTTGTGCTGGCGCGAAAGCCCGCCTGACGGCCGATGGCCGCCCTAAGGCCGCTTGACCTTGAAGGCCTCAAGCTCGGCCGCGACCTTCTCCCCGGCCACCTCTTTCAGGCATTTCGGGCAGTAGCAGGCCGGCTCGCCGGAGTCCGGCATCGGCAGCTTGTAGTCCGGCTTCATGCACCAGCAGTCGCCGCTCTCCATCTCGCAGTCGAAGATGGTGCCGCAGCGCGGGCATTTGGTCGGCGTTGCGGCCTTGACGCCGCCGCCGAAGGGCGGGGTCCTGCGTCCTGACATGGGTTTCAATCCTCTTTGCTTGTCGAAATAACCTCAAAGGGACATCGGCTTGCCGACCTGCGGCACCGCCACCTTGTCGCCGTCCGGGCCGAGCTCGGAAACGAACTTTTCCGCGTCCTGGTCGATGATCGGGAAGGTGCCGTAGTGGCAGGGCACGATGGTCTCGAAATTGAAGAAGCGGGTGCAGGCCATCGCCGCGGTCTTGGCACCCATGGTGAAGCGGTCGCCGATCGGCACGATCCCGACCTTCGGGGCATAGATCTCGTCGATCAGCGCCATGTCGGAAAAGATGTCGGTGTCGCCCATGTGGAACAGCACCGGCTCGCCCGGCGCCGTCACCACGATGCCGTGGGGATTGCCGAGATAGACCGGCGGCTGGCCCTCCGACTGGGTCGAGGAGGAATGGTGCGCCACCGTCAGGCTGACCTTGAACGGCCCGACATCGACCGTGCCGCCGGAATTCATCGGATTGACGTTCTCCACGCCCTTGGAGGCGAGCCACATGCAGATCTCGAAATTGGCGGTGAGCTGCGCGCCCGTCGCCTTGCAGATGTCGATGGCATCGCCCAGGTGGTCGTCGTGGCCGTGGGTGAGGAGCACATGGGTGACGCCCTCGGACGCCGCCTCCACCGTGCCCTCATAGGACGGGTTCCCGGACAGGAACGGGTCGATCAGGATCGACGCGCCGTCGATATCGATGCGAAAGGCTGAATGTCCGAACCAGGTAAGCTGCATGTCGACCTCCGAAGATAGCTTATGTGCGGCGGCCTGAATGTGCCACCGGTCTCGTTCAGGAATGTGGCGCTACCTTGGAGGATTCCAAAGGGGTCGAGCGAAAAAATGTGCTACGATGTATTGCCGAAACGGCCATAGACGGCCCGCTCAAACCCATGGAAAACCTCCATGAATCGCGGATCGGCAAAGGGCAGCGCCTGCGTCATCAGGACCGCGGCGATCCCCGTGGCCGGATCGATCCAGTAATGGGTGTTGAAGATGCCGGCCCAGCCGAGGCTGCCCTTGGAGCGCATGCCCGGCACGCCCTCTTCCACGCGCACGAAACCGAATGTGTGGGTTTTCTCCACGCCCGGGAAAAGATCGACGTCGGCGGAAAGCCGCGGCATCGCCGAGACCATGGGCGTCACCCTGAGATCGCCGATCTGATTCGTCGTCATGACCTCATAGCTTTCCGGGTCGATCAGCCGCCCGCCGGGATAGGCGCCGCCATTGAGGAAGAGCTGCAGGAATTTCAGATAGTCCGGCGCAGTGGAAAAAAGGGCATGGCCCATGCCGTAGAATTCCGGCTCCGAGGGCGGCGTCATGCCGAACGGCGCATGGTTGCCGTCGCGGCCGCGCGACATGCCGGTGGCGAGGCGGTCCGGATCCGCTTCGCCGGCTTCGAATCCCGTGTCCGTCATGCCGAGGGGCGCAAAAACCTCCTCGGCGCAGAACCGGTCGATGCGCCGGCCGTCGACGGCCTCGACGACACGGCCGAGCCAGTCGATGCCGATGCCGTAGCCCCAGCGCGTTCCCGGATCAAAGGCGAGCGGATAGGCGAGCCCCGCCCCGCGCCCGGAGATCACCGACGGCAGCCCGGTGTGCGTGAGGTACGCGGCAAGGTCGGCGTTCCAGTATTCGTAGACGAGGCCCGACGTGTGCGTTGCCAGATGCCGGATCGTCGCCCGCGTCTTCGGCGGCCGCAGCACCGGTTCTTCGCCGTCGAAGCCCTCAAGTACCTTCAGTTCGGCAAATTGCGGCAGCACCTCGTCGACAGGCTGGTCGAGGCCGAGCTGGCCGCGCTCCACCAGAAGCATCGCCGCCAGCGAGCCGACCGCCTTGGTCATGGAATAGATGCGAAAGACGGTGTCGGTTGCTGCCGCCCGGCCCGGCGCCGCCTCGCCTGCCGCGCCTGACCAAAGAACCGTGTCGCGGTCGGCGACCATCGCCACCAGATACGGCGCATCGCCGGCGGCGACGGCATCCCCAAGGATCCCCTCCAGATCGCGCACCCTGCCCTCCCTTTTTTCGTTGGCGCCATGCTACGCAGAAACCCGGAGCGGTCAAACAGTCTCGCTGCGCGGCGAAACTGCGCGGGCCGACGACGCCGAGGTCCCCCGGCAATTTGCGATTGCCTGTGTCCTTTTGCGCCTCGCGTGCTAGAGGGTTCGGAATGGCCAACGACCCGACACTTTCCTTCGACGATTTCGCCGACGGGCTCAGCCCCGGCGCGCGCCTCTTCGGCCTCGATCTCGGCACCAAGACCATCGGCATCGCCGTCTCGGACGGCGGCCGCCAGATCGCAACGCCGCTGACGACGATACGGCGGGTGAAGTTCGGCAAGGACGCCGCAGCGCTGCTGGAGCTTGCCGACAAGAACGAGATTTCCGGCCTCGTCCTCGGCCTGCCGCTCAACATGGACGGTTCCGAAGGCCCACGCGTCCAGGCGACCCGCGCCTTCGTCCGCAACCTCTCCGCCCTCACCGAGCTTCCCGTCGTCTACTGGGACGAGCGGCTGTCGACCGTCGCCGCGGAGCGCGCGATGCTTGAGGCCGACATGTCGCGCAAGAAACGGGCGGCGAAGATCGACGCCGCGGCGGCGGCCTTCATCCTGCAAGGGTTTCTGGATCGGCTCGCCAACCGGCGCGCGGTGTCCGCCCCATGATCTCCTTTGCCGACGCCCTCAACGCGCTCCTGCCGGTCATCATCATGACCGCGACCGGCTGGGCGCTCGCCCATTACAATATCGTCCGCGAGGAAGGCTGGCGCGGCCTTGAGACGCTCGCCTACAACGTCTTCTTTCCGGCGATCATCATCTACACGCTGATGCGCGCCAACTTCGACACCCTGCCCTTCGGCTCGCTCGGCCTTGCCCTTTTCCTGACGGTCGCCACCATGGCCGCGATCCTGATCGCGGTGCGCCCGCTGATCGCCGGGCCGCTGCGGCTGACCGGCCCGCGCTTCACCTCCGTGCTGCAGGGCTCGATCCGCTGGAATACCTTCATCGGCCTTGCGCTCGGCGCCAATCTCTTCGGCGATGCCGGCCTGGCCCTGATGGCGGTCGCGGTCGTCTCGATGATCCCGCTCCTCAACCTCATCGTCGTCAGCGCCCTCACCATCTATGTGGACGGCCCGGCGCCCACCGTGCGCGGCTTCGTCCTCAACCTGGCGCGCAACCCGTTCATCATCTCCTGCGCCATCGGCATCTTTTTGAACCTGCTCGATATCGAGCTGCCGATCGTTGCCATGACGACCCTGGAAACCCTCGGCCGGTCCGCGCTCGCCGCCAGCATCCTCTCCATCGGCGCCGGGCTCGACCTGTCCGTGCTGCGCCGGCCGACGGGCGCCCTCGGCCTCGGCGTCGCCGCCCGGCTCGTCGGCATGCCGCTGATCGCAGCGGCCTATTGCACGCTCATCGGGGTAACGGGAATGGCCCTTGCGGTCGCCATCATTGCGACATCCGTCCCGGCGGCGTCCTCGTCCTACGTCCTCGCCAGAAAAATGGGCGGCGACGACAAGCTGATGGCCGAGATCCTGACGTTCCAGACGGTGGTCGCGGCCGTCACCCTGCCGATCGCCCTTTTGATCCTGGTTTAGACACCATTCCATATCCCGACGAGGTGCCCTCGTCGGGATATGGCAAGCGCGAATGCGCGCCGGCGCAAGTGCGCCGTCAAGCCTGCGTGGCGCCTGAACGCGAAAAGAAGTCAAACATCCGGGAAGGCGTAGTCGACGATGGCCTGGGCGTCGAAGCGGGCATCCAGCATGCCGTAGGTCGCGCGCCACTGGCTGCCGAGACGGGAATGCAGGAAGGCATCGGCGATCAGCCGCGGCGCGTAGCGGCGGACGGCAGCGGCCGCTGCGGTCAATGCCAGTTGCTCGGTGAGAATGCGCGCAGAGCCCACATCGTTGATGCAGGCCCGTGCCGCCGCGCGCAGGACGTCGATGGAAACGAGAGAGGTGTCGCCCAGCGCCCCCTTGATGTCGGAGAGCACCGCATCGAGCGCCTCGCCGTCGGCTTCCAGAACCCGCAGCACCTCAAGGCACATGACGTTGCCGCCGCCTTCCCAGAGCGCGTTGAACGGCGCCTCGCGGTAGATGCGGGCAAGGTCGAAATCCTCCACATAGCCGTTGCCGCCGAAGCATTCGAGCGCCTCGGCGATCAGCGGCGGGGCGGCCTTGGTGATCCAGTATTTCGCCGCCGGCGTCATGATCCGCGCATAGGCCGCCTCGGCCGGATCGCTGTCGCGGTTGTCGTAGGCCCGCGCCAGACGGAACGCGAGTGCCGTCGCTGCGGCAACGTCGAGCGTCATGTCGGCGAGCGAGCGCGCCATCAGCGGCTGCTCGATCAGTTCGGACCCGAAGACGAACCGGTGCCGGGCGTTGTGGACGGCCTGCGCCGCCGCGCTGCGCATCAGGGCAGCAGAGCCGACGCAGCAGTCGAGGCGGATATGGTCGGCCATCCCGGCGATCGTCTCGAACCCGTTGCCCGGCGCGCCGAGGAGATAGGCGACGGCGTGGGCGAACTCCGCCTCCCCGGTCGCGTTGGAGCGGTTGCCGAGCTTGTCCTTCAGGCGCTGGAAGCGGATCGCATTGACGCTGCCATCCGGCAGAAGGCGCGGCACCAGGAACGCGGTCAGTCCGCCTTCGGCCTGGGCCAGCACGATGAAACCGTCGCTCATCGGGCCGGCGACGAACCATTTGTGGCCGGTGAGCCGGTAAGTGCCGTCGTCCGCCTTTGCCGCCCGTGTCGTCGTCGCGGTGAGGTCCGTGCCGCCCTGCTTTTCCGCAACGCCCATGCCGATGGAGGCGCCGAGCTTCTTGTCGACGGGAAGGAACCGGTGGTCGTAGCGCCGTGAGACGAGTTTTGCCCGCCAGGCACCGAGATCCGGCACCCGCCCGACGGCCCCGATCGCCGCGCTGGTGGTGACGATCGGCGCCAGGTGCCCGCTTTCCGCCTGGGCGGCGAGGAACATCCGCGCCGCGCGAAGCTGGTAGCGGCGCCCGGTCTCCGCACCGCCTTCCTGCCACAGCGAGCCGGCCAGCCCGGCCTCGAAGGCCCGGCGCATGAAGGCGTGGTAGGACGGGTGGAACTCCACCGTGTCGAGCCGGTTGCCCCAGGCGTCGTGGGTGCGCAGCTTCGGGCCTTGCGTGTTGGCGAGCCGGGCAAACTCGTTCGCCTCGCGCGAGCCGTAGAAGGCGCCGAGCTTGACGAGTTCGGCCTCGATCGGCGGGTCGATGACGGACTCAAGGACGCCGATCAGGAGCGAATCGCTCTCATAGATGTTGCGTCCGGCAAAGGGCGGCGCCTGGTTCGTCACCTCGTGCGTCGCGTCGTTCCGTTCATTCATGACCGCGGCTGTCCCTTGCGATTCGATTAGCTGTGGATGACTTAAGCATGTCCGTACCGGATCGTTCCACGCCGCAAAGGCGGCAAACCATCGCCGGCACCGATCGGCGGGCGTCGACAAGGCGCGGTATTAGAAGACGCATCGCCCCGCAAAGTGGCGCAAATCGGCCCTTTCCCGACCCGGCTCTTACCCTTCTCGGAACCCCCCGAACGAACGACACCCGCGCAATGGCGCGCGCGAAGCCTGCCTGTCGTTCAAGCATTGCGCGAACCCCTGCCATTCCGGGGGGCCGGAGCCGCCGCCGGACGCTTGCCGCACCCCGTGATTCCTCCTATACGCATTGCTTTAATGAGCGCTGAAAGTTCCAAAGAAGCCGCGATTTATTCGCACCGCCATCTCCTCGGCATCGAGCGATTGACGCCGGAGGAGATCGTCACCCTTCTCGACCTCGCCGACGAGGCGGTTGGCGTCAGCCGGCAGGTGGAGAAGAAGAAGGCGGTGCTGCGCGGGCGCACCCAGATCAATCTCTTCTTCGAGGCCTCGACCCGGACCCAGTCGTCCTTCGAGATCGCCGGAAAGCGCCTCGGCGCCGACGTCATGAACATGTCGGTCGCCTCCTCCTCGGTGAAGAAGGGCGAGACCCTGATCGACACCGCGGCGACCCTGAACGCCATGCACCCGGACCTCCTGGTCGTGCGCCACCACGCTGCCGGCGCCGTCGCGCTGCTGGCCAGGAAGGTGGAATGTTCGGTCGTCAATGCCGGCGACGGCGCCCACGAGCACCCGACCCAGGCGCTGCTCGATGCGCTGACCATCCGCCGCAACATCGGCCGCATCGAGGGCCTGACCGTGGCGATCTGCGGCGACGTGCTGCATTCGCGCGTTGCCCGCTCCAACATTCTTCTCCTGTCCGCCCTCAATGCCCGCGTGCGGGTGGTGGCGCCGCCGACGCTGCTGCCGGTCGGCATCGAGAACATGGTGCCCGAAGTCTTCACCTCCATGAAGGAGGGCCTGAAGGACGCCGACGTCGTCATGATGCTGCGCCTGCAGCGCGAGCGCATGAGCGGTTCCTTCATTCCGTCGGTGCGCGAATATTTCCGCTATTACGGGCTCGACCAGGAAAAGCTCGACTACGCCAAGCCCGGCGCCCTCGTCATGCATCCGGGTCCGATGAACCGGGGCGTCGAAATCGACCCGGCGATCGCCGACGGTCCGCAGAGCGTCATCAACGAGCAGGTCGAGATGGGCGTTGCCGTGCGCATGGCCGTTCTGGAGGCCCTCGCCGCCCACCTGCCGAACCGCTGACCCCAGCGAGGACAATGATGGCCGATAGCAACAAGCCGACGGTTCTGAAGGGCGGGCGCATCGTCGACCCGGCGCGCCACATCGACGCCGTCGGCGACCTCATCATCATCGACGGGCGCGTCGCCGCCACCGAGGCCGGCGGCAACGAGAGCTATCCGGGCACCTTCGAGACCATCGACTGCCGCGGCGCCGTCGTCGCGCCGGGCCTCGTCGACATGCGCGTCTTCGTCGGCGAGCCGGGCTTCGAGCACCGCGAGACATTCGCCTCGGCGAGCCATGCGGCGGCGGCCGGCGGCATTACCACCATCGTCACCATGCCGGACACCGAGCCGCCCATCGACGAGCCGGCGCTGGTCGACTTCGTGCACCGCCGGGCCCGCGACACCGCCATCGTCAACGTCCACCCGATGGCTGCCCTCACCAAGGGCCTTGCCGGCGAGGAAATGGCCGAACTCGGCCTCTTGCGCGAGGCCGGCGCCGTCGCCTTCACCGACGGCCGCAACACGGTCACCAACGCCCGCGTCATGCGCCGCATCCTCACCTATGCGCAGAGCGTCGACGGCCTCATCGTCCACCACACCGAGGATCCCGACCTTGCCCGCGCCGGCGTCATGAACGAGGGCGAGACGGCGACCCGGCTCGGCCTTGGCGGCGTGCCGCGCGAGGCGGAGGTCATCGTCGTCGAACGCGACCTCAGGCTCGTGGCGCTGACGGGCGGGCGCTACCACGCCGCCCAGATCTCCTGCGCCGACTCCGCCGCCGCCATTGCCGCGGCCAAGGGACGCGGGCTCGCCGTCACCGCCGGCGTCTCGATCAACCACCTCACCCTCAACGAGAACGACATCGGCGCCTACCGCACCTTCTTCAAGATGTCGCCGCCGCTGCGCTCCGAGGACGACCGCATGGCGATGGTCGCGGCCCTTGCCGAGGGCACCATCGACGTCGTCGTCTCCAGCCATGATCCCCAGGACGTGGAGACCAAGCGCCACCCCTTCGCTGAGGCCGCCGACGGCGCCATCGGCCTGGAAACCCTGCTTCCGGCGATCCTGCGCCTGGTCCATTCTGGCGACATCGACCTGTCGACGGCGATCCGCGCCCTGTCCACCCGGCCGGCCGAGATCCTCGGCATCGAGGCAGGCACCCTGCGCACCGGCGCGCGCGCCGACGTCGTCGTCTTTGCGCCCGACACGCCCTGGATCCTCGACGAGACCAAGATGCGCTCGCGGGCCAAGAACACGCCCTTCGAGGGCGCCCGCTTCCAGGGCCGGGTGCTGCGCACGATGGTTGCAGGGCTAACCAGATATACCTACTCTGACACGTAACGCATCCTTTGGGGTCCGGCCATGACCGACATCCTCTCCTGGTCCCTTCCCTGGCCGCACATGGCGATCGCCCTTCTCTTCGGCTATCTGCTGGGCTCGATCCCCTTCGGCCTCCTCTTCACCCGGCTGTTCGGCCTCGGCGACATCCGCTCCATCGGCTCCGGCAACATCGGCGCCACCAACGTGCTGCGAACCGGCAACAAGGGCGTGGCCGCCCTCACCCTTCTCGGCGACGTCCTGAAGGGAACGGTGCCGGTCGTGGTTGCCGCCGATTGGTCGTTCGAGGCGGCCCTCATCGCCGGCCTTGGCGCCTTCCTGGGCCACCTCTATCCGGTCTGGCTGGGGTTCAAGGGGGGTAAAGGCATCGCCACCTTCATCGGCGTGCTCCTGGGCCTGTCCTGGCCGATCGCCGTCGCCTTTTGCGCCATCTGGCTGGTGGTCGCGCTGATCACACGGTTCTCCTCGCTGTCGGCGCTGGTCGCCAGTGCGCTGACCCCGGTGGTGGCGCTCGGGTTCAACCAGCCGAAACTGGCCGTCTTCACGGTGCTCCTTGCCCTTCTGGCCTGGTTCAAGCACCGCACCAACATCGCCCGCCTCGTTTCCGGCACCGAGCCGAAGATCGGCGCCCGATCTTGAGCCCCATGGGATGAGCGCATGAGCGAAGACGGGCCGGACAGAAAACAGAGCTCCATCCGGCTCACCGACGCCCAGCGCCTCGCCTGGTTGCGGCTCATCCGGTCGGAAAACATCGGCCCCGCAACGTTCCGAAGCCTCGTCAATCACTACGGCTCGGCGACCGAGGCGCTGGAGGCGTTGCCGGAACTCTCCCGCCGCGGCGGCGCCAAGAAACGCATTCGCATCTGCACGCAGGTCGATGCCGAGGACGAACTGGACCGCTGCGCAGCGATGGGCGCCCGTTTCGTCGCCCTCGGCGAGCCGGACTATCCGCGGCTCCTGCGCTTCATCGACGCGCCACCACCGCTCCTTGCCGTCATCGGCGATGCGACACCGCTTGCCGGCAATGCCGTTGCCATCGTCGGCGCCCGCAACGCCTCCATTGCCGGCTGCAAGATCGCGGCAAAGCTCTCAGGCGAACTCGCCGCGGCCGACCTCGTCGTCGTCTCCGGGCTCGCCCGGGGCATCGACACCGCCGCCCACAAGGCGAGCCTTGAGACCGGCACCGTCGCCGTGCTCGCCGGCGGCCTCGACCACATCTATCCGCCGGAAAACGAGGGTCTCTACCGGGCGATCGTCGATGCCGGCGGCGCCATCGTCAGCGAAATGCCCTTCGGCTGGGCGCCGCGGGCCCGCGACTTTCCGCGCCGCAACCGGCTGATCTCAGGGCTCTCCTACGGCGTCATCGTCGTCGAGGCCTCGCGCCGCTCCGGCGCCCTCCACACCGCCCGCTTCGCCCTGGAGCAAGGCCGCGAGGTGTTCGCCGCGCCCGGCTCCATGCTCGATCCGCGCACGGAGGGCTGCAACCGGCTGATCAAGGATGGCGCCACCATGGTGCTGTCCGTCGGCGACATCCTCACCGCGCTCTCGCCGCTGATCGATTCGGGCGGCCCGGCTTTCGATACCGCCGTCGAGGAGCCGGAATCGGACACCCCGTTCCCGATCTCCGAGCCCGACGACGCCACCCGGCGGCAGATCATCGATGCGCTGGGGGCAACGCCCGTCACCGTCGACGAGATCGTCCGCCACACCGGGCTCGCCGTTGCGGTCGTGCGGATCGTGCTGATCGAGCTGGAAGTCGCCGGCCGGCTGGAGCGCCACGGCGCGCAAAAAGTCTCGCTGGTCTACTGACCGAACCTTGGCCGAGGGAATCGACGCGCGCGCCACATCCGGCGGGACAGGTGCGGTTGTGCTACCTTAAAACGGTAAAAATATAAATTTGCAACCTGACATGATCACGAGGCCGACTGCGACGCCTTCGGCATCGGCCGGATGGAAATCGTCTGCGCCGCCGCCTCTTCCCGGGCGATGTCGAGCAGATAGGCGAGCATGTTGAGGTCGGCGGTTGCCGCCATGTTGCGCAATTCCGCGCACATGTTCTCGATGTAGAGGGCGGTATCCGCCTGCGAGGCTTCGATCCGGGCACTCATGAACCGTGTTGCATCTCCGTTGCGGGGATGGCAGATGGTCCACCACACCCTCCGATACCGACCCGGGCACACAACCTGGCGTCACGGGTGCCCGACGCACCGGATTGTATCCGAAGGGATGCATTTTATCAAATTAATCGCATTGGTTGTATCAAGGCGAGGAAACCGCATCTTCCGGCACCGGCTATTGCACGCTGCTTCGGGTTTCCTATTTGACTTCGCGGCGGTGATTCACGATTTTTCTGGACGAGGTCGGGGGTTCGTCTCTACACACGGGCACCCTCGGGCAGGCCTCCGATCACCGGCCCGACCCCTTATAACGCCCTGTTTTTGCGGAAATCCATGCGCGTCGTCATCGTCGAATCGCCGGCCAAGGCGAAAACGATCAACAAATATCTCGGCTCCGATTACCAGGTCATGGCGTCCTTCGGCCATGTCCGGGACCTGCCGGCCAAGGACGGATCGGTCGATCCGGAAAACGACTTTTCCATGTCCTGGGAAGTCGACGGCAAGGCCAACAAGAGGTTGAACGAGATTGCAAAGGCGGTCAAAGCGTCCGACGGCCTGATCCTCGCAACCGACCCGGATCGCGAGGGCGAAGCGATCTCCTGGCACGTTCTACAGGTGCTGAAGGCCAAGAAGGTGCTGAAGGACCAGCCGGTCGAGCGCGTCGTCTTCAATGCCGTGACGAAGTCCGCGATCACCGACGCGATGGCCAAGCCGCGCACGATCGACGCGCCCCTGGTCGATGCCTATCTGGCGCGCCGGGCGCTGGACTACCTCGTCGGCTTCACCCTGTCGCCGGTGCTGTGGCGCAAGCTTCCGGGCGCCCGTTCCGCCGGCCGCGTGCAGTCCGTGGCGCTGCGCCTCGTCTGCGACCGCGAGCGCGAGATCGAGAGCTTCGTTGCCCAGGAATACTGGAGCCTGATCGCGCATCTGAAAAGCGCGGCCGGGGAAGCCTTCGAAGCCCGCATCGTCGGCGCCGACGGCAAGAAGATCACCCGCCTTGACATCGGCACCGAGGCCCAGGCGATGGACCTGAAGGCCCACCTGGAGCGCGCCTCGTTCACGGTGCGCTCGGTCGAGGCCAAGCCGACCAAGCGCAACCCGCACCCGCCCTTCACCACCTCGACGCTTCAGCAGGAAGCCTCGCGCAAGCTCGGCTTTTCCGCCCAGCGCACCATGCAGATTGCCCAGCGCCTCTATGAGGGCATCGACATGGGCGGCGAGACCGTCGGCCTCATCACCTATATGCGGACGGACGGCGTGCAGATCGCCCCGGAAGCGATTTCCGGCGCCCGCGGCGTCATCGAGGCCGATTACGGGACGCGCTATGTGCCGGAAAAGGCGCGCTTCTATTCCACCAAGGCCAAGAACGCCCAGGAAGCCCACGAGGCGATCCGCCCGACCGACGTGCGCCGCCGGCCGAAGGACGTCACCCGGTTTCTCGATGCCGAGCAGGCAAAGCTCTACGACCTCGTCTGGAAGCGGACCGTCGCCAGCCAGATGCAGTCGGCCGAGATCGAGCGCACCACGGTCGACATCGACGCCGTCGACGGCAGCCGCGCCGCGATCGTGCGTGCCACCGGCCAGGTCATGCGCTTCGACGGGTTCCTCGCCCTCTACCAGGAAGGCAAGGACGACGAGGAGGACGAGGAGAGCCGCCGGCTGCCGAAACTCGCCACCGGCGAGAAACCGAGCCGGGAAAAGATCGTCGCCAGCCAGCACTTTACCGAGCCGCCGCCGCGCTTCACCGAGGCAACGCTCATCAAGAAGATGGAAGAGCTCGGCATCGGCCGGCCGTCCACCTACACCTCTACCCTCACCGTGCTGCGCGATCGGGAATATGTCCGGCTCGACAAGAAGCGGCTGGTGCCGGAGGACAAGGGCCGCCTCGTCACCGCGTTCCTGGAGAGCTTCTTCCGGCGCTATGTGGAATACGACTTCACCGCCGCCCTTGAGGAAGAGCTCGACCGCATCTCCGCTGACGAACTGGACTGGAAGGAAGTGCTGCGCGATTTCTGGCGCAACTTCTCCGGCGCCGTCGACGAGATCAAGGATCTGCGCGTCTCCGAGGTCCTCGACGCCCTCAACGATATCCTCGGGCCGCACATCTTCCCGGCAAAGGAAGACGGCACCGATCCCCGCGCCTGCCCGCAATGCGACGACGGCCGCCTCAGCCTCAAGGTCGGGCGCTACGGCGCCTTCATCGGCTGCTCCAACTATCCCGAATGCCGCTTCACCCGGCAATTGGTTGAGGGCAACGGCGAGGACGGCGCGGCGGCCCAGACCGGCCCGCGTGAACTCGGCACCGACCCGGAAACCGGCGAGATGGTGACGCTGCGCGATGGCCGCTTCGGCGCCTATATCCAGCTCGGCGAGGGCGACAAGCCGAAGCGCGCGACCATCCCCAAGGGCTGGGACGTCGCCGCCATGGACCTTGAAAAGGCGCTGAGGCTCCTGCGCCTGCCGCGCGAGGTCGGCCCGCATCCGGAGACCGGCCAGATGATCAGCGCCGGCATCGGCCGCTACGGCCCCTTCGTCCAGCACGAGCGCACCTACGCCAACCTGGACAACGTCGACGAGGTCTTCACCGTCGGCCTCAACCGCGCCGTCTCCCTGATCGCCGAAAAGCAGGCCAAGGGCGGGCGCGGGCGCGGCGCCGCGGTCCTCAAGGAGCTCGGCGAGCACCCCGACGCCGGCGGCCCGATCACCGTGCGCGACGGCCGCTACGGGCCTTACGTCAACCACGGCAAGGTCAACGCCACCCTGCCGAAGGACGTGAAGCCGGAAGACGTCACGCTGGAACAGGCCGTGGAAATGATCACGGCCAAGGCCGGCAAGGCACCGACTAAGAAGAAGGCGGCCGCCAAGAAACCGGCAGCAAAGAAGACGGCGACGAAAAAGACCGCGGCGAAAAAGACAACGACAAAGAAGGCGCCGGCCAAGAAAAAGGCCGACTCGGAGGACGAAACCGCGCCCTTCTAGTCCTTCGGACGCCGTTCGGACCCGTCCTTTTCGCGCTTTGGCACGCCCCGGGGCTTGTCTGCGCACGGCCGGGGCGCCACATTTCCGGTAACCCCGCCCCCTGAACGGCGAAAGCACCGGTCCGCCCGGCGCCCGTCCGCCGGGCCATTTTTGTTTTCGACCGGACCCCCGATGCCACGCTTAAAAAAGACGGCAGCGCGAAAGACCGCCGCCACCCTGCCCACCCGCGACGACGTCCTCGCCTTCCTCGCCGACAATCCGGGCGCCGGAAAGCGCGAGCTCTCGCGCGCCTTCCGGATCACCGGCAGCGACCGCATCGGCCTGAAGAAAATCCTGAAGGACCTTGCCGCCGAGGGGCTCATCGCCGGCAGCCGCAAGTCCCTGCGCCGGCCGGGCGACCTTCCCTCCGTCACCGTCGTCGTCGCCAGCGGCCGCGATGCGGACGGCGAACTCATCGGCGCGCCGATGGAGTGGGACGAGGACGAGAACGGCCCGCCGCCCTCCGTCATGATCCTGTCCGAGCGCGGCAAGCGCCCCGGCCGCGCCGCCGGCGTCGGCGACCGGGTCCTGGTGCGCATCGCCGAGGCGCCATCGGACGCCGGCGTCGGCTATCTCGGCCGCACCATCAAGGTGCTGGAGCGCCAGCCGACCGCCCTCCTCGGCGTCTATGTGGTTGGCCCGGACGGCACGGCGCGCATCGCCCCGGTCGACCGCAAGCAGAAGGAATACATCGTCGAGAAGGCCGACGCCGGCGACGCCGTGGACGGCGACCTCGTCACCGTCGACGTCCTGAAGGCCGGCCGCTACGGCGTGCCGCGGGCCAAGGTGCGCGAACGCATCGGCTCCATGAAGAGCGAAAAGGCGGTCTCCATGATCGCCATCCACACCCACGCCATCCCCCACGTCTTCCCCGATGCCGTCATCGCCGAAGCGGACGCGGCAAAGCCGGTGACGCTGCAGACCCGCGGCGACAAGCGCGAAGACTGGCGCGACGTCCCCCTCATCACCATCGACCCGGCCGACGCCAAGGACCACGACGACGCGGTTTATGCCGCCCCCGACGACGACCCGAAGAACGAGGGCGGCTTCGTCGTCACCGTCGCCATTGCCGACGTCGCCTACTACATCCGGCCCGGCAGCGCCCTCGACCGCGAGGCGCTGCTGCGCGGCAACTCGGTCTATTTCCCCGACCGGGTCGTGCCGATGCTACCGGAGCGCATTTCCAACGACCTCTGCTCCCTGCGCGAGGGCGAGGACCGGCCGGCACTCGCCGTGCGCATGCGCTTCGATGCGAGCGGCCGCAAGCTCGACCATAAATTCCACCGGGTGATGATCCGCTCGGCCGCCAAACTCTCGTATCAGGAGGCGCAAGGAGCCATCGACGGCAAGCCGAACGACAAGACCGGCCCGCTGCTGGAGCCGATCCTGAAGCCGCTGTGGGCCGCCTATGAGTGCCTGAAGAAGGGCCGCGACGCGCGTGCGCCACTGGATTTGGATTTGCCGGAGCGCAAGATCCTCCTCAACGACGACGACACGGTCGAGCGCATCGTCGTGCCGCCCCGCCTCGACGCCCACAGGCTGATCGAGGAATGCATGATCCAGGCGAATGTCTCAGCAGCCGAGACCCTGGAGAAGAAGCGCGCGCCGGTGATCTACCGCATCCACGACGCCTCGACGCCGGAAAAGCTGGAGGCGCTGCGCGATTTCCTGTCGACCATCGGCATCAAGCTCGCCCGCACCGGTAACCTCCGCCCCGCCGTCTTCAATTCCATCCTCGCCCGCGTGGAAGGCACGGAGAACGACGAACTGGTCAACGAGGTGATCCTGAGGAGCCAGGCCCAGGCGGAGTATTCGCCGGCCAATATCGGCCATTTCGGCCTGAATCTCAGGCGCTACGCCCACTTCACCTCGCCGATCCGCCGCTATGCCGACCTTATCGTTCACCGCAGCCTGGTTGCCGCCCTCGGCTTCGGCAAGGACGGCCTGCCGTCCGGTTTCGAGGACAAGCTGGAAGGGATTTCGGCCGAGATCTCGGCAACCGAGCGCCGCGCCATGGCGGCCGAGCGCGATACGGTCGACCGGCTGATCGCCCACTGGCTCGCCGACCATATCGGTGCGGCCTTCAACGGCCGTATCGCCGGCGTCACCCGCTCCGGCCTGTTCGTCCGCCTCGACGACAGCGGCGCCGACGGCTTCGTGCCGGCGTCCAAGCTCGGCGACGACTACTACCGCTACGACGAGGTCACCCACTCCATGACCGGCGACCGCACCGGCGAAACCTACCAGCTCGGCGACCGGGTCGAGGTGCAACTGGCCGAGGCAATGCCGCTTGCCGGCGCGCTCCGGTTTGAACTTCTCTCCGAAGGCAGGTATCAGAAACCTTCCGGGAAAGGCGCGGCAAAACGCCGTGCCGTCCGCAACAAACCCACAACGGCCAAGGCCGCGCGGGGCAAAAAACGCGTCAAGCGGCGCTGAGGAACAACGCCATGCACCAGCAGGTTTTCGAATCGCCGCCGGACGGGCCGCCCGCGCGCCCGATCGGCAACGCGCTCGCCCGCGGCATGGCCTCGAAATGCCCCTCCTGCGGCACCGGCGCCCTGTTCGACGGCTATCTGACCGTCAAGGACCATTGCGGCACCTGCAACGAGGCGCTTCACCACCACCGCGCCGACGACGCCCCGCCCTATTTCACCATCTTCATCGTCGGCCATATCATCGTCGGCCTGATCCTGGCGGTGGAAAAGCTCTGGGGGCCGCCGATCTGGCTGCAGATGGCGGTCTGGCTGCCGCTGACGGCGCTGCTCTCGCTCGCCCTCTTGCGCCCCGTGAAGGGCGCCGTCGTCGGCCTGCAATGGGCGCTCTTCATGCACGGCTTCGATCCCAACCACACGCCGGAATTCGGCGAGGACTGAGCCCCGCCGGGCGACAACCGGAAAACGGACCATGGCCGATCTCGCCGAGCGCCTGACCAACACCGAACGCAACCAGACCCACGCCAACCGCCGGCCGAAGGACGCGGCAACGCTCCTGATCCTCGACAGGACGGCGGGCGGGCCGGTGCGCGTGCTGATGGGACGGCGCCACGAGCGCCACGTCTTCCTGCCGGGCAAGTTCGTCTTTCCGGGCGGGCGGGTCGATCCCGGCGATTCCCGCGTGCGGGCGGCCGGCGACTACCACGAGGCCATCCGCGACAAGCTGATGCACGCCATGAAGGGCCCGAAGACCGAGACCCGGGCCAGGGCCTTCGGCATCGCCGCCATCCGCGAGACCTTCGAGGAGACAGGCGTCTTCATCGGCACGAAGGCCGACGGCCCGGCGCTTCCGGCGTCGGACCCGACCTGGATCGCCTTTACGGAACGCGGCATCGTCCCGGACCTCGCGCCGATTCGCTATATCGGCCGCGCCATCACCCCGCCGCGCCGGCCGCGCCGCTTCGACACCCGCTTCCTCGTCGTCTTCGCCGACGCCGTCGCCGATACCCTGCCGGGCGGCACCGGTCCCTCTGGCGAACTGGAGGAGGTCGACTGGCCGACCCTTGCCGAGGCCCACGACCTGGAGCTTCCGACCATCACCAAGGTGATCATCGAGGAGCTGGAGGAGCGGCTTGCCTGCGACCCCAAGCTTGCCCCGGAAACGCCGGTGCCGTTCTATTATTGGCTCGGCAGCGGCTTTCGCCGCGACATGATCTGACGGCGGATCGTGCGGGCGCCCTGTCGGCGCGAGTGTGCGGAGTAGCGGGGCGTCATGGCGGAACGGAGCGTGCAAGGAGCGGCATCTCGGCCGGTCGACCGCCGCGGCATGGCCGCCGCGATCGCCTCCATTTCCACCGTCGGCGTCGCCATCAGCCTGTCCATGCCGCTGCTTGCCCTGGTCATGGAGGCGCGCGGCTTTTCCGGCACCGCCATCGGCATCAATTCGGCAATGGCCGGCGTTTCCTCCATCTTCTGGGTGCCGTTCGTTGCCCCGCTCGCCCGGCGCATCGGCACGGCGCGGCTGATCCTCATCCTCATTGCCGCCTCCATGGCAAGCTTCCTCGGCTTCTTCGTCATCTCGTCCTATTGGGCCTGGTTCGGCCTGCGCTTCGTGTTCCACGGCGCAACGACGGCGATCTTCGTATTGTCCGAGTTCTGGATATCGTCGGCTGCACCGAGCGAAAAGCGCGGCTTCATCCTCGGCGTCTACGCCACCTTCCTGTCGATCGGGGTTGCCGCCGGTCCCATCGTGCTGTCGGTGACGGGCTCCGAAGGCGCCCTGCCCTTTCTCATCGGCACCCTCATCCTTGCCCTGTCCGCGATCCCGGTCGTCATGGCCCGCGAGACCAGTCCGCGCATCGAGAAGAAGCCGGGACAGCCTTTTGCGAAGTTTCTGCTCGCCGTTCCCGCGGCGACCATCGCGGTCCTTGCCTTCGGTGCGGTGGAAACCGGCATGCTCTCCATCCTGCCGATCTACGGCCTCAGGATCGGCCTCGATGCGGCAACGGCGACGCTTCTGGTGACCGCCGCCGCCCTCGGCAACGTTGCCCTGCAGGTGCCGCTCGGCTGGATGAGTGACCGCATGGACAAGCGCGTACTGCTTCTCATCTGCGGGCTCATCGGCGTCGTCGGCGCCCTCCTCATCCCGGTCTTTGCCGATACGATGTCCGCACTCTTCGTCACCCTCTTCGTCTGGGGCGGCGTCACCGCCGGGCTCTACACCATCGGCCTTGCCCACCTTGCCGCGCGCTACCGCGACGCCGACCTTGCCGCCGCCACCGCCGCCTTCGTCATGATGTACTCCATCGGCATGCTGGTCGGCCCGGCCCTGATGGGCATCGGCATGGACATCAATCCGCACGGCTTCCCCATCGTCTGCGCCCTCTTCTTCGGCGGATACGTGGCGATCGCCGGCTTCCGCATCGCCAGATGGGCCGGCCGATGACACGAATTCTTGACAAGGGCCGCGCAATGACTAGGGTGACGCTCCAATCGGGACCGTGCGGTGAAATTGGCACCCGGCCCCGGCAGACCGATTTCTCCGAGGAAAAGCGGAATGGCTAAGGCAACCACGATCAAGATTCGTCTCGTGTCGAGCGCCGACACGGGCTACTTCTACGTCACCAAGAAAAACAGCCGGACGATGACCGAAAAGATGGTCAAGAAGAAATACGATCCGGTCGCCAAGAAGCACGTCGACTTCCGCGAATCCAAGATCAAGTAGCGCTCCTGCCGGCACCGGCAGGACACGACGCGAGAAGATGCGAAAGCGCCGTCCGAAACGGGCGGCGCTTTGTTTTGCCGTGCAAGGAATCGGCATGCCCCGACGACGGGCGCGCGGCGCGCCACGCTTTGCCGGCGACGGACGCGCGGCGCGCCACGCTTTGCCGGCGACGGACGCCATTCTACCCTTGATTGGTGATGGATCGAATCCCCGAAGAGCCTTGCAGACTCTCCGCAAACGCGGGTGCAACCGGGTCCTGAAAGGTGGCCGGCCGGAGGCGGGGCTTAACGAGGAGGCCACTCAACACCCTGCTTTCCGGCCGGCCTGACCCCACGGACCCAGGAGATGCGGCGGACCTGAGCATTCCGTAGGGTATTCCTTGTTGAAACTGGCTAACGAAAAAATCCTTTGAATATCCGTTATTTCGGCGATACACGCCGGCCTCGCTGAAATGTGCCTGCCGCGTATCCGGTTTTGCCTGATCCAAATATCAACGAAATCGTAACCAAAAACCAATGAAAAACGCCGGATTGGTTAAGGGCCGCCAATAGACGGCAATGCTTTCAGAGATAAAGGCTGTTCAATACATGCGCGGCACGGCCCCCCAGCGCATCGTTGCAGGGAATTATACCCGCCAAGGGGATTGGGCTGCCACTACCGGAAATTGCAATGCGGTTGCGTGCGTAGGGGCGCCTGAAAGGGCGACTCAGGCCGCGTCGGCGACCACCCGGTTGCGTCCGTCGCGCTTGGCCGCATAGAGCGCCTCGTCGGCGCGCTTCAGGATCGTCTGCGGCGTGTCGTCGTAATGGTCGAGCATGGCAAGGCCGACGCTGATCGTCACGTCCAGCGCCCGCGCCCCGCCATTGACGAGGAACGGCTCGCCGGCGACCTTCTGGCGGATGCGCTCGGCAACGGCGACGGCCAGCGACAGGTCCGTCTCCGGCATGACGACGACGAACTCCTCGCCGCCGAACCGGCAGGCAAGGTCGATGCCGCGCAGGTTCTTGCGCAGCCGGCGGGCGAATTCGCGCAGCACGTCGTCGCCCGCATCATGGCCGTAGGTGTCGTTGACGGCCTTGAAGTAATCGAGGTCGACCATCAGCACGGCCAGCGTCTTGGAGCGCTGCACGGCCTGGCTGACCAGCGTCGCCAGGTGGCTTTCCAGGTAGCGCCGGTTGTGCAGCCCGGTGAGTGCGTCGGTCACCGCCAGCTCCATCGTCTGCTGGACGTTGTCGCGCAAATGGTCGGTGTAGCGCTTGCGGCGGATCTGGGTGCGCGTGCGCGCCATCATCTCGTTCTTGTCGATCGGCCGCACGAGGTAGTCGTTGACGCCGAGGTCGAGGCCGCGCAGGAGCCGCGCATTGTCTTCCGGCTCGGTGATCAGGAGCACCGGCACCATCCGCGTGCGCTCCAGCGAGCGAAGCTGGGAGCACAGCCTGAGGCCGTCGAAATTGGCCAGCGCCAGCGAGATCATGACCAGCTCGAAATCGCCCTCGGCAGCCCGGAACAGCGCCTCCTGGGGATCGGTCTCCACCGTCACGTCGTGGGATTTCGCCAGCGACGCCGCCATCCGCTCATAGGATGAGCGCCGGTCGTCGACCAGAAGGATGCGGCCCTTGCCCTTGGCGGCGAAATCGTCGGCGGCGGCGGTGTCCTCAAAGCCGATGTCGCGGCCGGTAACGGAGCGCATGCGCCACTCGTCGGTCAGCATCTTCAGCCGGACGAGGCTCTTCACCCGTGTGATCAGCGCAATGTCGTTGACCGGCTTGGTCAGGAAATCGTCGGCGCCGGCTTCCAGGCCCTTGACCCGGTCGGCCGGCTGATCGAGCGCCGTCACCATGACGACGGGAATGTGCACGGTGCGCGGATCGGCCTTCAGCCGGCGGCAGACCTCGAACCCGTCCATGCCCGGCATCATCACGTCGAGAAGGACGATGTCGCATTTGTCCGCCTGGCACGCGGCCAGCGCGTCCGGCCCGTTATTGGCCGTCAGGACTTCGAAATATTCTGCCGTCAGCCGCGCCTCGAGCAGTTTCGTGTTGGCCGGTATGTCGTCGACGACAAGAACACGGGCGGTCATTGCGCTTTCCCCTCAGTCACGCATCGCCGAGATACGATTTTACCGTTTCAAGAAACTTCCCGATCGAGATGGGCTTGGACAGGTAGGCCTCGCAGCCGCCCTGGCGGATGCGCTCCTCGTCCCCCTTCATGGCGAAGGCGGTGACGGCGACGACCGGGATCATCTTCAGGTCGTCGTCTTCCTTGATCCATTTGGTGACTTCCAGGCCCGAGACTTCGGGAAGCTGGATGTCCATCAGGATGAGGTCAGGATGGTGCTCGCGGGCAAGGTCCATGGCCTCCAGGCCGTTGCGGGTCTGGACCGTCTCGTAGCCGTTCGCCTCCAGAAGGTCGCGAAACAGCTTCATGTTGAGGTCGTTGTCCTCAACGATCAGAACCTTCTTGGCCATTGGTTCGCCCTACCCCTGCGTCCCCGTGCTCATACCCCATGGACCGCCCGCCGGGCTCCCGATCGTCCCGGATCGGCGGTCCCCGGTGACGCGCGATCACACGCCGTCTTGCGGTCCGTCCATTTTCAGAACATACAGAAAGAATCTTTCACAAAGGCAAACACAGGCACGAAATGGAGTCCCGCATCCAGCGAATGCCTTGGGAATCCGCCGAGCGGATCGCCATTTCCGGGCTTGCCTTCATCGCCGGCGAAACCGACTCGCTGGGCCGGTTTCTGGCCGATACCGGCCTCGGCCCGGAGAATCTGAGGAGCGCCGCCGGCGAGCCCTGGTTCCTGTGCGCGGTGCTGGAATTCCTGATGGCCAACGAGGATCTGCTGCTCGTCTTCGTCGAACGCATCCGCGTGCGCCCGACGATGATCGCCGCCGCCCACCTGGCGCTGTCGGAGGACGGGGGCGATGTCACGATCAACTGACCTGCCGGTGCGCGCGGTCGAGGACCTTGCGCCGGAGACCGCGCGCCAGATCGAAGACCTGGACCTGAAGGACGGCCCTTTGATCCTGTGCGACGTCGACGAGGTGGCGCTGCACTTCATCGCCCCCTTCGAACGTCACCTTCTCGCCAACGGCTATGAGCTGATCGCCCGGTCCTACGGCCTCAACGGCAACATCGTGCGCCTCAGCGACCGGGAACCCGCCTCCCGCGAGGAGGTGCGCGACCTGCTGCTCGGCTTCTTCGATGCCGAGACCGGCAACCAGCAGCCGGTAGCGGGCGTCGCCGAGGCGCTTGGCGAGCTGAGCCGGGCGGCGGAAGTGGTGATGCTCACCAACATCCCGGAAAAGCACCGGCAACTGCGCACCGAGACGTTGACCAGGCACGGCATGCCCTACCCTGTCGTCACCAATAGCGGGCCGAAGGGGCCGGCCGCCCGGCTGCTCGCCGAGCGCGCCGACGGCGCCGTCGTCTTCCTCGATGATTCGCCCTCCAACATCCGCTCCGTCGGCGCCTTTGTCGACGGCGCCAGTCTCGTCCAGTTCATCGCCGACCGCCGCTTCTTCGACCTCGCCGCCCCGATCGACGGGCTGGCGCTGAAGGCCAACGATTGGCCCTCCGCCCGCGATTTCATCGTCGGCCGCTTCGGATTCTGAGGCATCGGGTAGGAATCGATGCCCTCGCTTTGGCGCGACCGCATCGTGCAATTGCGACCGCAGAATGCTGGATTGCTTCGCTGCGCTCGCAATGACGACGAGTAGCTTTTCCAAATAATTTCAACGTCATTGCGAGGAGGCCGCAAGGCCGACGTGGCAATCCAGTCGGCGTCCGCCGAGCTACCGTGCGGCCGTCCAGGCCACGGCGCCAACGCCTCTGCCCCGCAATGAGACCTGACGCGCTCCCAACCAAAGCCTGCTAAACTGGCGCACTTCACTGCGCTGCGGCGATGACGACGAAGCCATGAGCGACACCGACCTTTCCGCGAACACTGCCCTGTGCCGGGATTGCCTGACGTCCTTCGCCGGCGCCGCTCGGCGCTGCCCGGCGTGCGGCAGTCCGCGCATCGTCGCCCATCCGGAACTCCACCGGCTGGTCATCGCCCATATCGACTGCGACGCCTTCTACGCCGCCATCGAAAAGCGCGACGACCCGAGCCTTGACGACAAGCCGCTGATCATCGGCGGCAGCCGGCGCGGCGTCGTCTCCACGGCCTGCTACATCGCCCGCATCAAGGGCGTCCATTCGGCCATGCCCATGTTCAAGGCGTTAAAACTCTGCCCGGAGGCGGTGGTGATGCCGCCGAACATGGAGAAATACACGGCCGTCGGGCGCCAGGTCCGCGAGATGATGCGGGCGCTGACGCCGCTGGTCGAGCCGCTCTCCATCGACGAGGCGTTCCTCGACCTCACCGGCACGGAGCGCCTGCACGGCACCAGCCCGGCGGTGACGCTTGCCCGCTTTGCCCGCGACGTGGAGGCCGAGATCGGCATCTCCGTCTCCGTCGGCCTTGCCGCCAACAAGTTCCTCGCCAAGATCGCTTCCGACCTCGACAAGCCGCGCGGCTTTTCCGTCATCGGCGCGGCGGAGGCGAAGGACTTCCTCGCCGACAAGCCGGTCGGCATGATCTGGGGCGTCGGCAAGGTCACCCAGCGCCAGCTCCAGGCCGACGGCATCCGCCTCATCGGCGACCTGCAGCGCATGGACGAGACCGACCTTGCCCGCCGCTACGGCGCACTGGGGTTGAAACTCTTCCACCTTGCCCGCGGCGAGGACCGGCGCACCGTCTCGGCCGCCTCCAAGGCCAAAAGCATCAGCGCGGAGACCACCTTCGACGTCGACATTGCCGACGCGCACGAACTCATGGCCCATCTGCGCCGGCTCTCCGAAAAGGTTTCCAAGCGTCTGAAGGCGGCCGACAAAGCCGGCTGGACGGTGACGTTAAAGCTGAAGACGAAGGATTTCCGGATCATCACCCGCAGCCACCGGCTCGCCGACCCGACCCGGCTTGCCGACCGCATCTTCCGCACCGGCCAGGATATGCTCGCGCGGGAAGCGAACGGGCGCCTCTTCCGGCTGATCGGCATCGGCGTCTCGGATTTCGCCGACCCGCGGCTCGCCGATCCGGACGATCTCGTCGACGTCGCGGCGACAAGGCGCGCCCGCGCCGAGGTCGCCATCGACGATTTGCGCGAGCGCTTCGGCACCGGCGCCGTCAATCTGGGCCTCGCGCTCGCCGCCAGACGCCGCGGCCGCGATCCCTCGCCGCCCGACGACGATCTTCAGGATTGAGAAAAGAGAACCCGGCCGGCCGCTACTTGGCGCCCGCCTTGTCGGCGTCGCAGCCCGGCACGTCGTGGATCTCCAGGTTGACCAGCTTGCCGGCGACGCTGAAGTCGCCGTAGTCGATCTTGACGTCGCGGCTGATGCCGTTGCCGTAGAGCAGGAAACTCATCTCATAGGTCGGCAGCGCCTCGCCGCCCGTCGTCACCGGCTCGAAATAGCCGACCGTGACCGGCCAGCGCGGCAGCTTCGACATGTCGGCGTCGGCCGCCTTGGCGTCCAGCGTGTCCGGCCCGTCAATCCGCTTGCCGATGGTGGTCGCCGTCGGGAAGATCTTCTCGCCGGTCTCCGAGCCATCATAGATGTTGGCCGGCAGGAACGCCTCGCCGGAGCGCGCCGCGCTCAGCATGGCAACCAGGTGCTGGGTCGGAAACAGGATCCGCTTGGCGATGGTGAAGGTCTTCTTTTCCGGCTTGTCGAGGCTGACGGTGGTCGTCTCGCCGTCGCGCACGGCGCTGCCCTTCGATTCCTCCACCAGCTTTTCATCGATATAGGTCTGGGTCAGGAACTCGAACCGGTCGCCGCTGGCGTCCTCGAAGGTCGTCGTGCGCATGTCGGTCAGCCGGGAATTGCCCTGGCTGTCCTCGACCTGGGTGACGAAGCGGAAATTGATGGTGAAGCCGTCGCAGGTGGAACCGATGGTCTCGAACACCATGCGCCCGTTGAGCCCGGCGATCGAGGACGATGCCTTCGAATCGGTCAGCTTCATGTCGAACACGGCCCGGTGCGAGATCAGGTCCTTGACCACCGCCTCATGGCTCGCCGCATCGCTGACATTGGGCACCGCGCGCCCCGCCGCGGCCGGCGCGGCCATGGCAACGGAAAGGATCAGGGCTGCGCCGATGGCGCGATACGGCCCGTTGGTGAGGTTGTTCATTGCTGTTCCTGCCCCGGCTCGTTGCTGGCGTTTCCACCCGATAGGCGGCGAGCATGGCGTAACCATGGCGCGGACCGTCCATGCCGGCGCGGCGTTCGCCCCTTTTGCCCAGTCTTGTTGGCGTCTTGTTGGCGTCTCGTCGTCAATAAACTTGCCTATTCGGTTGATTTTGGCAATCGTCCGGGCGCGTGCTCCAGACGCACGACACCAAGAAACCAGGAGAGATTGACCATGACCGGTCGAACCGACGCCCGCCTCGCCGAACTCGGCATTACCCTTCCCGAGGCGCCGATGCCGGCCGCCAACTACGTGCCCTTCGTCCAGACCGGTAACCAGCTCTTCGTCTCCGGCCAGCTTCCGATGGGCGCCAAGGGGCCGGAATATATCGGCCGCCTCGGCGGCGGGCTTTCCATTGCCGAAGGCCAGAAGGCGGCAAGGCTGTGCGCCCTTGCCCTCATCGCCCAGGCAAAGGCGGCCGTCGGCGACCTCGACCGCATCACCCGCGTCGTCAAGCTCGGCGGCTTCGTCAATTCCACGCCCGACTTCACCGACCAGCCGAAGGTCATCAACGGCGCCTCTGACCTGATGGCCGAGGTGTTCGAGGACCGCGGACGCCACGCCCGCGCCGCAGTCGGCGTTGCTGCCCTTCCCTTCGGCGTCGCCGTCGAGGTCGAGGCCGTCTTCGAGGTCGAATAGGCCCTCTCGATGACCGCCCCCGCCTGGCTGACCGCCCGCCCCGTCGCCCATCGCGGCTACCACGACGCCCATGCCGGCCGCATCGAGAACTCGCTTGCGGCGGCCGCGGCAGCGATCGGCAAGGGATTCTCGATCGAGGCCGACCTGCAGCTTTCCGCCGACGGCGTGCCGATGGTCTTCCACGACGACACGCTCGACCGGCTGACGGAAGGCCGCGGCCCGGTCGGCGCGCTCACGGCCGCCGAACTCTCCTCCATCCCGCTGATGGATGGCGGCGGCGACACCATCCCGACGCTGAAGGCCTTTCTCGACCTTGTCGGCGGCCGCGTGCCCCTGGTCCTGGAAATGAAGTCCGACATGCGGCGGGGCGCGGCCATCGCCGGTCCGGTCGCAGACGTGCTTGCCGGCTATGACGGTCCCGTGGCGGTGATGTCCTTCGACCCGGAGATTGTCGCCGCGTTCAAGACCCTCGCCCCGCACCTGCCGCGCGGCATCACCGCCTGCGCCACCTCGCCCCGCGATCCGGAATGGCGGCTGCTGACGCTGATGGAGCGGTTCGCGCTGCGCCACCTGCTGCATGCCCCGCGCACCCGCCTCGACTTCATCGCCTACGACATCGACGCCCTGCCGGCCCCCGCCGTCTCGCTGATGCACCGGCTCTTCGGCACGCCGGTGCTGACCTGGACCGTCCGCACCACGGACCAGCGGCGCCGCGCCGCCCGCCACGCCGACCAGATCATTTTCGAGGGATTCGACCCCGACGCTTGAGCGAACGGCCCGGCGGCTTAGATTCAAGTCTTGAATCGATCCATCAAGCGCGCCCGCCGCGCCTCCCCGAAATGCTCCACGGTCCCTCGCCCCATGCCGCCTGTTGAAGCCAAGATCCGCGTCCTCACCTCGCTCAAGGATATCGACCGCAAGGACTGGAATCGCCTCGCCAATCCGGGTTGGGATCTGGCCGAAGGCGGCCGGTTGACCGCCGGTCTTGAATCGGAATCTGAACCTCACGACAGCAGCGGAAAAGAGTCTGCAAACAAGGACTTGGCGGCGCCATCGGAATCGGATTGTGGAGCGCCCAGCACACCGAAACTGGTTTCTGAAGAAATACCATTCAACCCATTTATTTCATATGATTTTTTGTGGTCTCTCGAAGAATCCGGATGTGCCCTTCCCGAGACCGGTTGGGCGTCCTGCCATCTGGCGCTGGAACGCGCCGACGACAGCGTCGCCGGCGTCGTTCCGGCCTATCTGAAGAGCCACTCTCAGGGCGAATACGTCTTCGACCACGGCTGGGCCGACGCCTTCTACCGGGCCGGCGGCGAGTACTATCCGAAGCTCCAGATCTCCGTCCCCTTCACGCCCGCCACCGGCCGGCGCCTCCTCGTCGGCAACGGGCCCGATAGCGATGCTGCGCGCAGGATCCTCGCCTCCGGCATCCGCCAGGCGGCAAGCCAGTTCGAGGCCTCCTCCGCCCACCTCACCTTCCTGACGGAGGACGAGGCCCGGTTCCTGGAAGAGGACGGCTACCTCCACCGCACCGACCAGCAGTTCCACTGGGTCAACGAGGGCTACGGGACCTTCGACGATTTCCTCGGCGCCCTTGCCTCGCGCAAGCGCAAGACGATCAGGCGCGAGAGGCGCGACGCCCAGGGCGAGGACATCGCCATCGACTGGGTCACCGGCAGCGATATCAAGGAGCACCACTGGGACACGTTCTTCCGGTTCTACATGGACACCGGCTCGCGCAAATGGGGCACGCCCTATCTCAACCGCAAGGCCTTCTCGCTGATCGGCGAGCGCATGGCCGAACGCATCCTCCTGATCTTCGCCCGGCGCGGAACGGAGATCATCGCCGGCGCCCTCAACTTCATCGGCTCCGACACCCTCTACGGCCGCTACTGGGGGACGACCGAGGACCTGCCCTTCCTCCATTTCGAGGTCTGCTACTACCAGGCCATCGAGTTCGCCATCGCGAACGGGTTGAGGCTGGTCGAGGCCGGCGCCCAAGGCGCCCACAAGCTCGCCCGCGGCTATCTTCCCGTGACC
This sequence comes from Rhodobium gokarnense, assembly GCF_025961475.1. Taxonomy (NCBI): domain Bacteria; kingdom Pseudomonadati; phylum Pseudomonadota; class Alphaproteobacteria; order Hyphomicrobiales; family Rhodobiaceae; genus Rhodobium; species Rhodobium gokarnense. The sequence continues at coordinate 43,144 of NZ_JAOQNS010000004.1, read as the reverse complement.
ACCCACTCGGCCCACCACATCGTCCATCCGGGCCTCAGGAACGCCGTTGCCGCCTATCTCGACCAGGAGCGCGAGGCGGTCGCGGAAGAGTCCGAACTCCTGCGCCAGATGGCGCCGTTCCGCCGCGACCGGGACATGGGCTGACCCTCTGGCCGAGCCCGCCGCGCACTATCCCTTTGCCCCGCTTGATTATGACTCCGGTTAGTGACATCAAGCCGCCATGCTGACGCTCGATGCCTCGCCCCTGCCGGTGATTTCCGTCCATATCCCGAAGACCGCGGGAACGGCCTTTGCCGATGTCCTCACGGCGAATTTCGGCGACGCGGTCGCTTTTTCCTACGGCAACCGGCACCCCAAGACCCATCCGCTCCTGAAAGAGATCGGCCGCCCCTCGGGACAGGACGACCTGAAGCGCATCGCGGATGCCGGCATCCGCATCATCCACGGCCATTTCTTCATCAGGCGGTTCAGAGAGCTCGGCATCGAACCCTCGAACGTCTGGGTCTGGCTGCGCGATCCGACGGAGCGGCTGATTTCCGAATACTATTTCAACAAGGGCCGCGACGACGTCATCAATCCGCTGGCAAAGGCCCTGCAGGCGGAGGACCTGTCGCTTCTCGACTATGCCCGGCGCAAGGACGCCCGCAATTTGCAGCACCGGCTGCTGGGGCCTCACGACATCGACGACCTCGGCTTCGTCGGGCTGACCGAATTCTACGACGACTGCCTGGAACTCACCGGCCTCACCGTGCCGCCGGCCGCAAGCCGCACCCGCAATGCGACGAAGGCGAAGGAAGCCGTCGATCGCAAGACGCGGATGGCGCTCGCCCGGCTGAACTTCGCCGACCAGATGCGCTACGCCGACGCCGTCCGGCGCCTGTCGCGCGAGCGCCGCGCCTTCCACCAGAAGAGCGCCCAGCAAAACGCAGAGACCGCGAAAGCCGGGTAAGCCCGCCAACGAGACACCGCCCGAGGAGGACACCATGACCGCCTATGACGCCGACAACATCTTCGCCAAGATCCTGCGCGGCGAGCTGCCCTGCCACAAGGTCTATGAGGACGACAAGACCTTCGCCTTCCTCGACATTATGCCGCGCGCTGACGGCCACACCCTGGTGCTGCCGAAGGCGGCCGCCCGCAACATCCTCGACGTTGGCCTCGACGACCTTGCCGCGGTGATGGCGACGACCCAGAAGCTGACCCATGCGGTGATGAAGGCGTTCGATGCGCCGGGCGCAACGATCCAGCAGTTCAACGAACCGGCCGGCGGCCAGGTCGTCTTCCACCTCCACGTCCACGTCCTCCCCCGCCACGACGGCGTGCCGCTGAAGCCGCACACGGGAGAGATGGCCGACCAGGACCTGCTGGCCAAGCACGCGGAAAAGATCAAGGCGGCGCTGGAGGGATAAGAAAACGGCCGGCAACATTCCTCAAGGATGCATCTTCGCGCCCTTGGTGATCTTGTCGACGACCTTCTTGTCCTCGCGCAACGCCAGGCCGACGATGGTGAGGTCGGCGGCGGCGACGGCCTTCACGGCCGCCCGGTTGGCCGCGTCGTGGCCGGTGGAGAACATCTCTTCCGTATAGAGCGAGAGCGGCACGGCGCGGGTCATCGCCCGGTCGAAAATCTTGCGCATGCCGGCCGCGTCCGTCGCCAGCACGATCATTGGCTGAACGCAGAGCGCGTTGTAGCGGTTGCCGTCGGCGTCCTCGTAGGGCTCGCCGATCAGGCCGTCCGCCGCGCCGACGATGCCGCTGGTGAGAAACGCGGTGACGTTGAGCTTTTGCCAGACGGCAAGGTCGTCGCGCACGACGATGGCGATCTTGGTATCGAACATTTTTCCAGTCAGGTCCCTTTCGGCCAGTTCGCCGGATCACCGAGCCGCGCCAGCGCCCCCTTCAGGGCTGCTGCGTCGGCGCCGAGCGCCCGGTCGGCCTCGTCGTTGAGGTCGTCCATCGCCGCGTCGAGCGGCCCTTGAAGCGCGCTTCCTGCCTCGGTCAGAAACAGCCGCTGCACCCGCCGGTCCTCCGCATCCGCCCGGCGCTCGATCAAATGATCCCGCTCCAGCCGGTCGATAACGCCGGTGATGGTGGCGCTGTCGAGCCGCAGCCGCTGCACGAGGTCACTCGCCTTCAGGCCATTCGTCCCCCACAGAAGCTTCAGCACGGCGTATTGCACGGGCGTGACCCCATGCACCCCGAGCTTCTCCTTCGCCCGCCGCGTCACCTGCTGCATGGCCTTGCCGGTCAGAAAACTAATGCAGTCCTCGATGCGATCCATGAGTGATGTCCCTGCAGAGGGGCGAGTCCATTGCAGACGAGAGATTTGCATACAATTATCTTGTGCACAAGGCTTTGGAAAGCAGCGGGCCGATGGGAGTCGGGTCGAGGCGTTGGGCCGAGATTGAGATGTTGGCTTGAAAAAGGCGAACGGACCGGAATGCGCCTGGAGAACACATCTGACAATGGCAAGAAGCCGGCCCTAGACGACCACCAGCCACCCGCCGATGAGCACAATTTCGGCGGCAAGGATGCCGACGAACGCCCATTTCTTGCCCTTCATGGCGATGGCAAAGCCGGTGCCGGCGGCGCCGATCCTCAGCCAAAGGGGCGCGAGGGCCAGTGCGCCGCTCGGGAACAGGATCAGCCGGGCGATGATGCCAGCGATCAGCGCCGTCGCGACCGCCCGCACCCAGCGGAAGATTTCCGAATCCTCGCGCACATTGCCTGCGAAGACGACACCGAGGACGCGCCAGATGCCGGTGGCGAACGCCCCGGCGATGAGGATGTAGACAAGGGTCGGCGCGGCGCCGGAAATCTGCTCCATCAGGCGCGCCTCGCGTCCCACCAGCGGCCGATGAGATAGGCCGCGGTGCCACCGACGAGGCCGGTCCAGAGGAGGTCGAAGCCGGGTGCGGCGAGAAAGAATACGGGCCCGAGAACGAGGCCGGTGAGCATCGCCAGCCGGTCGACCAGGAGCCGCGCCGCCGCCCACAGCGAGCACAGGAAATAGATCGGCATCAGGAAGAACAGCGCGGCGCCGAGGAGTTCCGGCAGGTGGCCAACCATCTGGAACGCGACCGCCGTCACGCAGATGTTGATGACGGTAAGGCTGGTGGCGAAGCCGGCGAAGAACGACAGCCGCGCCGGGCGCGGGATGTCCGGCAGCCGGCTCATGGCGAACACCCAGGACGTCACGGCGACGAAATGGGAGAGCAGCGCGAGCTTCCAGCGCGGCGTATCGGTATCCCTTACCACCGGCACCCAGGCGACCACCATCGGCATCAGCCGGACCGCGGAAAAGGCAACGGCGATGCCGGCGCCGAGAACGGACGCCCCGCCCGTCATGGCCCCGATCAGCACCACCTGGCTCGGCAGCGCCCAAATCGTCGCCGTCGTCACCACGGCCTCAAGGAAGGTCAGACCGCTGTCGCGGGCGAGCCCGGCAAAGCCGATGAAGGCGCCGGCGAGGATGAAGGCCGGGAAGGACACCACCGCCGCGATGCCGCGCAGGAACCAGGCGCGGCCGGAAGCCCCGGTGCTGTCCTCCAGGGAGGTCTCGGGCGGCGGCGCGGTCATCGGCGGATCAACTCGTCAGGCAATCGAAGGCGCCGCACCGGCAACGGCCAAAAACCATTGCGGAAAACGGCGCCGGAAACGGGCGGGGACCGGAGAAAATCCGGCCGGAGGAAAGCGGCGCCCGGAAGGCCCGGGCGCCGGAAACACTGTCAGTCGGACAGCGGCACCTTCGGCACCATGCTGCGACCGCTGCGCGTCGGCGGCGTATCGTCGTCGCCGGGACCGCCGTCGTCTCCGTCGTCGTCGTCGCTCTTGCGCGACTTCGTCGACTTGGCCTTGGCCGGCGGCACGTCCTCGATGGCTTCCAGGTTGAGGCCCTTGCTGCCGTCTTCCCTGGTCTCCAGCGAGACCTTGACGGTGCCGCCCTTGGAGAGCTTGCCGAACAGGACCTCGTCGGCGAGCGGCCGCTTGATGGTCTCCTGGATGACCCGGCCGAGAGGGCGGGCGCCCATCTGCTCGTCATAGCCTTCCTCGGCCAGCCATTTGACGGCCTCCGGCGTCAACTCGAAGGTGACGCCGCGGTCGGCGAGCTGGGCCTCGAGCTGCATGACGAACTTCTCGACCACCCGGTAGACCACGTCCGCCGGCAGGCTGGAGAACGGGATCACCGCATCGAGACGGTTGCGGAACTCCGGCGTGAACAGCCGGTTGATCGCTTCCTCGTCGTCGCCGGACCGCTTCTTCTGGGCAAAGCCGATCGGCGGGCGGGCAAGGTCGGCGGCGCCCGCATTGGTCGTCATGATCAGGATGACGTTGCGGAAGTCGACCTTCTTGCCGTTGTGGTCGGTCAGCTTGCCGTGGTCCATGATCTGCAGGAGGATGTTGAAGAGGTCCGGATGGGCCTTCTCGATCTCGTCGAGCAGAAGCACGCAATGCGGATGCTGGTCGATGCCGTCGGTGAGGAGGCCGCCCTGGTCGAAGCCGACATAGCCCGGAGGCGCGCCGATCAGCCGCGAGACGGTGTGCCGCTCCATATATTCCGACATGTCGAAGCGCAGGAGTTCGACGCCCATCAGCTCGGCGAGCTGGCGCGCGACCTCGGTCTTGCCGACGCCGGTCGGGCCGGAGAACAGGTACGAGCCGATCGGCTTTTCCGGTTCCCGGAGCCCGGCGCGGGCGAGCTTGATCGCCGACGACAGCGCCTCGATCGCCGCGTCCTGGCCATAGACCACGCGCTTCAGGTTCTCCTGCAGGTGCTGCAGCACCTCCGCGTCGTCCTTGGAGACGGACTTCGGCGGGATCCGCGCCATGGTCGCGATCGTCGCCTCGATCTCCTTGACGCCGATGGTCTTGCGCCGCCGGCTCTCCGGCAGAAGCATCTGCGAGGCGCCGGTCTCGTCGATGACGTCGATGGCCTTGTCCGGCAGCTTGCGGTCGTTGATGTAACGGGCCGAAAGCTCCACCGCCGACTTGATGGCGTCAACGGTGTAGCGGACCTTGTGGTACTCCTCGAAATAGGGCTTCAGGCCCCTCAGGATCTCGATGGCGTCCGGCAGAGACGGCTCGTTGACGTCGATCTTCTGGAACCGGCGCACCAGGGCGCGGTCCTTCTCGAAGAACTGGCGGTACTCCTTGTAGGTGGTCGAGCCGATGCAGCGGATCGTCCCGGAAGCCAGGGCCGGCTTCAGGAGGTTGGACGCGTCCATGGCCCCTCCGGAGGTGGCGCCGGCGCCGATCACCGTATGGATCTCGTCGATGAACATGATCGCGTCGGGATAGGCCTCGATCTCCTTGATGACCTGCTTCAGCCGCTCCTCGAAGTCGCCGCGGTAGCGCGTGCCGGCAAGGAGCGCGCCCATGTCGAGCGAGAAGACGGTGGAGTTCTCCAGCACCTCCGGCACTTCGCCGTTGACGATGCGCCGGGCGAGTCCTTCCGCGATGGCCGTCTTGCCGACGCCGGGATCGCCGACCAGCAGCGGGTTGTTCTTCTGCCGCCGGCAGAGAACCTGGATCGTCCGCTGGATCTCAAGATCGCGGCCGATCAGCGGATCGATCTTGCCGTTTTCCGCCTTCTCGTTGAGGTTGATGCAGTAGGCTTCCAGCGCGTCGTTCTTCTTCTTCGACGTGTTGTTGCCCTCCACGGTCGCGGCATCGTCCTCGACGTCGTTGTCGGGGCTCTGCTCGGCGGTGCCATGGCGCTTGGCGATGCCGTGGCTGATGTAGTTGACGGCGTCGTAGCGCGTCATGTCCTGCTCCTGCAGGAAGAACGCGGCGTGGCTCTCGCGTTCCGCGAAGATCGCGACCAGCACGTTGGCGCCGGTGACCTCCTCGCGACCCGAGGACTGGACATGGATCACCGCCCGCTGGATCACGCGCTGGAATCCGGCGGTGGGCTTGGACTCATCGCCGGTGTCGGTGATCAGATTGTCGAGCTCGGTGTCGATATATTCGACCAGATTGCGACGCAGCAATTCCAGGTCGACGTTGCATGCACGCATCACTGCGGCCGCATCCTGATCGTCGATCAGCGACAGCAGCAGATGCTCCAGGGTGGCGTATTCCTGATGCCGCTCGTTGGCATAGGCAAGCGCCTGGTGGAGGGCCTTTTCCAGGCTACGGGAGAATGACGGCACTGCGGCTCCTCATTTCTTTTCCATCACGCATTGCAGGGGGTGCTGGTGCTTGCGCGCAAAATCCATCACCTGCGTGACCTTCGTTTCGGCGACTTCGTAAGTGAAGACACCACACTCCCCGACCCCGTGATGGTGCACATGCAGCATGACGCGGGTCGCCTGCTCCCGCCCCATCTGGAAGAACCGTTCCAGGATATGCACCACGAATTCCATTGGCGTGTAATCGTCGTTCAGCAGCAGCACCCGGTACATGTTCGGCCGCTTGGTCTTCGGCCGCGTCTTGGGGACGACAACGGTGCCCGCATCGGCCCCGTCGCCGCCAGGTCCCCCGGCACCATTTCCCCCGGTACCATTGTCCTGGTCACCGCTCTTGATCGGTTCGGTCCACATCGATTCTGACCGCTGTTTCTCCGCTGCGTCGCGCCCGGCCCTGCCGGATCTTCCTCGCCGGCGCATTCCGCCAAGCCCCGTCGGAACACTCGCCCACAAAGTCGGCACACCCGTCCACAAGTCGGCACATCCGTCCATAAAAGCGGCGCGCCCGTCGTCCCTTATGCCGGCGCGCCCGTTCCTGATCGCCACCGACCCGCCCGTCCACTATCGGTTATTCGCCGGCGGGCCGCAAATCACATGGTGGCATGTCCGGAATGTAGGGTGCCACCCCGATGATTTTAAGGCGATCGTTGCAAGGTGCAATGGACCTGACGCAAACGGTGCGCGAAAAATTTCGGCAACAAAAAAGCCCGGCCGTGTGGCCGGGCCTTTCGGCGCCCCTCGGGGGCGCCGGCCGTTGCAGTGCAAAATGGCTTACTTGCCCATCTTGCCGAGGGCCTCTTCGTAAGGCTTGTAGGCGTCCTTGGCGAGATCGACGTACATTTCGCTGATCTTGGTCGCCTGGCCGACGAAGTCCTCGTAGGCGCTCTTGTAGTAGTCGGACTGGACTTCCATCGCCTTGTCGAGGCTCTTGGCCGCCATGAGCTGCTCCATGGCGCTGGCGCCATCCTCGAAGGACTTCTTCGAGTAGTCGGCCATCTCTGCGGCAATCTTCTGGAAGCCCTTGTTGATGTTGCCGAAATTCTTCAGCGCGGTATCGACCTGGTCCTTGTTCAGCTTCTGCAGGTCCTCAAAGCCAGCAAACATGATTCTCTCCTTCGCCTCTTAGGATTGCGTTTCGCGACGTCGCCGTGTTTGTCGGCCGTGTCTGTCGGATTGAAATTTATATATGCACTGCACAAAAAAAGTCAACGATTTTTTGCAGTGCAACAAAACCTATGCGAGCGTTCCCAATCAGGAATCGTTAGGTTTACCGAATTCTAACCGACGGGCCGTTAGTGTGGCCTCTGCCGTCGGCGCAAGGGCTTCCCGTGCGCCGAAAACCGAACCTCCCGACCGGGGGCGGGAGCCAAGCGGCCGCACTGCGAAAGCACGTTTCGCACCGGCCTTGTCGGCCGCACCGGAAAAGTGCGGCCACCAACATATGGACAGGAACGCGCGCACTGCGTGCGAAGTGGAGTCGTCTGAAGTGTTCGAACGTGTGTTTGGTCAAAGGCGCCGGCCGGGTGCGGTTTTCCGTGGTGCCGCCCTCGCCTGCATGTGCGCGTTGATAACCGTTGCCGCGGCCCCCGCCGCGAGCGCCAACAGCAAATACGCCGCCATCGTCATCGATGCCAATACCGGCAAGACGCTGTTTTCCCGTCACGCCGATGCGCCGCGCTATCCGGCCTCGCTGACGAAGATCATGACGCTTTATATCCTCTTTGAGGAGATGAAGGCCGGCCGCATGAACATGGGGACCCGCCTGAAGGTGTCGCGCCATGCCTCGGCCCAGGCGCCTTCCAAGCTTGGCCTGAAGCCCGGATCGACAATCAAGGTGCGCGACGCCATGATGGCGCTGATCACCAAGTCGGCGAACGACGTCGCCGCCGTGGTGGCCGAAAACATCTCCGGGTCGGAGACGCGCTTTGCCAAGCGCATGACCTCGACCGCCCGCCGGCTCGGCATGCGCAACACCACGTTCCGCAACGCCTCCGGCCTGCCGAACCGCGCCCAGCGCACCACGGCCCGCGACATGGCCACCCTCGGGCGCGCGGTGCAGCAGCATTTCCCCAAGGAATACAGCTACTTCAAGACACGGGTCTTCAAGTATCGCGGCCGCCGCTACGGCAACCACAACCGGCTGCTCGGCCGGGTCAAGGGCGTCGACGGCATCAAGACCGGCTACACCCGGGCCTCCGGCTTCAACCTCGTCTCGTCGGTGCGCCGCGACAAGCGCCACATCGTCGCCGTCGTCATGGGCGGCCGCACCGGCCGCTCGCGCAATGCGCATATGACGAAGCTGATCCGCACCTATCTGCCGAAGGCGAGCCGCTCGAATCTGAGCCCCAAGGCGGTGATCGCCCGCGGCAACAGCCCGGCCTTTCGAATCGCCATCCCGAAGAACGCCCCGCCGCCGCCGCTGAAGCCGGACGAAGAGATCGTAACCGCCGCGATCCCGCTGGTGCCGGTGAAGCCCGCGGCCAGGACCGTCCGCGTCAAGACGACGGCCCTGCGCGCGCCGTCCCTGCCGGACCGCAAGGCCAAGAAGGTCAGGGTGCAGTCGATCTCGATCGGCACCCACGACACGCCGGACCAGGGCCCGCGCCCGACCGGCTGGCAGATCCAGATCGCCGCGCTGCCGACCAACGACGAGGCATTGGCCCTCATCGGCCGCGCCCGCCGCGCCCACGATTCGCTCCTGAGTGAGCGCAAGTCCTACACGATGAAGGTGGAGACCGGGAACGGCACCCTCTACCGCGCCCGTTTCGCCGGCTTCGGCTCGAAGTCGGCGGCCAAATCCGCATGCTCCTCGCTCAAGAGGAAAAAGTTCGCGTGCTACCCGCTTTATGAGTGATGCGTTTGGGTGGAGTCATGAGTACCGAGAAGTCTTTCCTTAGCCTCGTTGAGTTTGGACGCAAGGAACGTGGACCCTCCGAGGTCGGGGTGGAGCCGTTTCATAAGCCGTCTGTGCGCCTCCCGGATTTCCGCCGGGCTGGCTCCGGGCGAAACCCCAAGGATCTGGTAGGCCTCCTCCTCACTCATGCCGCCCGATCGCGGCGCGCTGCGATGCCCCGCGTCGCCGTCCGCCTGGAAGTCTTCACGCCAGTCGGGGTGCCGGCGGTCAAGATAAGCCTCTAGCAGCGCCCGGCTCTCGCCGTCGCCGTCAAGCTCGCCCCAAAGGGCGGCAATGTCCTGGAGTGACAGGTCGTCGAGGCTCTGGCCGGAAAACCGGCCGGCGAGCACCGTTCCCGTCATCCCGCCGCTGTCGTGGTCGAGCTCCATTTCCAGCGCCGCCGAGCGCACCGTGGAGCGCTGGCCGCCGCTCGGGCTGGAGCCGCCGAAGGGGGAAAAGCCGGAAACGCCGAGGAGCGACAGCCCCATGGCGCCAACGGGAATCGCAAAGCCCCAGCGGCCGGTGATGCCGAGGAAGGCGGCAACGCCGAGCAGCGTCATCCCGCCGATCAGCTTCAGCCGCCGTGCCAGCACGGCCGGATTGGTATAGAGGAGCGACCGGATCCCCAGAAGGATCAGGAGAATCGCGGCGATGAAGAGAAGAACGCGGGCCATGGCCGGATACTAATTCAGAGCCCGCCTCAGCGCATCTGTTCAAGCAGCAGGGTCGCGCCCTTCGCCCCACCCTTCGACATGTCCTGAAGGGCCTTGCGCCCGCCCGCGGCATAGGCGGCGACGCCGCGCAGCAATTGTCCAAGTTCTTTGGCCGAGGCCGCATCGAGCCGCAGATGGACGCCCTTGGTCAGCCGCGCGATCTCCTTGAACGCCCGGTCGGCGACCGGATCACCGCCCTCCTGGAACAGGAACACCGGCACGCCGTGGAGGCCGAGTTCGCCGGCCTTGGCGCAGAGATCGTCGGCATTCTCCTCCATGCAGTCGCCGATATAGACCAGCGCCTGCACCTTTTCCTTCTTGGTCTCCTTCAGCGCGTGGGCGAGCACCTTGCCGATCTGGGTGTGGCCGCCGCGGCAGTCGATGCGCGTCATCAGGTCGGCGAGCGCGCGGGCGTTCTTCACCCATTTGCTCGCCCGGCATTCGCCGAAGCCGCGGAAATAGACGAGCTGCACGTCGAGGCTGCCGATCTTCGCCGCCTCCTCGAACATCTCTGCCTGCAGCGAGCAGGCCCGGTCCCAGGTCGGCTGCCGGCTCATCGTCGCATCGAGCGCAAAGACCAGCCGGCCACGGCCCTCCGCGCGCGGCCCGAGGCTCTTTGCGGCGTTGAGGAAGGCGTCGATCTCGCCGCGGCTCGACGGCGCCACCTCGCCCTTGGTCCCCTCCTTCAGGCCGGACAGCGGCGACGTCGGCACCGACGTTTTCTTGGTCATGATGGGCCCCGATCAGAACACGGAATTATCAGGGAGTATATTGGCGCGCGCATAGCCGAACTCAACAAGCGGCACGCATGCCCGCGTTCGTCTCCCGTGGATGAAGAAAATCTCGGCATCATTACCGGGCTTGACCCGGTAATCCATTCTGCCTTTCGGAACAATCGGTTGGCTCATCATGGATTGCCGTGTCAAGCACGGCAATGACGCCGAGAGGGTGGGTCCGGGAGGGGGCGAGCCGCAAAACAGAGAGCAGCGAATCAAGCCCGACGGTGACGCAGAGTGATGGGAAAGCGAAACGCAAGAGACGCGACGGGAGCCGCAACAAGCAGCCGATGCCACATCAAAGAAGCCCCAGCTCCATCAGTTCCCGGCGCATTTCCGGCGGGATGTCCTCGCTCGCCTCACTGCCGCGCAAGTCCGCCGGCGCATCGCCCGGCTTCAGGTAGCGCCAGCCCTGGAACGGCCGCTTCGGCTGGCCGCGCGTCGGCACCAGGTCCGTGTCGAGCACCAGACGGCAGCGCTTGACCCCGGCATCGTCGGTGAAGGGGCGGATGTCGCGGAGTTTCTGGCGCGCCTGCACCTGGCCCTTGATGACCCAGTAGAGCGAGCCGCCGTCGAGCAGTTCCTCGCGCCGCTTCGGCACCATGCGCGTGGTGTGGAAATACTCCACGGGCCGCCCGGCCTGCCGCATCTGGTCGAGCCGGTAGGCGATCCATTTCTGCAGGTCTTCGACCGTCTCGATGCCAACGCAGAGCTTTATGAGGTGGAGGGTCATGGCGACAATGTCGGTCGCGGACCGGCGAAAAGCAAATGCCGGAACGCTGCTATCCACACTTTGAACAGGACCGGCTCAGTCGGCGACCTCAAGCTCCGGAATGGCGAGCGTGACGACCTCGCCGCCCTCCTCGACCTGATCGCCCGCAATTGCCGCGACCGCTTCAACGACGCCGTCATGGGGCGCCGCCACCACATGCTCCATCTTCATCGCCTCGACCGCGAACAGCCGGTCCCCGCGGGAGACCGTGTCGCCGCTGGCGACGTAGACGGCGATCACCTTGCCGTGCATCGGCGCGCGGATATGGCCGGCATCGCCGGAATCCTCGGCGAGGCGCGACAGCGGGTCTTCCAGCTCGACTTTTGCGGCCCGGCCGCCGTCGAGAGCATAGGCGGCGCCCGGCCCGGCGATCTCCGCGGCACCGCCGTCGCGGCTCGTCGCCTCTCCGACCCGAACGGACAACCCGCTGCCATCCCAGATCAGCCGGGCCTCGGCCCCCTCTCCGCCGACAAGGATCGGCTGGACGATGTCGCGCACGCCGCCAAGCTGGAACGCGTCCGAGGCACCCCAGGGATCGAGCCAGCCGGAGCCAATCCGAGCCGGTTCAGCAGGCGCAATGAGTAGCTCAACGGCCTTGGCGAGCGCCGCGTCTTCGACGCTCCCGCCGGTCAGGCTCCCGATCTCCCGGTCGCAGAAGCCGGTATCAAAGCCGCCCTTCCTGACCTCGGGATGATCGACGACGGCGCGCAGGAACGCCAGATTGGATTTGGGCCCGGCAACGACGCTGTTCTTGAGCGCCTCACCAAGCCGGTCGAGCGCCTGATCGCGCGTTGCGCCTTGGGCGATCACCTTCGCGATCATCGGATCGTAGAAGGGCGAGACGCTGCCGCCCTCCTCCACGCCGGCATCGACCCGCACGCCTTCCGCTTCCGGCAGCCGCAAGAGATCGAGCCGGCCCGACGACGGCAGGAACCCGGTGTCCGGGTCCTCGGCATAGAGCCGGACCTCCACGGCGTGACCGGCAAGAGGCACCGCGTCCTGCGCCATCGGCAATTCCTCGCCGGCAGCGACACGGAACTGCCATTCCACGAGGTCCGTCCCGGTAATCGCCTCCGTCACCGGATGCTCCACCTGCAGCCGCGTGTTCATCTCCATGAACCAGAAGCCGTCGGGCCTGAGCCCCTTGCTGCCGTCGGCAATGAACTCGACCGTCCCGGCGCCGACATAGCCGACGGCCTTCGCCGCGGTCACCGCCGCCGCGCCCATCGCCGCCCGCACCTCGGGCGTCATCCCGGGCGCCGGCGCCTCCTCCATGACCTTCTGGTGCCGCCGCTGCAGCGAGCAGTCGCGTTCAAAGAGATGGATCGCGTTGCCCGCGCCATCGGCAAAGACCTGCACCTCGATATGCCTCGGATCGGCAACGAATTTCTCGATCAGCACCCGGCCGTCGCCGAAGGCATTTTCCGCCTCGCGCCTGGCCGCAGCGAGCGCGTCGTCGAAATCGAGGACCTTTTCGACCTTGCGCATGCCCTTGCCGCCGCCGCCGGCAACCGCCTTGATCAGCACCGGATAGCCGGTCTCATAGGCCTTCTGCTTCAGGAACTCCGGCGCCTGCATGTCCCCGTGATAGCCGGGGACGACCGGAACGCCGGCTTTCTCCATCAGCGCCTTGGCGGCATCCTTGTGGCCCATCGCGCGAATGGCACCGGCCGGCGGCCCGACGAAGGCGATGCCGGCGTTTTCGCAGGCCTCAGCGAAGGCGGCGTTTTCGGCCAGGAACCCGTAGCCCGGATGGATGCACCCCGCGCCCGTCTCCCTGGCCGCCGCGATGATCTTTTCAATGACGAGATAGGATTCGGTCGCCGGCGCCGGGCCGATGGCAATGGCCAAATCTGCCGCCTGCACATGGGGGGCGTCGGCATCGGCGTCCGAATAGACGGCGATGACCCGCATGCCGAGCCGGCGGGCCGTCTTTACGATGCGGACGGCGATTTCCCCGCGATTGGCGATCAGGACGCTGTCGAACATGAAATTGGCGTTTCCCCGGACAGGTGATTTTGCCCGCAACGATTGCCGGCTTTCTTCTCCGGATCAAACGATTTTGCGGGTCAGACGAGCTTTCGAAGCTGGGAGTAGCCATCTGCAAGCCGCACCCGGATGCGGTCGGTCAGTGTGCGCTCGGGGCCGCGATCCGGATGAAACCGCGCCAGCGTCTCCGCCACCAGGGCATCGATCTCCGCGCCGAGCGCCGGATCGGTCGCGGCGTCGAAGACGTTCGGCGAGGACGGCCCCGTGTCCTGACCAAAGACCTCATCCCAGGCGCGGCCCCAATGGCGCGACGCAAAAGCATCGTTCGGCTCGGCGTAGCGCTCACGGATGGTGGCAGCGAGCGCATCGGTCAGCCCCGCAAAGCCGACGGCGTTCCAGCCGCGCCGGCTGGCCTGGCGCTGGATGAAGCGCCGGGCCGAGCGATGCAGGACCTCCGAGTGGTGGAGCGCTTCCTCCGCCGCAACGCGCCGGCAGACCTCGACCGTCGCCGGCCCGATCGCCGCATTGACCGAACGCAGCGGGCGCAGATGCGGCAGCCGGACGAGCCGGTCGGAAAGGCCGAGGGCATCGAAGAACGCAGCCTCGATGCCGGGAGCAAGCACGGTCGGCGCGAAGGGAATCGCCGTCACACGCTCCACCCCCGCCGCCTCCCATGGCGCGACGATCGCATTGAAATCATAGGCGCGCCGCGCGGCCATCTGGGTCGCGTAGTCGGCAAAGAGCCGCGCCTCCGACAGCGTCTTGACCCGTTGCGTGTAGAGCGAATTGAAGAGACGAGCTTGCGGCCGCACGAAGAGGACGATTTCCGGCGCAAAGCCGGCAGCCCGGATCGCCCTGACGATCCTCTCCGGCCCGTCATCGCCGGCCGAAAACGTGCTGAAGAGCTCGGAGGAGACGAGCGCAACGCCGTCCCAGCGCTTCAGCCGCCGCGTCAGCCGGTCGAGTGTGGTCGGCTTCAGCCCGCGCACGCGCTTTCCCGCCGCATCGCGAAAGAGATTGTGGTGCGCCGCCTCACCGCCGGCCAGAGGATAGAGGATGCCGGCCCGCATCAGCCGCCGCCCGTTGGCGGCAAAGAACCGCTGCAGGCTGGTGCTGCCCGTCTTGTGGGTGCCGACATGAATGATGCATCGCCGCATGCTGTTGCTTTACGTCACCCCGCGGCGATTTGCATCCGTTTGATGGGGCGGCGCGGAGGCCTCAGCACAAACACGCGGCGGTTCGATGTCACCCCGTCCGCAAGTGCGGCTTGTCGACCATCGAGTCGGTCTCGGCGTCCCCCTCCCCCGTCATCCCGGCCGGAGCGCAGCAAAGAGCCGGGACCCATTGCCCCCATCAACGCTGTAGCCCATTGCAATTCCCGACACGGCCGAGATCCGCGCACCGACCCCGTTCCGATAACGACCGACATACCGCATGGACAGGGGCATTAGGCCCCGGATCACGTCCGGGGTGACGACGGAGTGTTTGGCCCACGACAGCGCGCACGACGAACCCGGTGCCCTGCCGCCAACGTCCGCTGGATTGTCGCGTCGGCCTGCCAAGGCTCGCATCACGCGCCGCTCCCCGTCCTTCGGACCCTCGCAATGATATTGAAAACACGAGTGAATCCGTCATTGCGAGCGCAGCAAAGCAATCCAGACAGCGGATGTCACGGGCGTCCGCGCCCAACAGCGCCGGACCCTGCCCTCACGACGCCAGCTTCACCGGGATCTTCAGGTACGACACCCCGTTCTCTTCGGCCGGCGGCAGCGCCCCCGCGCGCATGTTGACCTGGATCGACGGCAGCAGCAGCAGCGGCATGTCGAGTTTTTCGTCGCGCGCGGTGCGCATCTCGACGAAATCGTCCTCGCTCACCCCGTCGCGGACATGGACGTTGCACCGGCGCTCCTCGGCGATCGTCGATTCCCAGGCATATTCGTCGCGGCCCTCGGCCTTGTAGTCGTGGCACATGAAGACCCGGGTCTCGGGCGGCAACTCCAGCAGCTTCTTGATGGAGCGGAAGAGCTGGCGCGCATCGCCGCCCGGAAAATCCGCCCGCGCCGTGCCGAAATCCGGCATGAAGAGCGTGTCGCCGACAAACAGCGCGTCGCCGATCTTGTAGGAGACGCAGGCCGGCGTGTGGCCCGGCGTCGCGATCACCTCGATGTCGAGCGCGCCGACGGAGAATGTCTCGCCGTCCGCGAACAGCCGGTCGAACGAGCTGCCGTCTGCGGCAAGGTCCGTGGCGTTGAAGATCGGCCGAAAAATCTTCTGCACCTCGCGGATGCGCTCGCCGATGCCGATCTTGGCGCCGGTCTTCGCCTTGATGTAGGGCGCGCCGGACAGGTGGTCGGCATGGACGTGAGTCTCCAGCACCCAGGCGATCTCAAGGCCCTCGTCCTCGGCCGCCCTGATGACCTCGTCGGCCGAGTCCGTCGTCGCCTCGCCCGAGCGGTGGTTGAAGTCGAGTACCGGATCGATAACGACTGCGGTTGTGTCTTCCGGATTCCAGACGAGATAGGAAATCGTGTTTGTCCCCTCGTCGAAGAACGCACGAATTACAGGACGATCGGAATTCGGCATGAATTTCTCCTTTTCGACACCAAGTTGGGGATGCGTTTCTTGACGAATATATGAGCGCAGCCTAATTTAACAACCTGCGAATTATAGGAGATACGCGCATGGCGGTGATCGAAATGGGGTCGATGGACGGTTTCGAAGACCGGGCCGAAGACGCCACCCGCATGCTCAAGCTGCTGGCCAACGAAAAGCGGCTGCTGATCCTCTGCCGGCTCGCCGAGGCCGGGGAAGCGAGCGTCGGCACGCTGGCCGATTCCGTCGGGCTGTCGCAGTCGGCGCTGTCCCAGCACCTGGCCAAGCTCCGCCAGGAGGGCCTCGTCGCCTATCGCCGCGACGCCCAGACCCTGTTCTACCGGGTCGACGACGCCGATGCCGGCCGCATCCTGCTGCTGTTGAAGGAAATCTACTGCCCGTCGGGCATGGACCAGCCGGCCGGCGTCTGCTGACCCCCGTGCCGCTCAACAGGCTGATTCTCTACGCCAGGGACATGGAGGAAACGGCACGTTTCTACGAAACCCATTTCGGATTCCAAGCGGTCCGCCTCACCGGCGACAGGATCGTGGAACTGGTTGCCCGAAACGGCGGCGCCAACATCATGCTCCACCAGGCCGCCAGGGGGCAGCGCTCCGGCCAGTCGACCGTCAAGCTGGTGTTCGATGTCGAAGACGTCGAAGCCTTCTGCCGCCATTGCGCGGAGAACGGCCTTGAATTCGGCCCGATCCACAAGGCCGACGGCTATTGCTTCGCCAACGCCAAGGATCCCTGCCAGAATTCGATTTCCGTCTCCAGCCGGACCTTTCGCAAGCCCGCGTAATCCGGAACGATCCGTCAGCACTCGATGACGTTCGAGGCGAGCCCGCCGGTCGCCGTTTCCTTGTATTTCTCGTTCATGTCGAGGCCTGTCTGGCGCATCGTCTCGATGCATTCGTCGAGCTGGACGAAATGGGTGCCGTCGCCGCGCAGGGAGAGCGAGGCCGCCGTCACCGCCTTGACGGCGCCAAGGCCGTTGCGCTCGATGCACGGCACCTGAACCAGCCCGCCGATCGGATCGCAGGTCATGCCGAGATGGTGCTCCAGCGCGATCTCCGCAGCATTCTCGATCTGCGCGTTCGTCCCGCCGAGAACGCTGGCGAGCCCCGCCGCGGCCATAGCCGATGCCGAGCCGACCTCGCCCTGGCAGCCGACCTCGGCGCCGGAAATCGACGCATTGTGCTTGATGATGCCGCCGATCGCCGCCGCCGTCAGCAGGAAGGTCCGAACCCCCTCCCGGCAGCCATGCGGGCAATGGTCGACATAGTAGCGGATGACGGCGGGGATGATCCCGGCCGCCCCGTTGGTCGGCGCCGTCACCACCTTGCCGCCGGCCGCATTCTCCTCGTTGACGGCCATCGCATAGACCGAGAGCCAGTCCATCACCGTGTGCTGGAACGGATCGTTGCGGCCGCGCTCTGATGTCAGCTTCTGATGGATTTCGCGGGCCCGGCGGGCGACGTTCAGCCCGCCCGGCAGCCGGCCGCCGACGGCAAGGCCGCGCTCCATCGAGCCGTTCATGGCGTCCCAGATGGCATCGAGCCCGGCGTCGAGATTCTCCACCTTGTGGGCGACGAGCTCGTTCGCCCGCTT
Source organism: Rhodobium gokarnense (assembly GCF_025961475.1). Taxonomy (NCBI): domain Bacteria; kingdom Pseudomonadati; phylum Pseudomonadota; class Alphaproteobacteria; order Hyphomicrobiales; family Rhodobiaceae; genus Rhodobium; species Rhodobium gokarnense. The sequence goes on along the minus strand of NZ_JAOQNS010000004.1, from coordinate 25,610 downwards.
CATGTCGGCGATGGAAAGGCCCGATTTCTCGCCCATCTCCAGCATCTCGCGCGCCGAGGCGAAGGGATAGGGCGCCGCAACGACGCTGGTCAGCGGCGAGTCGTCGTCGGCCACCGCATCGAGTTCAGCCGCCGTCACCACGAAGCCGCCGCCGACCGAATAGAACACCTCTTCGGCGAGCGTCGCGCCGGCCGCATCGAACGCGCGGAACACCATGCCGTTGGCGTGGCCGGGAAGCGGCGGCCCGTAGTCGAAGACGATGTCGGCGTCGGGATCGAAGGCGATGGGCGCCAGGCCCTCCGGCGTCAGGCGCTTTGCCGCCTTGGTGTCGTAGATCATCTCGTCGACCCGGTCCGGATCGATCGTTTCCGGCTGCTCGCCCAAAAGGCCGAGGACAACCGCCCGGTCGGTACCGTGGCCCTTGCCGGTGAAGGCGAGCGAGCCGTGCAACGTCGCCGTGACGTGGGCCGGCGCGCCGTCCAGGCGGCGCAGGCCGTCGATGAAGCGCCGCGCCGCCACCATCGGCCCCACCGTATGTGACGACGACGGCCCGATGCCGATCTTGAAGAGCTCGAAAACCGAAAGGAACACGGGGCAAAGTCCTTGTGCGGCGCCGCCTCCGGTCCCGGCCGGACGGCACCCTTCCCGGAGTCATAGGCGCAGAGGCCGAAGTCCTCTGTTCAGAACGCGACAAAGCGTCGCTCGCTCCCGCCCGCCGGGCGCGGTCGCATAGGGCCACGATGTTTGAAATCGGGCAAGGACGCAGATAAGAAAAGCTGCCCTTGACGAAACGCAATGCTCGGCACCCGCAAGGCGCCACCTGACGACCCGACAACAACAGCACCGGAAAAGGACGCAAACGCGATGGCCCTTACCGCGATCTCGCCCGAGGAAGCGTCCAAGCTGCGCTACAAGAACGCTGTCATCATCGACGTGCGCGAGCCGGCCGAGCTGGTGCGCGAGCGGATTCCCGATTCCCGCGCCGTGCCGCTGTCGCAGATCGCCTCGGCCGACCTGAAGCTCGGTCCCAAGGAACGGCCGATCTTCGTCTGCCATTCCGGCGCCCGCACCAACGCAAGGTCCGGCCAGCTCGCCGCCAGGATCAAGGGCCAGGGCTATGCGCTGACTGGCGGCATGGTCGCCTGGAAGCGCGCCGGCCTGCCGGTGATCACCCCGGACGATGCGGCATCGAAGCGCGCGAGACTCGTCCTCAACGTCCTCAACGCCGTCACATTGGGCGGTCTTGCCCTTGCCGCATACGGTTTCGTCACGCAAGGACCGACCGTCGGCGTGATCGGTGCGGGCCTTGCGATCACGGCTTTGTTTGGTCGCGGACCGGCGATATCCGCGGTTTTGGGCAAGGACGGCATTTCCTAGGCGCCACTTCGCGCAAAAGTGGCAGAAACGCCTCACAAACACTGACAGGAACGTGAAAAGGCGTGTGTTGCGGACGGACCGCGACGCATGTCCCCCTGAGGCCGTCGAGCGGGCCAAAACCGACCCCGCCGACGCGATGAACGAACCTTTCTCAGGGAGACCAATCGAATGAAACTCGCTTCCAAGTCCGGTGCCGCCGTTGCCGCCGCCGCTGCCGCCCTGCTGCTGTCCGGCGCCGCCGGCATCACCACCGCCTCCGCCGCCGACAGCCAGGTCAAGTGCTTCGGCGTCAACTCCTGCAAAGGCCACAGCGCCTGCAAGACCGCCAGCTCTTCCTGCAAGGGCCTGAACGCCTGCAAGGGCCAGGGCTTCCTCATGGAATCCAAGGCCGAATGCGAGGCCAAGGGCGGCAAGCTGGAAGACCCGAACGCCTAAGGGCTTCCGAACCCAATGGTTTCTGCCCGTCGGACAATGACCTCCGGCGGGCAGTTGCCTTGAAGGAAAGCCGCCCGAACGGGTGGCCACAAAAAAAGACCCGGGAGCCGAAAGACCATGTCGCCCTCTTCCCCAGGCACAGGAACAGGCGCGGGCATCGCCCCCGCCGACGAGCGTCCCCCCTATCTCGGTTTCGGCCTCGGCCTCAGGCCCGACCACTACGGCGCCATCCTCGACGGCGATCCGCCCGTCGACTGGTTCGAGATAATCTCAGAAAACTACATGGTCGCCGGCGGCCGCCCGCTCGCCAACCTGGACCGGGTGCGCGAGCGCTTTCCCCTCGTCATGCACGGAGTCTCCATGTCGATCGCTTCCACCCAGCCGCTCGACATGGACTATCTGGCTTCGCTGAAGCGCCTTGCGAAGCGCGTCGAGCCGCAATGGATTTCCGATCACCTGTGCTGGACCGGCGTCCACGGCATCAACCTGCACGACCTCCTGCCCTTCCCCTATACCGAGGAAGCGCTCGACCATGTGGTGGAGCGCGTCTGCCGGGTGCAGGATTTTCTCGGCCGTCGCCTGACCCTTGAAAACGTCTCCAGCTACGTCTCCTTCGCCTCGTCGCAGATGCCGGAATGGGAGTTCATTTCCGAGCTTGCCCGCCGCGCCGACTGCTGGCTGCTGCTCGACATCAACAACATCTATGTCAGCGCCTTCAACCACGGCTTCGACGCCCACGATTTCCTTGCCGGCATCCCCGTCGACCGGGTCGTGCAGTTCCATCTCGCCGGCCACAGCCACGAGACCACCTACATCATCGATACCCACGACCACGCCGTCCCCGACGACGTCTGGTCGCTCTATGCCGCCGCCCTGAAGCGCTTCGGCCCGGTCTCGGCAATGATCGAGCGCGACGCGGATATTCCCCCGCTTGACGAGATGCTTTCGGAACTGGACATCGCCCGGCGCGTTTATGCCGAAACGCTTGGTCAACCCGTGGAGGCAGCCGAATGACCGTATCGACCCTCGCCGAACTGCAGGACCGTTTCCAGACGGCCCTCCTGACGGGCGACGACGCGGTCCTGGCCGACATCGTCGACTCGCCGCGGGAGAACCGGGACATCCTTTTTGGCGTCTACAGAAACGCGTATCTGATGCGGCTGATCGAGATCCTGGAAAACGACTACGAGATGCTGAGCGCCTATTCCGGCGAGGTCGGGTTCCGGGCGCTCGCGCGGGCCTATGCGCTGACCAATCCGTCGCGGCAGTCGAACGCGCGGTTCTTCGGCGAGAAACTGCCGCGATTCCTGGCCGAGACCCAGCCCTGGTCGGACACGCCGGCGGTGCCGGAACTCGCCGCCATCGAATGCGCCCTCAACGATGCCTTCGACGATGCGAGCGCGGCGCCGATGACCATCGGCGACCTCGCCGCCGTGCCGCCGGACGACTGGGGCGCCCTCGCCCTTCGCCCGCAGCCCTTCGTGCACAGGCTCGACCTTTCCTCCAACGCCCTCGACATCTGGACGGCGCTGCGCGACGGCAAGACGCCGCCGGCGCCCCGGGACCTGGACCGCACCGTGCACCTCCTCGTCTACCGCCACGACCTCACGTCACGGCTGAGGCCGATGGACCCGGACGAGGCGATGATGTGGGACCAGATGGCCAAGGGCCTTTCCTTCGGCGTGCTCTGCGAGATGATGGCGACCTTCTGGGATGCCGAGACGGCGCCGGTGCGTGCCGCCGGCCACCTGCAGGCCTGGATTACCGACGGCCTTCTGGTGCAGGACGCCGCATAGGGGCACCCGCCCTCACGCCTTCCTGACGATATCGATCTCTTCGGCGACGAGCTTTGCCATCCTGAGCGAGCAGAGCCGGCGGATCGTGATCTCCGACAGAACCGAGCCGGCGGCGAGCAGCAGCCGGCCCTGTGCATCGACGATGTCCCGATCGACCACGTCGCCGGGCAGCAAGTGGCTCGGCGCCAGCGACTTCTGCACGCCCGCCGCATCCTGCTGGCCGCGTGCCCGCCGCAGGTGGGCATAGGCAACCTTCAGGATCTCCACATCGTAGAGTTCCCGGTGCTCGGCCATCTTCTTGAAGTCGCGGGTGCGGTCGACGCCGGTCGCCTCGTCGGAAAGGTCGATGAGGACCTTGAGGATCCGCGCCGCCTCGGGAATCTCCCGGCCCTTCACCCCGTCATAGGGATAGCCGCTGCCGTCGAAGCCCTTGTTGCAATAGAGCACGGCCCTGGCGACCGGCTCCATGCGGGGGATGGTGATGAGAAGGTCGTGCGCGGCCTGCGTGCTTTCCGCCAGTGCCTTGCGCTCGTCGGCATTGAGGTCGGCATCGAGGGCCTTCTTCTGGATGATGTCGTCCGGCAGCGACAGCATGCCGATCGGATAGAGCATGGCGGCAAGGTCGAGCACCCAGCAACGCTCGATGCCGACATGGGGCGCGATCCGTTTCGCCCAGCGCTCCACCTTTCCGGCTTTCTGGAAAAGTTCCGGCCGGGCCATCGCCAGCACGTCGGCCAGCACCTTCATGCTGCCGGAGAAGAGCTGCTCCAGCTCCTTGTTGGCGGCGAACAGTTCCCGGCTCTTGCGTTCGATCGTCGCCTCGGCCGCCATCCGTGCGCGCTTTTCCCGCGCCAGCCTCTGGGCCAGCGCCTGGACGTCCTTGTTGACGGCACTGAGAGCTAGGGGTGCAGGAGAAATGTCAGGCACTGCTTGTCCTCCTCCTGCGGATGATCGCGCCGCTCCAGGCGGTGGGCCTCGCCGTAATGGGCAATCGCCCCGACGATCAGACCCTCGCACAGATCACCCATATGCCGGTTCGACCGGTAGCTGAGTTCCAGGCTGCCGTCCGGCAAACGCCGCGTGCCGATTTCCGGCAGCGCCGCGTTCGGATAGAGCTTGCGCACTTCTTCGTGGATGTAGGCGTCGACGTTTTCCAGAAACGAAAAGAGGTCGGGCTTCTCGGCGAAGAACTGGGGATAGATGGCGTGAAACCGCGTCAGCAGGTGCCGGCCGAAACTCTTGACCAGGTCGCCAACACCAATGCCCGTCTCGCGGCCGAGTTCGACAACCAGACTGACGATCTCGGAATGGTCGTAGGTGCCGACGCTGGTATAGGCCCCGCCCGACGGCAGGTCCGCCCGCCCGACGATCCGTTCGGTCGTCTCCATGCCGAAGCGATCGTCGACCATGTCGAGGAATTCCGTAAACACGACTCCCTTCAATCGCGACTCCTTGGTCCGGTATGGGCACAGGCTGAGGAAAGAGTTATCACACAACCCTTTCATTGTATTTAAGAGAATACTGAAAACAATTGGCATTTATTTTCGAAAAATTTCGTCTTTTATATTTGGATCGGCGAAATATAGAATACAGTGGATAAATTTGAAGATTGGATCAGCCTGCTTCTATATACAGAAAGAGAAATGATAACTTGGATACACGTCGTTTACCGCCAGTGCTCCGGTAGCGCATCCAGCAGGTTCTCTACCCGGGCAAGCGGCACCGGGGCGTAATCGTGGGAGTCGACGCCGACGTCGAGGCTCTTGCCGAGCGGCGCTTCGTCGAGCGCCCCATGGACATGGCCGAACAGATGCCAGGCGCCGCGGATCGCGTTCGGCCAGTCGCGCATGGGGTAATGGAAAAGCACGAAGCTGCGGCCGTTCCAGCGCTCTTCCAGCATCGTATCGACGGAGGCAAAGAGCGCGCCGCTGTCGCGCACCAGCCGGTCGTCGTGATTGCCGCGAACGAGGCGGATGGTGCCGTTCAGCCGGTCCAGATAGGGGCTCGCATCGCCGGTCTCCCGGTGGCAGAAATCGCCGAGGTGATAGACCGTGTCGCCGCAGGAAACCGTGCTGTTCCAGTTGGCAATCAGCGCACTGTCCATCTCCGGCACCGACGAGAACGGGCGGTCATCGAGGACGCCCGTATCGCCGAAATGGGTGTCGGAGGTGAAAAAGATGCTGCCTGCCATGCTGTCGTCTCCAAGCGTCATTTACTTCGCAGGAAACACAACGCAGAACCGCTGCAAACGATCCTTCACAATAAGTTACAGAACTTACATACGAAAGACGCCAAAGGCCGTTTCCGGGATCGGCGCATTGAGGGTCGCGGCAAACGCCAGCGTCAGGACCCGGCGGGTTTCCGAGGGCGCGATGATGCCGTCGTCCCAGAGCCGCGCCGTGGCGAAATAGGGATGCCCCTCCTCCTCGTAGCGCGCCCGGACCGGCGCCTTGAACGCCTCTTCCTCCTCCGCGCTCCAGGTGCCGCCGTCCGCCTCGATGTTGTCGCGCTTGACGGTGGCGAGCACGCTTGCCGCCTGCTCTCCGCCCATGACCGAGATCCGCGCATTCGGCCAGGTGAACAGGAACCGGGGCGAAAACGCCCGCCCGCACATGCCGTAATTGCCGGCGCCATAGGAGCCGCCGATGATTACGGTGACCTTCGGCACCTTGGCAGAGGCGACCGCGGTGACGAGCTTGGCCCCGTCCTTGGCAATGCCCCCGGCCTCAAAGGCGCGCCCGACCATGAAGCCGGTGATGTTCTGCAGGAAGAGCAGCGGAATGCGCCGCTGGCAGCAGAGCTCGATGAAATGGGCGCCCTTTTGCGCGGACTCCGAATAGAGGATGCCGTTATTGGCAAGGACGCCCACCGGAATGCCGCCGATGCGGGCGAAGCCGGTGACCAGCGTCGTCCCATAGAGCGCCTTGAACTCGTGAAACGCCGAGCCGTCGACGAGCCGGGCAATCACCTCGCGCACGTCGTACTGCTTTTTAAGGTCCGTCGGCACCACGGCTTCCAGTTCGCCCGGATCGAACAGCGGATCTTGCGAAGGCTGAAGGTCCAGATCGGGCGCCTTGACGGTGTTGAGGTTGGCGACGGCGGTCCGCACCTGGGCGAGCGCCTGGAGGTCGTCGGCGGCATAGTGGTCGGCAACGCCGGAGACGCGCGCATGGACGTCGGCGCCGCCGAGGTCCTCCGCCGTCACCTCCTCGCCGGTTGCCGCCTTCACCAGCGGCGGGCCGCCGAGGAAGATCGTCCCCTGCTTGCGCACGATCACCGTCTCGTCAGACATCGCGGGCACATAGGCGCCGCCCGCCGTGCACGATCCCATGACGGCCGCGATCTGGGGAATGCCCTCCGCCGACATCGTCGCCTGATTGTAGAAAATGCGGCCGAAATGCTCCCGGTCCGGGAAGACGTCGACCTGGTTCGGCAGGTTGGCGCCGCCGGAATCGACGAGATAGAGGCAGGGCAGCCGGTTCTCCCGGGCGATCTCCTGGGCCCGCACGTGCTTCTTCACCGTCATCGGATAGTAGGTGCCACCCTTGATGGTGGCATCGTTGCAGACGATGACGCAGTCGCGCCCGGACACCCGGCCGATCCCGGTGATGATCCCGGCCCCGTGGATGTCGGCATCATACATACCGTTCGCGGCAAGCGGCGACAGCTCCAGGAACGGCGACCCCGGATCGAGGAGCCGCATGACACGCTCGCGCGGCAACAGCTTGCCGCGGCCCACATGGCGCTCGCGCGCCCGCTCCGACCCGCCAAGGGCGGCCGTTGCCCGCTTCTCAGCCAGGTCGGCGACGAGGTCCCGCCAGCGGGCGGCGTTTTCCGCAATGTCTGATGCCGCAAGGTTGGCGTCGGAGGACAGAACGCTCACGCCCGCCCCCCGCGGCGTCTTGCCGGCCCGGCCAACGGACCGGCCGGCGCCGGAAACAAGGTGCGGGCGCCCGGCCTCATTCCACTTCGTCGTGCTCGAGGATCCAGGGTTCGGCCTCGCCGGCCGCGTACCATTTCTCAAGCACCGGAATGGTCAGCACGTCGTCCATATAGGCGCGGCAGATGTCGTCGACCTCGATGCCGTAGGTCTCGAACCGCGAGACCACCGGCGCGAACATCGCGTCGGCCGCCGTGAAGGTGCCGAACAGGAAGGGCCCTTGCGAGGCTTCCAGGCACTGGCGCCAGATCTCGGTGATGCGGGCGATGTCCTTGTCGACGGCCGGCGTCGAGGCGCGGCCCGCAATGCGCTTCCTGACATTCATCGGATAGTGGTCGCGCAGCGCCCCGAACCCGGCATGCATCTCCGCGCTGACCGAGCGCGCCTCGGCCCGCTGCACCGGGTCGTCCGGCCACAGCCCGGCGCCCGGATAGGCCTCGGCGAGATATTCCAGGATGGCGAGGCTCTCCCAGACGGTGAGGTCGCCGTCGATCAGGATCGGCACCTTGCCGGCCGGCGAGTAATTCAGGATCTTTTCCTTGGTGTCCGGCTGGTCGAGGGGGATCAGCACCTCCTCGAACGCGATCCCGGCAACGCTCATCGCCAGCCAGGGTCTGAGCGACCAGGACGAGTAGTTCTTGTTGCCGATGATCAGTTGGCGTGTCTTCATCTCAAAGGGTTCCTTGTGCCGGCCGCGCGATTCGCGCGTGTCCCCACCGGTAACGGTCCGGAAAAATCCCACGTTGCGGGGTGACTTGCAACCGATCCGCACGGCCCGCGGCACAGCAACCGGCAATGGCCGCCGGCAACGGCGAAAAACGGCGGGCGGCAAGCCCGGATCGACACAGCGATGGGTGCGGCTGGGCGGCAGATGGCGGAGACGGTGATCCTCTACGGCTACCGCTACAGCGTCTATCACCGCATCGCGCGGATGGCCTTGCACGAAAAGGGCGTTTCCTGCGACATCGTCGACGTCGATCCCTTCGCGGACGATGTGCCGGACACCTATCGCGAGATCCATCCCTTCGGCCGGGTCCCGGCGCTCCGCCACGGCGCCTTCACGCTCTATGAGACCGCCGCCATCACCCGCTATGTCGATGCCGCCTTCGACGGCCCCGCGCTGACGCCGACCGCCCCGCAAGCCGCGGCGCGGATGGCGCAGGTCATCGCGATCATCGACAGCTACGGCTACTGGCCGCTGGTGCGCCAGGTCTTCGCCCACCGCATCTTCCGGCCAGCCGAAGGGGCTGCAGGCGACGAGGCCGAAATCGCGGCGGGTTTGGAAGCGGCCGGCCCGGTCCTTGCCGCGCTGGAGGCCATCGCCGCCGAGGGGCTGGTGCTGAACGGCAGGGACGTCACCCTCGCCGACTGCCAGCTGGCGCCGATGATCGCCTATTTCACCATGGCGGAGGACGGCGCCGCGGCGATGGAGCCCTTTCCGGCACTCACACACTGGTGGGCCAGGGCGTGCATCCTGCCGAGCCTGACGGAGACCGACCCCGGTCTCCCCGACACCCCCGCCTAAGCTTCGCCGATGCTCTTTTCCGGCTTTTCGACCGGACCGCCGGCCTTTTCCCAGGCGCCGAAGCCGCCGGTGACATGGGCCACCGGATCGAGGCCCATGCGCTGCGCCGTCGCCGCGGCAAGCGCGGAGCGCCAGCCGCCGGCGCACAGGAAGATGAACTTCTTGTCGGCGAGGAAGACCGGCTTGTGATAGGGGCTCTCCGGGTCGATCCAGAATTCCAGCATGCCGCGCGGGCAATGGAAGGCGCCGGGAACGCGGCCGTTGCGGTCGAGCTCGCGGATGTCGCGCAGGTCGACGAAGACGACGTCGTCGTGGCCGTACTGGTCGATCGCGGCCTTGGCGTCGAGCACCTCGACGGTCTTCTCGGCCTCGGCGATGAGCTGCTTGTATCCGACGGAAATGGTCTGCGGCATGGCGGTGCCTCTTCGGTCCTGGGGTGCGTTGCTTGAGCGTGGCGCGGGAGGCGCGCCGGGAGGAACGGTTCAAGGCCGGTTATATCGCATTGCCCCGAAACGGAAAGGACCGGCCGGCCGCCGCAGTGACGCGGCCCGGAATCGAAAAGGGCGCGGCCCCCATGGCCGCGCCCTCCAGAAATTCTCTTCGGTGGTTTTTCCGGGAGTGCCGGGCACCCTGCCCGCTCGTTGCTAGCGCCTAGCGCGCCGCAATCGCCGTGGTCGTGTCGAAACCGCCGAGCAAACCGATCACCAACAGAACGCCGACCATCGCCGCAAGGCTCCAGGCCATGACATTCCAGCAGGGCTGCTGCTTCTGGTGTTCCATCAAGCCCCCATTTCGCTTGTGATGTCGAGAGCGCCGCGAAGGGAGGAGCGGCGCGACGTCCGGATTAATCTTCGCTTAAGCTTTTCGCAAGCGCAAAAACACCCGGACCGTCATAGTTCTATCGCAAAGCCCTTTTTGCCGCCCCATTGTCGCCTCATTTATTGAACGTTTCCAAACATTTGGTGAAAGGCGCAACGGTTATCCACACAACGCATGGCTGAATTGCTCGGTTGCATGGGTCGGATTTTACGGAAAACGGCCGTTTCGCGGCCTATTTTCCGGCCCCGTCCGGGCCCGGCAGAAGCGAGTCGGTGCGCCCGGTCAGGTAATAGGCGGCAAGCCCGATCCACTCGCGAACGGCAATGTCGGTGAAGCGCAGGCCGCGCGAGACCGACGTGAAGCCCAGATGATCCGAGGTGCTGCGATAGTCGACGGGATAGGCCTCGATGCCCGTCCAGCCGGCCTTGCGGAAGACGCCGATCGCCCGCGGCATATGGAAGGCCGACGTCACCAGCAGCCAGCGTTCCCCCGGCTGCGGCTTGGCGAGGTCCAGGCTGTAGACGGCGTTCTGCCAGGTGTTCTGCGAGCGGTTCTCCAGCACCGGGCGCCGCGAATGGATGCCGAGGCTCGCCATCAGCGTCACCATGGCGTCGGCCTCCTGCACCGTGCCGGGAAAGATCGCGACCTGGCCGCCGGACAGGATGATCCGCGCCTCCGGAAAGCGCCGCGCCAGGGCGACCGCCGCCGTCACCCGCTCCGCCGATTCGGCGAGAGCCACCTGGCCGTGCCGCTCGGTCCGGATTGTGTCGACGGCACCGCCGAGGACGACGATGCCGGTCGGCGGCGTGACGACCTCCGCCACCTTGGGAAATCGGCTCTCCAGGGCTAAGAACAGCATGTTGCCGACCGGCCCGAGGCCGCAGGCGAGCATCAGGAGGGCACCAACGACCACCAGCGTCGTGCCGGTCCGCCGCCATCTGAAAAGCAGCAGCACGGCCCCGCCCAGCACCAGAAACAGGATGACGTTCGAGGGTCTTAAGAAAAAGAAGGCGACCTTGGCGACGATGAGAAACACGGGATCGGGCTCTCCAAATGGCTGAGGCAGCAAAACGGTGATCGACGACAATTCGGCAACCGGTTAGGGTCCGCCGGTTCCGCCACCGACCCGCATACCGCCATCTGCCGCCATGATCCGCAAGCCCACGCCCGTCGATATCTTTCTCTTGATTCTGGTCTCGCTGATCTGGGCCTCGACTTTTCTGGCGATCAAGGTCTGCGTCGACGAGATCGGCCCGACATGGCTGGTCGCGATCCGCGTCCTCGTCGGCTTCCTGGCGATCCTGCCGTGGATCGCCTGGCGCGGTCTCGTCCTGCCGAAGGGCGGCGGACAATGGGCACTGACCCTTTCCGTCGCCCTGCTCAGCATCATCGTGCCGTTCTTCCTCATCGCCTGGGCCGAACTGACGATCGATTCCGGCGTGACGGCGCTCCTGATGGGCATGGGGCCGTTCTTTGCGATGCTCCTCAGCCACCTGGCCACCGAGGACGATCGCATGAACCTCTTCAAGGTGCTGGCGGTCATGTGCGGCTTTGCCGGCGTCCTCACCGTCATCGGGCCGAGCGCCGTCGGCGGCCTCGGCGACCATCTCCTCGCCCATGCCGCGGTCCTCGGCGCCAGCCTCTGCTATTCCGTCGTCGGCGTCTTCGTGCGCCGCGTGCAGGGCATCCCGCCGACGCGGTTTTCCGGCCTCATCCTCGGGCTTTCCGCCGCCTTGCTCGTCCCGTACGCGCTCGCCACCGGCCAGCCCGACTGGCAGGGCCTTTCGGCCGAGGCTATCGTCGCACTGGTCTATCTCGGCGTCTTTCCGACCGCGCTCGGCTATATCCTGCGCTATCACCTGATCCGCACCATCGGACAGAGCTACTTCGCCCTCGGCCTCAACCTGATCCCGATCTTCGGCGTCAGCCTCGGCGCCCTGGTGCTTGACGAACCGGTCTCGCTCAGCCTCTTCGTCGCGCTGGCGCTGGTCGTCACCGGCCTCTTCTTCGGCCAGCGCGGGGCACGGCAGGCGTCGCCCCCGAAGGCATCGACGACCGCCGCAACGCCCTGAGGAGACCCTTTTGCTCGACCGTTTCTATCTCATCGTCGACAGCGCCGACTGGCTCGACCGCTTCCTGCCGCTCGGCCTCTCCCTCGTCCAGCTCCGCATCAAGGACGCGGACGAAGCCACCCTCAGGCGCGAGTTCTCCTCGGCCATCGCAAAATGCCGGGCGGCCGACGCGACCCTCGTCGTCAACGACTATTGGGAGCTGGCGATCGATCTGAAGGCCGACTGGCTGCATCTCGGCCAGGAGGACCTGGAAACGGCGGACCTTGCCGCGATCCGCGCCGCCGGCATCCGCTTCGGCGTCTCCACCCATGACGACGCCGAGCTGGAGACAGCCCTTGCCGCCCGGCCGGACTACATCGCCCTCGGCCCCGTCTTTCCGACGACCCTGAAAGAGCTCGATTGGGCACCCCAGGGCCTTGAAAAGGTCACCGACTGGCAACGCCGCCTCGACGTGCCGCTGGTCGCCATCGGCGGCATCACCCTGCAGCGCGCGCCCGCCGTCTTCGCCGCCGGCGCCGACATTCTCTGCGCCTCCACCGACGTCCTCGGAGCCGATGACCCGGAAGCCCGCCTCGGCGCCTGGCTGGATGCGCGGGCGACATGGACGCGCGGAACGCGATAGGCGCCCCGGAGCGTGTTGACAAACAAAAGCGTCATCGCGAGGAGGCCGAAACGCCGACGCGGCGATCCAGAGGCTACAGGCTCAGAAACTGTAGCTGTGGATCGCCGCGTCGCCTGCGGCTCCTCGCGATGACCTAGTGAAACAGCAGTCGTCGTTGAGGAAAGCACACTCCCGCTTGCCAAACACACTGTCGTCTCCCCGGCCCCCGAGCCGGGGCCCAATGCCCGCATCAACACGGTATGCCGTTTGTTGGTGCAACAAGGACGCGGCGCGGCGATAGGCAGTGTCAAAGCCCCGATGCGGGCTACAACGTTGAGGCGGGCAATGGGCCCCGGGTCTCCGCTTGCGCTCCGCCCGGGGTGACGGGGAGAGGGTGACGCGGCCGATGGAATTTCCGAAACGCGCGTCGCGGGTATCCCGGTCCTCTGGTCCCTTGCAAAGCCGGATCTGTGTTGGTGTCAGTAAGTCAAACCCGACTCAATCATCCCAGCTCGGCGCGAAATCGGGATCGACGATGCGCCCGTCGTCGCGGGATAGGCCGTCGATCGCGGTGACCTCGTCGGCCGTCAGCGTGAAATCGACAACGTTGAGGTTCTCCACAAGCCGCTCCCGGTGCGAACTTTTCGGGATGGCGATCACATTGCCCTTCTGGATGAGCCAGCGCAGCGCCACCTGGGCCGGCGTCCTGCCGTGGGCCTCGGCAATGGCGACGACCACCGGATCCTCGGCGACCGTGTTGCGTGCGATCGGGCAATAGGCGGTGACGGCAAGGCCGTTCCGCCGCGCGACGTCCATCACCGCGCTCTGGGAGAGATAGGGGTGCATCTCGACCTGGTTGAGGGCGATCGGCGCGGGCGACAGCCGGATCGCCTCTTCCAGCAGCAGCGCCGGAAAGTTGGAGACGCCGACGGCGCGGGCAAGGCCGCGCGCCTTGACGTCAGCAAGCGCCTCCAGCGATTGGCCGAGCGGGATATCCGGGTTCGGCCAGTGAATGAGATAGAGATCGGCATGGGCGAGGCCCAGGCGTTCGAGGCTCTCCTCCGCCGCACGCTGCATATCGCCGGCACCGATATGGTCGTGCCAGGCCTTGGTGGTCACGAAAAGCTCGTCGCGGGCAATGCCGGACGCGGCGATCGCCGCGCCCACTTCGCGCTCGTTGCCATAGATTTCGGCCGTGTCGATGTGCCGGTAGCCGACCTCAAGCGCGGTCTCCACCGCCCGCTGGCCGTCCGCCCCGGACAGCCGCCAGGTGCCGAGCCCGATTGCAGGAATGGCAAGTCCGTTGGCATCTACAGTCGGAACCACGAGGACCTCGCTTCCCGGCCCCGGAGTTCATATCTCAGATTAAGAAACGCCTGGAGGCCGTTATTAGTGCAATAAAAAATCAGTCGGGACGGAGCGCCTTGCCGTCCACATTGCCGATCAGCGTTCCCGACTGGATCTCGCACCAGCGCTCATCGAGCAGCTTACGCTTCACCGAGCGCGAGCCGAACTGCCATTCGGCGAAGGGAATCTCCGGCCGGCACCAGCGAAGGACGATACCCTTCGTGCCGGCCTTGAGCGTCCCCTTGACGGAAGCGCCCGACGACATGCCGGAGCGCACCGGCGTGTCGCTGCGGACCCTGTAGGTCATGTCGTAGGGGCTCGGCGAGACCGCGCCCGCGGGCGCCGCCCACATCGCGGCACAAAGCCCGAGGGCTGCGGCAACGGCGAGATGGCGCACGGGCGTTCTCCCCTTTAGCGCGGCCGGCCTCAGTCGAGCTCGGACTGCGAGTTCACCACCTTGGAGACGAGGCCGTATTCGATCGCCTCTTCCGGGCTCATCCAGTAGTCGCGGTCGGTGTCCTTCTCGATCCGCTCGACCGGCTGGCCGGTGGCATCGGAGAAGATCTTGTTGAGCCGGTCGCGCATCTTCAGGATTTCGCGGGCCTGGATCTCGATGTCCGTCGCCGGGCCGCCGGCGCCGCCGGACGGTTGATGCAGGAGGAACCGCGTGTTCGGCGTGCAGAAGCGGTTTTCCTTGTCGGCGGCGACAAAGATCAGCGCGCCGGCGCTCGCCACCCAGCCCATGCCGAGCATGCGCACCTTCGGCGCGATGAAGCGGATGGTGTCGTGGATCATGTCGCCCGACTCCACATGGCCGCCGGGCGAAGAGACGACGACGGTGATCGGGTCGCTGTTGACATGGGCCAGCGCCATCAGCCGGGTCGAGACGTCGCGCGCCAGTTCCTGGGTGATCTGGCCGGTGATCAGCACGGTGCGGGCCTCGAACAGGTGCTTGTCGACCTGCAGGGATTGCGGCGTCTTGGTCTTTTCCTCCTCGTCCTCATCTTCGTCGTCGAGATGGAAGGGACGGGAATTCGGACGGTCGATCATGAAAATCTCGCTGTTGCAGGAACCGAATCTTGAGCGGTCAGCCGCTTTCAATCCGTTTGTTTAGGGCAATGCGGGCCGGCTCGCAAATGGCGAAGCCGGTACACCCGCGGCAGAACACCAACATGGTGTACGCGGCTCAGAAATCCAGCCGCATCAGCGGCCGCGTCGGCGAGCGCCGGGCGACCTCGGCAAAACCGGCAGCGGCGAACTGGGATGCGATACCGATGAACCCCTCGCCCCACTGCAGCTCGCGCTGCGGGTCGACGGGACAGGCTTCCAGCGCCCGGGCGCCCTCGCCCCGCGCATAGTCGACAGCCGCCGCGATCAGCCGACCCATCAGGCCGTCGCCGCGATAGGCCTTGCGGACAAAGAAGCAGTTGATCATCCAGACGCCGTCTGGGTCGTCCAGCGTCGCCGCAACGCGCGAGCGATTGAGTTTCGGCAAGGATGAACGCGGTCCAACCGCGCACCAGCCGATCGCCGTATCGCCATCATAGGCAAGGACGCCCGTCGGCCCCTCGCCCACCGCCGCCTCGAACGCCGCCCGGCGCTCCTCGCGTGCCATCTCGTTGAAGGTTTTCGTCGGCACCCGCCACCACATGCACCAGCAGCCGCCGGAAGCGCCGCGCTCCGGCCCGAAAAGATCAACGAGGTCATCGAACTTGTCCGGCGTCAGCGGCCGGAAGGAAAAATCGCTCACCGGGATTCGTACTCCACCACGAGGGAGCGCAGCTCCAGCGCCCGGGCGCCCGTCGTCTCCAGCATGCAGCTCGCGCCGGTGACCGTTCCGAGCGTGCCGCCCTCATATTTGGCGTGCTCGAAACCGCATTTGGCGTCGCGCCAGGCGATCCAGGCGCGCTGGACGTCGCGAAACTGGCGCTTGAGCTCGGCGGAAAGATATTGGCGCGCGCTGCCGTACCAGTCGTTCAGCAGCGAATCCCAGATCCGCTCCTCGCGCTGCAGGCAGGAGGCCATGCCGTAGGTGGTCTGGTTGTCGGGCACGTCGAGGCACGGATTGGCGACGACGCCGATGCAGTCGGCGGCGATCTTCAGCGTCTCGGCGCCGCGCGAGGCTTCCAGGCACTCCTGGACCGCCTGATGATCTTCGGGGGACGGTTCGGCCGGATCGTCCGACGCGGCGACCGCCACATTGGCGGCAAAGAACAGGAAAAGGGCTCCAAGGCCCGCTCTGAGGGCAGTCTTCATGTCATCTCCCGGAAAAAGCCTCTGACGATCCGTCACTCGGCGAGAAAGCGCCCGTTCGACCAGCCGACGACGCCGCGATATTCAACCTGACACCAGTAGCGGTCGCCGAAATCCCGGCAGCCGAGATTGCCCACATCGCTGGCGTCATAGGGAATGGACCCGACCTTCTCGTAGCGCGCCGACGGCCCGGAGCGGATCCACAGGACGTCGCCGGCAACGACGCCGATGACGCGGAAAAAGTCCGGCCCGTCCGCCGTCGCTCCGGCCGGTCGCGGCGCGAGACAAAGGACAAGCGCCAGCGCGAAGCAGATGATTGCGACCCTCCGGCCGAAAACAGTCGGCACGGTTTCCTCCCCTCGGCGATTTCTGTCCCCACTCGCCGACGCCGGCGCCGGGGCATTGCGACATTCTGGCACTCCCTTCCCCGGCCGAAAAGCGAAAACGGCCCCGCTGGTGCAGCGGTCACCTCGTCCGCTCGAACAGCTCCCGCCCGATCAGCATGCGGCGGATCTCCGAGGTGCCGGCGCCGATCTCGTAGAGCTTGGCGTCGCGCAGGAGGCGGCCGGTCGCGTAGTCGTTGATGTAGCCGTTGCCGCCGAGGCACTGGATGGCATCGAGCGCGATCTGCGTCGCCTTTTCCGCGGCATAGAGGATCGCACCGGCCGCGTCCTCGCGGGTCGTCTTTCCCCGGTCGCAGGCCCTTGCCACCGCATAGACATAGGCCCGGCAGGCATTCGCCGTCACATACATGTCGGCGAGCTTTCCCTGCATGAGCTGGAAGGTGCCGATCGGCTGCCCGAACTGCTTGCGTTCGTGCAGGTACGGCACGACGACATCGAGCGCCGCCTGCATGATGCCGAGGGGCCCCGCGGCCAGCACGGCCCGCTCGTAGTCGAGCCCGGACATCAGCACGGCAACCCCGCGATTGACGGTGCCGAGAACGTTCTCCTCCGGCACCTCGCAATCCTCGAAAACCAGCTCGCACGTGTCGGAGCCGCGCATGCCGAGCTTGTCCAGCTTCTGGGCCGTGGAGAAGCCGGCAAAATCCTTTTCGACCAGGAAGGCGGTGATGCCGCGCGGGCCGGCCTCAGGGTCGGTCTTGGCATAGACCACCAGCGTGTCGGCGACGGGGCCGTTGGTGATCCACATCTTGGAGCCGTTGAGGACGTAGCGTTCGCCCCTCTTTTCCGCCTTCGTGCGCATGGAGACGACGTCGGACCCCGCCCCCGGCTCCGACATGGCGAGCGCGCCGACATGCTCGCCGGAGATCAGCTTCGGCAGGTAGCGCCGCTTCTGGTCTTCCGTGCCGTTGCGGCGGATCTGGTTGACGCAGAGATTGGAATGGGCGCCGTAGGAGAGCCCGACCGAGGCCGAGGCCCGGCTGACCTCCTCCATGGCGATGCAGTGCTCCAGATAGCCGAGCCCGGCGCCGCCATAGTCCTCCTCCACCGTGATGCCGTGCAGCCCGAGGGCGCCCATCTCCGGCCACAGGTGGCGCGGGAACTCGTTGGTCCGGTCGATCTCGCCGGCAATCGGCGCGATCCTGTCCTCGGAAAACGAGCGCAAGCTGTCGCGCAGCATGTCGGCGGTCTCGCCGAGGTCGAAATCGAGCGTGGGGATATCGTTGGCGGGCATCCTCGGGTCCTCTCCGTAAGGGTGTCCGGCGTTCTTATCGGCCGGCTTTCCACCCCTTATAGAACCCGCAAAGGGCGCAACCAAGCGGCGCTATTCCGCCGGCTTCAGGAGCAGCCCCCGGAACTCTTCCTCCGTCCCGGCAAAGGCATCGAGATCGACATTGCCGTCGATGCCGGCGCGGCTGCCGCGGTCGTGGTACTGCCAGAAGGTCCACATGCGTTCGTTGAGGACCGGCGCGGAGACGATCGAGCGGAACCAGAACGGCCGGTCGAGGAAACGCCCGCCGACGAGCTTCTTGTAGGAGTCCCGCGAGGCGTAGATCACCGTCTTGGTACCGAAATGCGCATCGACGACTTCCAGGAAGGCGAGCATGCCGATGACGAAATCGTCGCGCGCCGGCTCCTCGTCGCAATTGCCCTCGAACTCCACGTCGACGGCCGGCGGCAGCGTTCCCGTCTCGCGCGGCACGGTGGCGACGAAATGGGCCGCCTGCTCCTTGGGGTCGCGGCAGAAGGAGTAGAAATGATAGGCGCCGACGGGAATTCCGGCGGCCCGGGCGCCCTGCCAGTTGTCGGCAAAATTCGGATCGGTGAAGTCGCCGCCCTCGGTCGCCTTGATATAGGCGAAATCGACGCCGTCCTCCGCCGCCCGCTGCCAATCGATGGCGCCCTGGTGGTGTGAGACATCGATCCCCTGGACCGGAAAGCGCATCCGCGAGGGCTCATAAGTCATGTAGTACCAATAGCCCCCTGCCCCGAGAACGATGAGCGCGACGGCGGCGATGACGAGTTTGCGCATGTCCGGATCGGGTCCTGTTTTTATTGAAACGGGATCGGTTTGCGCCGGCACCTTATCGGAAAACGGGCAAAAGACGATTGGACGTCAGGCCGCAACGGATCAGGACGCCCCGCGGTCAAAGACGATGCGCCGGGCGCAGCCCTCCTCGCACGGCTCCAGCGCGAAGGTGAGCGCCTCGCGACCGGCGCAGAAATTGCCGCCATTATCCGCCGTCCGGTTCGCCACCGCGTCGGGATCGACGCGGCTTTCCGACAGGATATCGCCCTTGCCGTCAAGCGTGACGATCAGCCAGTAGCCGCTGGTGAGGAACGTCGCGTGGTTGCGCATCGGCGGGATCAGCATGCCGGGCATCTTTGAAGGCGTCTTGGTCTTTCCCGGATCGGGAATCGGCTCGTTAAGGACGCACGCATCGGTCCAGTCGCCCGGCACGACCTCAGACAACGGCGTCGGCGCTCCGTCCGGCACGGCGGCAAACGCCTCACCGAGCGCCCGTTCGCGCTCATCGAGCACAAAGCCGGTCGCCACATAGACGCCCATCATGCCGACGATGCCGACGGCGGCGAGCAGCGTGAACGCGGTCAGCGGCGACAGCCGGAAGCCCCGGGACGATTTCTCAGATGCCATGATCGGCGGCCCCTTTTTGGCGCGGCCGGCGCGGCCGGCCACTCGGGGGCCTCTATAGCCTCAAAACGCCAGGTTCGTCGAGGTGATGACCAGCGGCTCGCCGTCGGAAAAATCCTCGTCGTCGATCTGTTCCAGAACGGGCTTGGGGACCGGCCCGCGTTCTGCCGGCATCTCCATTGCCGGATCGCCCATTGCGGGGCCGGCGCGCTCCAGCGTGATGACCCGGCCGACCGTGCAGATCTCGTAGGCGCCCTCGCCCGGAAGCGTCGTCATCCGGCAGGTCGGATTGGTTCCGTCGCCAAGGCAGCCGGCAAGGGAAAGGGCAAGGAGCGGAGCGAAGAAAAGCGCGCGCGGCATGGGGTGTCCCCGTCGAGGATGGAATGCCGCAACGGTGCGCTTTTATGGTTAATGATCGGTGAAGCGGCTGCCGTTCCGGCGGGCGCTCAGGCGAGCCCGAACCACCAGGCAGCGAAGCTGAGGAACGCGAAAAAGCCGACGACGTCGGTGACCGTGGTGACGAACACGCCGGAGGCGATCGCCGGGTCGACGCGGAGCTTGTTGAGGGTCAGCGGGATCAGGATGCCGAAAAGCCCTGCAGCCACCATGTTGACGACCATCGCCGCCGCAATGACGCCGCCGAGCCCGACATTGTCGAACCAGACCGCGGCGATGACGCCGATGACCACGGCAAAGAGGACGCCGTTGAGGAACCCCACGATCGCCTCGCGGGAGATGATTCGTCGGGCATTGAAGATGTCGATGTCGCGGGTGGCGAGCGCGCGCACCGCGACCGTCATGGTCTGGGTGCCGGCATTGCCGCCCATGGAGGCAACGATCGGCATCAAGACGGCGAGTGCCACCATCTGCTGGATCGTGGCATCGAACAGGCCGATGACCAGCGAAGCGAGCACGGCGGTCGCCAGGTTGACCAGCAGCCAGGTGAAGCGGCTCTTGACGGTGGCGAGGATGGAGTCGGAGACCTCCTCGTCGCCGATACCGGCCATGCGCTTGATGTCCTCGTCGACCTCTTCCTGGATGACGTCGACGATGTCGTCGATGTGGATGACGCCGACGAGGCGCTCCGAATCGTCGGTGACGGCGGCCGAGATGAGGTTGTAGCGCTCGAAGAGGTGCGCCACCTCCTCCTGGTCGTCGGTCGCGGAGACCAGATAGGGCGAGCCGCGCATGATCTCGGAGATCTTCTGCGGCCGCTTGGAGCGCAAGAGCGCGTCGAGCGGCAGCGTACCCTGCAGTCGGAACCCGGGGTCGACGACAAAAATCTGGTAGAACTCCTCCGGCAGTTCCTCCGCCTCGCGCAGATAGTCGATCGTCTGGCCGACCGTCCAGAACGGCGGCACGGCGATGAAGTCGGTCTGCATCCGCCGGCCGGCGGATTCTTCCGGATATTCCAGGACCCGTTGCAGCTGCAGCCGTTCGACGAACGACATCTGCTCCAGGATCGCGTCCTTGTCCGGCTCGTCGAGGTCTTCCAGGATGTGCGCGGCATCGTCGGAATCGAGCTCGCGCATGCCTTCGGCGACGGCCTCGGGCGGCAACTCGTCGAGGATGCGCACGCGCACCGCATCGTCGAGCTCGGTCAGCGCGACGAAATCGAAGTCGCGGCCGAGCAGCCGGACCAGCTTCGACTGGTTCGCCGGGTGCAGCGCGTCGATGAGGTCGGCAAGGTCCGCCTCGTGGAGGTCTTCGGTGAGCGCCTTCAGCCGGTCGGCATCGTCGGCCTCGACGGCGGCGCCGACGAACTCGACGAACTCCTGCGACAGGTTGCCTTCCTCGTCCCGGGCGGCCGGGACAAGGGCGGCATCCTCCTGCGGTCGTTCGACGGTGTCGGTGTCGGCCACGAAAATCTCCGCGCGTGTCGGGACGGGTGCGGCCGGCATCTCGCCGCGCCACTGCCTTGAGAATTACCGTGGGGGCCCCGTGGTGGCCACCAAAAACTTGCCCGTCGGCGACGGACCGGCGGGCACTCAAGCGCAATGGCGTGAATGGACTGTACCGGCCATGTCTCGACGAAACCAGTCGCCGAGACATGGCAAACGCGCCGGCAGGTCGGGTGTTCCCGGCCCGCCCTCCTGAGTCCGCGACGCAAAACCATTCGCGCCGCGTGCAATGGGACTTATGCGCCGTCACCCCTGCATGGGGTTCGAACGCACGACCGGACTAGACGTCCGCGAAGACTTCCTCGACCGCTTCCTTGGTCTTGCCGACGATCTCGTCGGCCTCGGCGCGGGAAAGGCAGAGCGGCGGGGCAAAGCCGATGATGTCGCCCTGGGGCATGGCGCGGGCGATGACGCCGCGCTTGAGGAGCGCCCCGCTGATCGCCGCGCCGGCCTTCTTGGCCGGATCGAAATAGGTCCGGCTCGCCTTGTCGGCGACGAATTCCACGGCGCAGAGCATCCCCTCGCCGCGCACTTCGCCGACATTCCCGTGCCCGCCGACGGCATCCGCCATCGCCTGATTGAGATAGGCGCCGGTCTCTGCCGCATTGGCAACGAGGTTCATCTCGTCGATGAGCTTGAGGTTGGCGACGCCCGCGGCCGCGCCGATCGGATGGGCCGAATAGGTCCAGCCATGGCCGATCGGGCCGTTCTCGTCGGTGCCCTTCTCCAGCACCTCCCAGACCTTGTCGGAGATGATCGATCCGGAGAGCGGCGCATAGGCCGAGGTCAGGCCCTTGGCGATGGTGATGATGTCGGCCTCGATGCCGTAGTGGTCGGAGCCGAACATGGAGCCGAGCCGGCCGAAGCCCGTGACCACCTCGTCGGCGATCAGCAGGATGTCGTGCTTCTGCAGGATCGGCTGGATCGCCTGCCAGTAGCCCTTCGGCGGCGGCACCAGGCCACCCGTGCCCATCGCCGGCTCGCCGATGAAGGCGGCGATGGTGTCGGCCCCTTCCCGCTCGATCAGCGCTTCCAGCTCCGCCGCGCAATGGGCGACGAACTGGTCCTCGCTCATCGTCAGGTCGTCGCGGCGATAGTAGTAGGGCGAGACGGTGTGGAGCACCGGCGACAGCGGCAGGTCGAACTTCTTGTGGAAGAGGTCGAGGCCGGTCAGCGAGCCGGTCATCAGGCCGGAACCGTGATAGCCGCGCCAGCGCGAGATGATCTTCTTTTTCTCCGGCCGGCCGAGGATGTTGTTGTAGTACCAGACGAGCTTGATGTTGGTCTCGTTGGCGTCCGAGCCGGAGAGGCCGAAATAGACCTTCGACATGTTCGAGGGCGCCCGGTCCAGCACCATCTTGGCGAGCGTGATGGAGGCCTCCGTGCCGTGGCCCACATAGGCGTGGTAGTAGGCGAGCTCTTTCGCCTGCGCCGCGATCGCCTCGGCGATCTCCTGGCGCCCGTAGCCCACATTGACGCAATAGAGCCCGGCAAAGGCATCGAGCAGCGTGGTGCCGTCGCGGTCGGTGATGTGGACGCCGGAGCCGGTCGTAATGATGCGGTTCGGCGCCTCGCCGCGGGCGTGCTGGGCGAGATGGGTGGAGGGATGGAAGAAATTCTCCCGATCCCACTGGTCGAGCTGGTCGTTCCTGAGCATGCGGTAATCCTCTTTTGGAAAAAAGCCGGGAGGGGCCGTTCAGGACCGCAGCATAGGAAAATCCTTAAAGTCAGTTTTCCTGAAAATGGGGGGCAGGGCAGAAAGAACGGCGGAAAATCATGGCAGCCGACGAGGACCCGGCATCCAATGCCCCTTTCCACGCCAATGTCGCGCTCGGACCGATGCGGAGATCCGACCCGCGACGACATACCGTGTTGAGGTGGGCAATAGGCCCCGGCTCAAACCCGGGGTGACGACTGAGTGCGATGCAACGGCAATCGAAGCCGAGAGGCTTCGCAAGGCCGAACGGCTGCCGGCGCCCATGCGCCGCCCCGTCGGAGCCGCGAGCGAAGCGAGCCTGGTGTGAGACAAAAGATCGAAGCCAAAGGCTTCGCAAGGCCGACCGGCCGCCGGCGCCCGTGCGCCGCCCCGTCGGAGCGGTGCGCGAAGCGCACTCGCGTGAGACATATTTTCAAGAGTGAGATGGTGCGGTCGAGAAGACTCGAACTTCCACGGGTTTTACCCCACAGCGACCTCAACGCTGCGCGTCTACCAATTCCGCCACGACCGCAAAAATAGGGCTGATGTCGATCAGCGCGCTTCCTGTATCAAATCGGTGACAGGGGTTCAAGCGTCCCTTTTGGGAAGATCGTCACCGACCACCTTGTAGACGGTGTCACGCGGCCGGGCGTCCGGCGGGCGCATCAGCACCTGGGTGACGGAGACGCCGATCTTCTCGCCGCGCAGGATCACCTGCCCGCGCGCCACCGGAATGTTGTTGGCCAGCACTTGGACATCGTCGTCTTCGGTCGTATCTAACTCGATGACCGCGCCGCGACCCATGCGCAAAAGCTGATGGATCGGCATCTCGGAAGTGCCGAGAACGACGGACAGCTCGACGGTAATGGTGTCGATGGTGGTGCCCATGGAGACTCCGTGGCAAGGCCCGACGGAACGCGCCCGATGCAACGCGACATTTGGCGTCACTGTGGAAGGAGAATGGTTAGCCGATGGTTAATGCGCGCACCGATCCCGGCCGGATCATGGTCGCAAGAGCCGGTGCGCCGCCGGTCGAATGGGTCATCAGCGATACCCCCGTCCCCTACCCCGAGGCGGTGGCCGCCATGGAGGCTCGGGTCGCCGAAATCGCCGAAGGCACGGCGCCGGAGCGAGTCTGGCTCCTGGAGCATCCACCGCTCTATACCGCCGGCACCAGCGCCGTCGATACGGACCTTTTGACGCCGGAGCGATTCCCCGTCTACCGCACCGGGCGCGGCGGCCAGTTCACCTATCACGGCCCCGGCCAGCGCATCGCCTATGTCATGCTGGATCTCAAACGACGCCGCCAGGACGTGCGCGCTTATATCGAGGCGCTGGAGGAATGGATCATCCGTACCCTGTGGCGGTTTCATATCCGCGGCGAGCGGCGCGACGACCGCGTCGGCGTCTGGGTGCGCCGGCCGGACAAGGGGCCGGACGCAGAGGACAAGATCGCCGCCATCGGCGTGCGCGTGCGCCGCTGGACGACCTTCCACGGCATCGCCATCAACGTCGACCCCGTGCTGGAGCATTTCTCCGGCATCGTGCCCTGCGGCGTGACGGACCACGGCGTCACCAGCCTCGTCGATCTCGGCCTTCCCGCCACCCTTGCCGACCTCGACATTGCGCTGAAGGCCGAATTCGCCCCATTGTTCGGGCCGCTGGAAACGGTTACGGACTGAGAGAGTACCAAGCCCGCGGGGGACCACCGGACAAAATGGCCAGCGACTACGTCTTTTCGGTGCGCGGCATCGTCCGCGGCTACCAGCTCTTTCCCGACCAGGGCCCCTTGAAGGAATTCTTCCTCGACGATGCGGAAGGCATCGAGACGCCGATTCGCCTGCGCGGCGTCGAACTGCCGATGCGCGACGGCCACGACGTCGAGGTGTTCTTCGTTCGCGAGGACAACTCCGTCGCCGACAAGCCGCTGCTTGCCTGCAACTACTCGATCCAGAAGCTGGAAGAGGTGCGCGAGGGCGATCCCCGAAAGAAGAAGGAAAAGGGAGGTGCCCTGCCCGGCTGCGGCCTCAGCGCCGGCTGGATGGTGCTCGCCATCTTTGCGCTGGGGCTCGGCTTCTTGCCGGCGATCCTCGTCGGCGCCGTCATCTGGTATTTCTACCGCCAGGTGCCGGTCGACAAATACATCGGCAACCAGGCCCGCCACCACAAGCACCGCAAGCAGCTCGAGGCCTTCATCGTGCGCAAATATGGCGGCAAGCTCAGCTTCGATGCGGAGGTCGCGGAACGCTGACGCCGACGGCCTCGCTCACCGGGTCGCCCGCATTTCGAACGGGCCGCGGATCGGCGCACCGTCGGAAATGACTTCGACATGGTCGACGCGGGCCCAGCCCGGCCCTTTCCGGCAAGCAAGGATGATCGCCTCGACCACCTCCGGCGCCCCGGAAAAGACGGCTTCGACGTCCCCGTTCTGGCGGTTGCGGACCCAGCCGGACAGCCCCCGCTCCTCCGCCTCCCGCCGGCACCAGGCCCGGTAGCCGACGCCCTGGACGCGGCCGGAGATCAGCACGTGGCGGGTGATGACGTCGTCGGTCATGGTCTTACGGGGCTCTCTCCTATGCAGCGATGCCGACAGGAGAACATCCAACCCATTGGGTTCGCAAGGGCGACCAAGCGACGACGTGAGCCCGCTGTGAGGAACGCGCCCGACACCCCCTCTCCCGTCACCCCGGCCTTGATGTATGTCCCGGGGAGATGGCTTACAGCGTTCGGGGAGATGGTTGACAGTTTTGGCATGGATAGGCGGAGGAGGCCGACATGCCATGGCGGGAGA